>JAERSH010000060.1 GCA_016845785.1 Fidelibacterota bacterium
ACATTTTCACCTCGTTCAATCGGCGATGAACGCACATCCACTGCAGAGGCAATGACGATGGCTTCATGATCATCGGACACATCCCAATACTTATCCAGCATGATCCATCCCGTGGATATAATCAGAATCAGCAAAACACCATTGATTATGCCACCAAATCGTTCTGCAATTAGACCATTGATTCTAATGACATAAACTGCACCCAACCCCATAAATAGAAATCCGCATAAAGTCATTAAATCCAAGATGGTTAATTTTTCTACTATTGCGCGATAGACTGCAACAAAGATGAAATCATCCGGGGGAAGAATTCTGTCCCGTACCTGCGCACGGACAAAATTTAAATTGTAATTCAAATCGCCATTTCGTGGTGATAAATCATATCCTTTTTCATAAGCCCAAATGGCGTGGCCCAATTCACCCATTCTGAAATAGGCATTGCCCAAATTGAGATATAAATCTTCATGAACCACTTGTCGGGATAACCGTTCGTAAGTATTGGCCGCTTGCTGAAATTGCTCAGCTTCATAGTAGCGGTTTCCCAATTGATATAGTGAATCGGGAGACTGCCCCCAACCGAAAGAAAAACAAATGATTAAGATGAAACGCTTCATGCCAATTCACCATCTATCTGCTTCAATAGTTCACTGGCTTGTGTTTGGAGTATATCTTTCGATTCACTGGCTTCAGGACCAAACCGCCCTGCATCACAAATTTTCGCAATAGCTACCGCTTCCAAAACCAATGGATGAGACACTTTATTCATTAATGCCGATTCCAATGTCATGGGGTCTAAATGTTCTGAAGCCAAAAATAACTTGGACTGAAAATATCGATACATGACTTCTGCCGTGTGTGTGAACGGATCTTCTGCCTGGGAATCCAAGGATTTCAATGCGACTTTTAATGCGCCCTTCGCCCTTCTGACACCAGCGGTGGATGAACGATTGGACTGTACCTTAGAAAACATACCCGGGAAGACAAACAATCCCGCTGCAATGAGATAAGTCCCCCACACCCAAATGGGAATAGATTGTTCCCCTCGGGCCGTCCATTTGGGCATTTGTGTTCGGATATAATGGATATCTTCACCAATAAATGCCACATCTTCTCGATTGAATGAAGCGGATGCAATATCAGATTTATCACCGGGATTCACCTGAATGGCCACCGGTTTGGATCGTGCCGTCACAAATTGATCAATGGCAGGGTCAAAATAAGTCAATGTAATTGGATTGAGTCGAAATTGCCCTTGCTGTCTGGGGATAAGAATATATTCGAATTGCTGTTCGCCCGTGAGTTCATCTCTGAATTCATCCCGTTTAAATGCGGATGTGGGAGGAAATACTTCCATATTCTGAGGAAAGTTAATGGCACTCATATTGAATTGATTCAAATTGCCCGTCCCACTCAATTTCACCTTAAAGGTGATGGCTTCATTTACTTTTACCTTAGATGTGTCCACCCAAGACGCTAAATCAAATCGCCCTACTGCACCGGTAAAATCTGACGGCGGTGTTTTTGGGTAAGGCATCACTGTAATTTTTAACGAATCGGATTGAATAAATTGCCGTTGAGTCTCCCGAAACATGGAATTAAAAAATGGGTCATCAAATACACCACTGGGCCGTCTGCGTGAGGGTTTTTCTACATTACAAATGGCAGTCATGGGGGCGATAACTAATTCCCCCGTTTGGGTGGGAAACATGGCCGCTTTATAGAGGGTCGCCACCTTATAACCCACACCTTTAATCTGTGTATCCCTAAAGCGAACAGTCTGAGCCACACGAAGATCTTCATTCCAAAAGCCAACACTTTTCGGATATTCAATATCCTCAATGGAAAGATTTAATCGTGTAAATAAACGGTAGGTGACGGTAACCTGCTCACCGGGGTATGCTTGTTCCTTATCCGGTTTTGCTTCAATAAATAGATTGGCCATTTGGGCACGGCCGGCACCCTTCTCTACCGTAATGCCAATGGGATTCGTGCGATAAACTTGTTTTCCCACTTTTACGTTTAGTCCGGGAATGTTAAGCTTCCCTTCTTTTTTGGCTAGGAGCGTCCAACTGAGGCTGCGTGAACTGGTCATGGCACCATTCACCCACTGAATATTGGTTTGTTGGGCAGGGCCCGAAACGATTTTAAAATCTTTGAGCAGTGGAGAAATATCGACGTTGGGCGTACCATCCGCATTGGTGGCCACAATTTTAAATCCAACCGTTTCGCTTTGGGAAATCCGATTCACATCCACGGATGCATTCACAGTCACTTGGGACCATAATAAACCGAGAAACAAGATCATTGAAAAAACCCGATTTGCCATTACCAATCCTTTGCCAACTTTCGGGATTTAGCACGAGCAATTTGCTGCTTTTGCATAATTTTTTCATCCTGCTTCAATGCGTCTAAAATACTTTCTGCCTGTTTCAGATCCTGAGCCTTTCCCTCCTCGGAAGCCTCTTGTTGCTGCTGTTGTTGCTCCTGCTGTTCTTGATCTTGATTTTGTTCTTCCTGTTGCTCCTCTTTTTCCTCTTGATCTTCTTGATCTTTTTCTTCGTTCTCTTCCTCTTCTTTTTCTTGTTTTTCCTTATCCTGGTCCTGCTCTTCTTGGTCTTGATTCTCTTGATCTTCGTTTTGATCTTGTTCCTGATTTTCGTCTTTAGGCGGCTCTTGCTGATACTTTAAAAATTCATAGTTGTATTTGGCTTCTTTATCCGTGGGATCCAACTCTAAGGCTTTCCTGTAAAATGCCAGTGCTTCTTCATTCTTCTGATTTTGATAAAAGGTATTCCCCAAGTTATATAATGCTTTTGCCTGTAAGGATTGATCTGAAGATTTCAGCGATTGCTCAAAGGATTGTTTTGCCGTTTCCAAGTCTCCCCGTTGAAATGAGGATGCACCCCGACCAAACTGTGCCGCTGCATTGTTTCCACGCTCCATGAGAATGGACTCATAATATTGCTGCGCCGCATCAAATTCTTGATTCTCATAATGGTTCATCCCTTTGTCCTGTCCCATAATGCCAGACACAACAAAGCAGAATATAAATAATATCTTACTGGACAAAGCGACCTCGCCACGTATCATTATCTTTACGCCGTGTGGGGATCAGCATACCCACCACCATCAATCCCATAGAAATGATAGCGAAGGACTGATACCGATCCTCATATTCCGAATAAATATGTGATTTTAATGTGCGTTTTTCCATGCTGTCAATGGCAGTCATAATTCCCCGGAAATTAGCCGGTTTATTATCAAATTTCACAAAGGTACCATTCCCTGCAGCTGCAATATCATAGAGAATGGTTTCATTGATGATGGATGTAATCAATTTGCCCGAACCGTCACGCTTATAATCTCGAATCCCTTGCTTATCTACCACAGGAATGAGAGAGCCTGACGCCGTGCCCACACCCACTGTGTGGATGATCATGCCACGGTCTGCGGCTTGTTTCGCCAAATCAATGGCTTGTCCTTCGTGGTCTTCCCCATCTGTCACCAATACCAACACCTTATATTTTGAATCATCTTCCGTAAAAGCAGATAATCCCGTTTGGAGGGCAGAACTCAATGCCGTCCCTTGGGTGGGAATCATTTGTGTATCAATTTTATCCAGGAATAAACGGGCTGCCTCATAGTCGGTGGTCAAAGGCAAGTACATGTGGCTGGAACCTGCAAATACGATGAGTGCGACCCGATCCCCTTTTAATTGTCGAATCATTTGGGATATTTCAAATTTTGCTTTTTCCAATCGGCTCGGTTTCACATCCTCTGCATTCATGCTAGTGGATACATCAATGGCAAAAACCAAATCCACACCTTTACGATCCAATGGGGCCAAACGTGTACCAATTTGAGGTCCTGATGCGGCAAAAATGAGCACCACCATAGATAAAAATAATAATCGCTGTTTCCACTTCAATCGGTTTAAATCCATTTGATTCAACAGGCGGGCCCGAAGTCGTGAGTCCGTTTCGGATAATACCTTTTGCTTCCGACCTCGCCATATCCATACCAACCACAGCAAACCTAATGGTACATAGACAAAGAGAATGAATGGAAATCGAAAATCAATCATAATCGCCGCCGAAATAGTGTACGATCAACCGTTTGACCACCCAATCCAAAGATCAATGCAGGAATGAGGAACCACCCAAACAATTCACGATACCGTGTATATTCTTTTACTTCGATTTCCGTCCGCTCCAATTGGTCAATGGTGGCATAGACTTCTTCCAATCCCGATACATTGGTGGCACGAAAATACCGACCATTTGTTCGCTTCGCAATCGATCGAAGCGTCTCCTCGTCAATTTCATTTCGAATATATCCCCGGCCGGGAATAAAGGATACATCCTGATTGGTGCCCGCACCGATGGTATAAATCTTAATATCGAACTTTGCGGCCAAATCTGCTGCCGTAATGGGGTCTAACTCCCCTGCATTATTGCTTCCGTCTGAGAGAAGAATCATGACCTTACTTTTGGCATCACTATGACGAAGTCGATTGGTGGCATTGGCAATGGCCATGCCGATGGCCGTACCATCGTAAGACTGTTCTGCCACTTTAATTTCATCCATAAGAGACAGTACCACATCTTGATCGATGGTTAATGGGCATTGGATAAAGGATTCGCCCGCAAATACGAGGACACCAATCCGATCTCCGGAACGGGCATTGATAAAATCTTTGCCTGTATTTTTTACCGCTTCCAATCGGTTGGGCGGAAAGTCTGTGGCCAGCATGGATGAACTAATATCCATAACCAATACAATATCCACAACATCCACATTGGTCTCTTGCATGGCATCAATAAGGCGAGGTCTCGATAGTCCCATTAAGACCAGACAAAGTGTTAAATATTGAAGGGTGGTCAATAATCGAATCCGTCGTTTGCCTCGTTTTTTCATTTGATCCGAAACCAATGCAGTGGCCGAAATACGGATGGATCCCTCTTGAGAATTGGCCGATTTTCGCTGCCAAAAATAGAGGAGTGGAATAAGAATCAATCCCACCAGATACCATGGATTGCCAAATGTGATCATTTTAATTAATTGGACTTACGGATGGACACCGTTTTTGTTTCATTTTTCGAGGGAAATATACTGTTCAATAGCCAAAAAAAAGGGATCGATCCGATCCCTTTTTTAATCAGAGTTCTAATTCAGAAATTAATCGTCAGTTTTTTCTTCTGCAGAAGGTTCCTTTTCAATGGAATCTTGGGCATCTTTCAATTCATCTTTAACCCCATCTACAGCGCCTTTGAATTCCCGAATGCCTTGACCCAATCCACGGGCCAATTCTGGTAATTTTTTTGCACCGAACATCAATAGAATAACCAATGCAATAACAACCATTTCCCATCCGCCGGGCATGGCTGCATAATGAATTTCATATCCTGACATAACTGATCCTCCGCTAAATCTTGATTTTAGTTAAGGGTAAATTTATACTGCTTACCGGAAATACCGCAGAAAATAATAGGCAGACGCAAAGCCGATAATACTGGTGAAATTGAATGTAAGTGAGAGTCCGAATTGAACGGTCAGCATAATTAAATCAAGTGTAACTACGCCAGTCTCACTCCCCACCAAACCACCCAAATTGAATTCGACACTTTTTAAGAAAAATTCTTTCACCACACTGTCGGGTAAAAGCCATCCCAACAGTTCTCCTAATAATGTACCAAAAAGGGTACCGAACAACAGGATGATGACCACCATACCCATATCTCGCTTATTCATGATTGTTCTCCGATGAAGAATTTACTGGGGATTCATCTGCCAGACGATCATGATCCAACATCCATTGGATGATTGACCATGAAATATATGTAGCCATTAATGGGAAAAGAATCAACCCTTGATAAAACAATAGACCCATCAATATCAATGCCAGTCCAATCAGCCGAAGATTGTTTGAGCGTCCTTGCTTCAAACTCAAAATAGGGAATTTTGTAATCCGTACGGGACTGATTTCCAGAAAACTGACTAAAGCGACCAGTACCAGTGCGGATCTGGGATCGCCCATATGGCCATACATTTCATAATTGAATAACATAAAACTCACAATGGTAATGGCACCCAAAGGTGTGGTTAGCCCGATAAAGTAAGGTTTTGGACCATCATCCGATGCAATATTGAATTTTGCCAATCGAATTGTGCCGAATAATAATGGCATAAA
This sequence comes from Fidelibacterota bacterium, assembly GCA_016845785.1. Taxonomy (GTDB): domain Bacteria; phylum Fidelibacterota; class Marinisomatia; order Marinisomatales; family TCS55; genus TCS55. The sequence goes on from JAERSH010000060.1 coordinate 6,191, forward strand.
ACTAATGGCCGCGCCTAAGAGTTTAGGCAATCCATCTACATAGGTATAATAGACCAACACAGATGGTACGGCACAAAATGTGATGGTATCTGCCAATGAATCAAACTCAGTCCCAAATCGAGACGATAGGCCCATAAGGCGGGCTAATTTCCCATCAATTACATCGAATAGGATACCCAAAATCATCAACCAACCTGCTTTGATGGGCTCCCCATTCATAATGAGTGTAATGGCCAAAAATCCCAAAAACATATTGAACACAGTGGCCACATTTGGGATGAAGGACCGTTTCAATCGTTTGGGTCGGTTTTGTTTAAAATTATTCATATCTGTCCGATAATGGTTTCACCGCCGGTAACTTTTTGCCCCACTTCCACTTTTACGTCCACGTGGGCAGGCATAATTAAATCAGTTCGGCTGCCAAAGCGAATAAAGCCAAGACGCCCTCCCTTATGCATTTTATTTCCCGGTTGGGCATAACATAAGATTCTTCGGGCGATCAAACCAGCAATTTGCTTGATTTTATATTGGCCGGAATCATGGGCCAAAACCGTCACCACCTGTTCATTTTCATCTGATGCTTTATGATCAAAGGCTGCGAGGAATTTACCCGATTTTCTTTCCATGGATGTGACTGTTCCATCCAAGGGCACGCGATTAACATGGACGTTAAATACATTGAGAAAAATGGATACCAGTTTTGCGCCGTCGCCCACTTCGGGGTCATCCACTTCTGTCACTTTAACCACCTTGCCGTCAGCAGGAGAAATAACCAGTGACGCATCCATGGGGATGGTACGCTTGGGATCTCTGAAAAAGTTGAGGCAAAATAAAAATAGGACACCCAATACGGCATAGAGTATAATCAGAGTCTGGTTATCGGTGGCGTGGGCATAAAGTCCCACAGGAAATGTAATCAATAAGAGTGGAATCAGTATCACTCGTCCTTCTTTTGCAATCATGTTAAAGCTTTCCTAATATCATTGTTCGATTGAGATACCGGCCGTTGCGCCAAATCCGCATTTTTAAACGGTCACCGGGCCGAATATCATTCACCTCAATAATTTCGAATATATCATCGAGGTTTAATACTTTTTGATTTTCAACAGATATAATGACATCTCCATATTCAATATTGGCTTTATCGGCAGGACTGTTTTTATCAATTTGAGTCACAATCAGACCTTCTTTTAGGGGAATATCCAGATAGGTGGCCGTTCGGGGATCTAATGGCTGCGCCCTGAGGCCTGTGGAAAAGTCTCGTACGATTCTGCCTTTGGTTTTTAGTTCTTCCGCTATCCGCCTTGCCCGATTGATGGGAATGGCAAATCCGATCCCAATTGAGCCCTGCTTGGATTGACTACCTGTATATATAAATGTATTTATACCGATAACTTCACCATTCGCATTAATCAATGGGCCGCCACTATTTCCGGGATTAATGGCTGCATCGGTTTGAATCATATCCTGAAATATTTTCCCTTTTTGAAATCCAAAATCCAAATCTTTACCACTGACGATTCCGATGGTAGCTGTGGGTTGCTGATTCACATCAAACAAGCCAAATGGATTACCCAAAGCAATGACCCACTCCCCAATCATCAAATCATCTGAATCGGCCATCTTAACGTAAGGAAAATTATTTCCGTCTAATTTGAGTAGGGCCAAGTCTGTCACATCATCTAATCCCACCACATCGGCATTATATTCTTTACCGCCGGGGAGTGTGACAATAATCTTTGTTGCATTTTCCACCACATGGTCATTGGTGAGCACATATCCATCAGGACTGATGACTACCCCCGATCCAGACCCCTTCACTTCTCGTTGGCGAATTTGGGGAGGAAAAAAATATTCGAACCATGGATCCCGCTGAAATGGATTAATGGCATAACGCTGGACTTGGGTGACACTGACGCTGGCAACAGCAGGACTGGCCAATTCGATGGCATTCGTCACCGCATTCCGACGAGAACGGTCTATGTCCGACTGACCGAATACACATCCAAAAAGGATGGCAACAATGACAAATTGATGTGGCTTATGCATCGTAATCCACTTGGGTGAGGACCAATCCCTTGGGCGGTGCCTTAAAAATATGTACTGATTCTGTAGGGTTATCTAACAATGACTTAAATCGATCTATTGGAAATTTACCTCTGGCCACTTCTACCATGGTGCCCACGAGATACCGTACCATATGATGTAAAAATCGATTTCCTGTAATTTCATAATTTACGACTGCATCATGTCCATTCCACAGAGATTCATAGACGATGCACCGCCGATGATCCAATTCCTCATTGTTTCGGCTAAACGAGGTGAAATCGTGGTCACCTACAACATAGGCCGCTGCCTCTTGGAGGAGATTCATATCCAATTTATCGGTATGCCAAGTATAATGGCGATCCAACAGAAAACCATCCGTCCGCACACGATAATTATAGTATCGCTTCGTGGCTGAAAATCGTGCATGAAATGCTTCCGGCACCACACCACAACTCATTATTTGAATATCCCGAGGTGTATTGCCATTGAGTGCATCTTTTAATTCGCAGGAATCCATTTCTGTACTAAAATCAAAATGGGCCACTTGTCCCGTGGCATGGACACCGGTGTCTGTCCGCCCTGCCCCATGCACGCGAATTAATTCATTTTTATTCAATGTTTTTAGTGCGGATTCCAGTTCGCCTTGGACTGTACGGTCGGATTTTTGTAATTGCCACCCTCGAAATCCGGTGCCGTCATATTGGATAGTTATTTTAAAACGGGGCATATTGATGATAGATCCAATAACCGAGTGTAATAACACCTATTTGAAAAACCTGGAATCGCCCAAATGGAATGGGATGGGTTACACCCCGTGGACATATGTTCCCATATCCACGAAGTGCCATTGCGGTGGCTACATCCCCTGACCGACGCAATTGATGAATGAGCATGCCCGGCATATCCTTTGCAGCCATCTTCACTTTAGCCAATCGGGAATCATCTGTGGATATGCCCAAGGATTGACGGCTATGCATGACGGCCGTCCAATTGGATTGAAATGTGGGATAGAACCGCAATGTCATGCCTAAAAATAAAAAGCAATCCTCTACCCATCTCCATGGTCGATTCATTTTTACCCACATACTCCTGGCCATAGTAACCATGTCCTGACTGGGGGTAGATTCAAGACAAATCATCATTGCACCCACCATGAGTGTCAATTTGATTAATCCAAAAAAAGCTTCATTTGTAATATGACCGATAGATGAATCCGTGAGCAACAATGAAAATCCAATATAGAAAATGAGCATGATGGGAAAATAAAATATGAAGGGTTTAATTCGTTTCATGATCGTGGGAATAATGGATCGATTCAGCAAGGCTAATCCCATGACAACAGCAAGATGGATCGACCATCCGATGTAAGTATCCGTGGCCAGTAGTGATACAGAAAAACCAAGAAAAAACCAGAGATTCACGAATGGATGCTTACTCATGATTAAAACCGAATGGTGAATGCATAGCCTACACTGCCCGCATTGATATTTTGAAAGGGTTCGATATATACCATTTGACCATCCTGAGTGCGTGTAAGATAAAGGGCATCAATGGCAGAGACCACATGATTGATCACCAATGCGCCTATCCCAAAAGTGGCCGCTAGTTTTAATTGGTCGCTTTGAATTCTTTTTTTCTCAAATGCTTTACGGTTGTCTGCACTATTCCACTCCCAACTCCATTTTAAATCATCAGGATAAAGGGCATCCATTTCACGGTTTCGGAGGTGTTCTTCATTATAATCTTCGATGGAATCATAATTGCCAATATCCACCCAATATTCATGGGACTTCCCCGCTGAAGATACATTGGCATGCTGAGAAGCGAAGGCCACATAGTTCTTTTTCATAATATTCGAAAATGTGGATGTCCCTGCAATGGTCAATATCAAGCCTGTCTCAACATACTGAAATGTCCGTGCTCGCGATGAAAACCCCATGGACTTTTGCCCCCATCCCGGGAGTATTGCCGATTTCAGAATAGGGCTCATTGGCTTATTTTCTTTGCGCTGACCATAAATCATGCCGTGAGCGGCCAAAAATAAAATAAGTACTATTTTTGTCGTCTGATTAACCATACAATCTGTATCAACGTTAAAATGAAGCACATTTGTGCAAAAACACTTCCATATCGTCCGTAAAAGGTCAAGCCTTGGCCAAGGGTAACATCGCCTTGAAAAACAGCCTGATCGCCGAATTTAATCTTTTGATCCACCCGTCCTGAAGGTTGAATCAATCCCGATATACCCGTATTGGCACTGCGGATGATGCCCATCCGTTGCTCCACTGCCCGTAATCTCGCCAATTCAAAATGCTGCCGTACACCTGAAGAATTTCTCAGCCATGCATCGTTGGCTTCAATAGTGAGGAATCGTGCGCCATTTTGAGCAAATCCTCTTGCAACGGAAGAATGAGAAGATTCATAGCAAATCATATTACTGAAATATATAGAATCCAGGGGAAATGTAGTAAATGTCGATCCATGGGTAAAATTAGCCTGACCAAAGTTTAGTTTTTTCAACGCAGGAAACCGTGGCGACAATGGAATGTATTCGGCGAAGGGAACGAGAAAAATCTTATGGTACATTTTATTACCATTGATACCGAAGAAAATGGTACCATTGTACACACGGCGTCCGGTGGAATCTCGATCATAATCTACCGTCCCCATCATGAGGGGAATCTTCGTATCATTTACCAGCCATTCATATTTCAATCTGGACGAAGAAACACGCATATAGGCCGGCAATGCAGCTTCAGGCCATAAGACCAAATCAGGTTCCATGGCGTATGCTTCTGCATTGAGGGAGTCCATGATGGTATAAAGCCGATCTCTAAATGACGCTTCCCATTTTTGATTGGGATTCACATTGGGCTGAATGGCCGCAACGGTACGGACTTCTTTTTCTTCGGCCGAATCAAACTGAGAGATCCGTACCGTGCCAAAAATCCAAGGCAAGATAAAGACCACGGCCAACACCTTTTTTTGTATCCCTGAATTACCGGTAGATCGAATGGATAAATAGACCAAAATATTAAGTAAGATGAGCCAAAATGCCACCCCTTCTGATCCTGTTGTATCTGTAATTTGGACTAAGGGTAAAAATTTAGTCTGTGTAATGGCGAGATTTGCCCAAGGGAATCCCAAGGGACCGAATGCGCGAAGCCACTCCATCGCTGCCCAAACAAATGGCATAATGGCCAAACTGTTTCCAAACCGTTTTTCTATGGTGGCCATGCCCCATCCAAAACCAGCCCATATTGCAGATAAATACAGTATAGATGCTGTCATGGACAAAAATGCTGCTACGAGAGATGCGCCTGAATTCAACCCAATCCAATAGAATGCAATAATGTGGACAATTACGCCTGCAAAGAATGTCCACCGAGCCGATTCTTTTGGCGACTGCGTCAGCCAGATGTGAACCAGCGGCATGAACCCAATCCATGCGGTGATGCCCGGGAAAGGTGGATAAGCACACCCAACGAGTACACCGGAGATGATCGCCAATTGATAAGGTGATCGGTCGAACAATGATCGGATTAACTGCATTATCGCATTTGCTCTAAATATTGCTGTAGAAAAATGGCAGCGGCCGTTTCATCAATTCGGCCTTTATTGTGGCCTGTTTTTACATCCTGTTGGATTAATGCTTTTTCTGCGCTCACAGAACTGAGACGTTCATCTATTAATTCTATTGGGATATCTAATCCTGATTTTAATTGATCTGCGAAAGTCATGACCACTTCGGTTTGGGCTGTATTCTGCCCTTTCATTCCTCTGGGTAATCCGAGGACAATTCGTTCCACCGATTCGGATTCGATAATGGTTCGAAGTGAATCTATTAAATCTGCTGAATCAGTATATGTAATGGTTTTGAATGGTTTGGCGATAATCTTCATGGGATCAGACAAGGCCAAGCCCACCCGTTTACTTCCGTGATCTATTGCAAGAAAACGTCCCATGCTATACCCCAATTTTATAGATTAATGTTGGGCACGTTCAACGAAGTCAATACTTTTCACCTTGGATAGTTTTCTCACCACCCGTTCCAATTGCTTTAGGTTATTGACTTGAACAATAAATATTGCCGTGGCCACTGCGTCTTTTACTTTGATGTCCACGGATGTCATATTGATATTGAGTTTAGATATGGTTTCGGTCATATCCTTTAATAATCCCTTACGATCTTGGCCCACCACTTTTAATCTCACATTGAATTGATCTGATCGGGTCACTTCCCAATCCACCGGAACCAATCGATCCGATTCTTCGCTCAACAAAGGCAAACTAGGACAGGCAGAACGATGAACAGTTATACCTCTTCCTCTCGTAATAAAGCCCACCATATCATCTCCGGGAATAGGATTGCAGCACTTGCCAAAATTGGCCATAATATTGGAGATCCCCTCCAATTTGATACTGCGACTTTCTTTTCGCCGAAATTTGAAAAAGCCTTCACTGGTGTCCTCTTCCACCGATTCTCTTTGGGGGGCCAGTTTATCCATAATATCTCTTACGGATATTTCGCCTTTACCCACCGCTTCAATCAATTGGCTCTCACCTCCGAAACCAAATTTTGAATAGGCGGCCTTTACTTCATCCAATTGGTTAAGTAATTTTAATCGACGAAGGCTTTTGGTCAATATCTCTTCACCCATTTTGATACTTTCTTCACGTTCTTGCTTGTTTAGGAATCGTTTAATTTGGTTCCGCGCTTTAGATGTGACTGCAAATTTGAGCCAACCATAATTGGGACTTTGAGAACTGCTGGTAATCACTTCAACCGTATCCCCATTATTGAGCTCTGTATTTAAGGGGACTACTTTGTGATTTACTTTTGCACCGAGACAGGATCTCCCAACTTCGGTGTGAACTTGAAATGCAAAATCAAGTGGTGTGGATTTTACAGGCAATTGAACCAAATCGCCTTTAGGTGTAAATACAAAAATCTCATCTCCAAATAAATCAATTTTGAGTAGATGCATGAATTCTTTGGGGTCATTTTCTTCACTTTGGAGAATGTCTAACAATTCCCGCAGCCATTTTACATGGCCATCCACACTTTTCGCATCCTTGGCCCCTTCTTTATACCGCCAGTGGGCAGCCACACCAATCTCAGCTGTTTGCTCCATATCTCGTGTGCGAATTTGAATTTCCACTAATTTTCCTGCAGGACCCACCACCGTCGTGTGAATGGATTGGTATCCATTACTTTTCGGTGTGGCAATAAAATCTTTGAATCGCTCTTGAATCGGTTTGAATTTTTGATGCAACACCCCCAGGGCCAAGTAGCAATCTTCCACTTTTTCTACCACGAGACGTAAGGCCAAAATATCATAGATTTCTTCAAACGCTTTACCCCGTTTCACCATTTTTCCATAAATAGATGAATGAGATTTAGGTCGGCCATAGACTTCAGGATTGATTTTATAATCCTGTAATTCTTCATTTAGGGCTTTCGTGATGGTGCCAATGTATTTTTCACGTTCTTTATTGGATGATTTCAGTTTGGATTCAATATCTTTAAATACATCCGGATTCAGCGTTTTCAAGACGAGGTCATCCAATTCCCACTTCACTTTAGCCATCCCCAATCGATGGGCCAAGGGTGCATACACATCCCGTGTTTCAATGGCGATTCGATGCTGTTTAATCCGCGGCATATGAGTGATGGTAGACATATTATGTAGTCGATCCGCAAATTTGATTATAATCACCCGAAGATCTTTCGCCACAGAGATGAGCATTTTCATGAAATTTCCGGCCTGTTTCGCTTTTCGGCTGGAGAATCGAATCCCACCTAATTTACTCACCCCATTTACGAGGTTGGCCACATCCGTGCCAAACGTTTCTTCAATTTCTTCAAAGGTGGCTTCTGTGTCTTCGATGGTATCGTGGAGCAATCCGCCAATGATGGTAATATGATCCATATTCCATGAGGCAAGGATTTTGGCCACTTCTACACAATGGCCTTCGAAGTAAGACTCACCAGAACGGCGTTTTTGACCTTCGTGATGACGAGAACCAAATTCGTAAGCCTGCCACATGGTGGACTTTAAATCATCATTGCTCATCTGTTCATTCTGGGAAATGCCTTTCAGCAATTCCTGGAATGGCTTGGGATATTCACCCACAAGAAATGGGGCAAATTTTGCGAGAGGATTAACCATTAAAGAGAATTGACCATTAGAATGGAGACTCAGCTTCTACTTCTGCAAATGCGGCCATGTTTTCAAATCGTGCAAATCGATCAATAAATGTGGCCTCTACAATCCCAGTAGGACCGTTACGCTGTTTTGCTACGATAATTTCTGCTTTGCCTCGATCTTCATCTTC
>JAERSH010000061.1 GCA_016845785.1 Fidelibacterota bacterium
TTGTGCCAAATGGCATCACTGATTTTGATGAGGGCTTCACGGTGTTTCTCGATAGATTTGTCGATGGCCTTCTTGTTCTTGGACCAATCATCGCTAGCGATGAGCATGGTCAAACCTAAAAAGGTGATAAAAATTGATTTCATTAATCTTGACATTGCTAACCTCCTTTAGTCAAAAAATCCGATTAAAATTACATTAATTATTTTTCGTATATCATACCTAAGACAAATACAGATCAATAAGAATAACATATTGATTTAACATTTCATTTAATTCCCCTTCCGAGGGAGTGTTTCATCGAGCATTGCTGTATGATATACGAATGACGCCACAATTACAGCATTTTTTTTGATATCTTCAATTGGAATTGTATCAAAAAAATCTAAATTGGTGTGTCCGCCAGTACCACCCACACGATCTTGCAAGAATTGAAACGCTGGTAGCCCGGCCCGATCAAAAGGAATATGATCCGTACTGCCCACACTTTGGGATGCAATAGTATTCATCTGTAAATCCTTGAATGGGCGTATCCATGAAGTGAATGCTTCTCGCACATGTTCATTATCCTGTAAGTAAATGCCTCTATATTGTCCAGGTCCGTAATCTTGGTTAAAGTAAGCTGAAAATTTGTCATAGCCAGTTTTCTTTCCCACATCTGGATCATTTGGATTCCCGAAATGTTTATTCACATACTCCCTGGAGCCATGAAGCCCCTGCTCTTCTCCAGACCAGAGTGCAATGCGAATGGTACGCCTTGGCTGCACGCCTATGGCCTTTAATATACGCATGGCTTCGAGCATAACTGCTACTCCAGATGTATTGTCTGAGGCATTTGGGCTTGCATGCCACGTATCAAAATGAGCACCTAACATTACCACTTCGTCTTTTAAATCAGTTCCAGAAATCTCACCCAACACATTACGTGCTTCCTGGCGTTTTCTTCCAATTTTCGTTTGAATTTCAATATCAATTTTGACGGGAATATCCCGTTCTGTAATCCGCACCATACGGTTATAATGTTCAGGCGTAACGGCAACAAGAGGTAGATGATCTATTGTTCCTTTTCGATCCCATTTATCCTTTTTTGCTCCGGGTCGGGCAAACCCTCTTACAGCGGCGATCCAACCACTGCGGGATTCCAGTATCACAGCAACACCTTCAGCTTTGAAGAATGCATTTCGTTCCTCGGAAGCAACTAAGTCTGGATTGACAGGTCCACGAGGACCTCTGGGAGGTTTTGGAAAAGGCTTTTCTGAAATAGCTTTCAACTGTTCTTCCGTGTAGCGCGCAACTCCATCACGATAACGATTCTGATCAATTGAAACCTGGGGCGAAGCTAAAACAGCTTTTCCTCTCAATTGTCCGCGATACCTATCTAAGTCAGCTTTTGTCTTAATATCAGTTCTTACAACTTCAAGTTTTTGTCTACCATTAATGCCCGGCGTATGGGCGATAGGATACCCCACCATGGTCTGGTAATCAGGTTCAATCATATGGAGAGAGAAAAAGGTATTATCCCAGCTAACACCATAATCCATGAATGGTTCTACATTGATATTGGTGAGGCCAATCCGTTTCATTTCTTTCACGGCCCATTCCTGAGCTCGGCGCATATCTTCTGAATTGGTGAGACGGGCACCCAACACATCCGTCATATAGGATAGTGTATTGGCAATCTCAGACCGCTGGAAGCCTTCTTCCCGGATTTTTGCAACTGTTTCCCAGTCTACAGGGTATTCCTCCTGTCCAATGAGAAAAGAGAGAAACAAAATTAGGTGTAATTTTTTCATGGGAATTTCCTATCGATTTCTGTTCTTGATTTTGACATCAATTTCATTTTTCACAATTTGTATTTCATTGATGAGTTTCGTCCACCTATCATTGATTTGCATTTTTACTTTATACATGAAGACCAGATAGTTCATATATACTAAGTCTGATTTAATTCGAATATGATCGGACTTGATATCTTTTAGTGTTGTCCATTCTGATGCTGGTTTCATGGCATAGTTTTGGATAAAAAATTCATCCTGCATAAAAATGGCTCTTTTATCTTCAACCATTAATCGGTCAAGCTCGCCATATTTCTTATCGTAGAGGTCGATAATTTTTTGGAGTAGATCGAAATCAGATATTTTATATAACCGCCCTGTATTCTTTAATGCTTCATAATTTGAAAATTGAGGCTCAACGGTTACATACCCTTGAGTTAGATCGATATAATAGGATAACGAATCAAGTGGAACACTTTCAATATCATTGACCATGATATTGATCATTCGAACCATTTGATCATTTCTAACCAATTGTTCTTCGATATTAATAATATCTTGTTCCAAAGCTTCAGACAATCGTGAATATGCTTCATATTCTTGTTGTATATCGCTGCGACCTTTGGACCAATCGTCTATCCATAGCGACCCCGTAATCCCCAGTAACACGGCCAAAAATTCAATACCCCCTCGGGCTAAAATATTTTTCATATTAGACCTCTTTTAAGTTTTGGATACTGGATAGATAAAAATTAATTCGCCATCATTTCCTGTCGGACCAACTCTACGGGGATATGCCCCGCCCGATTGAATCGATCCAAAAATTCTTTCAATGTGAAAGGCTTACCTTCTGTCTCCAACTTTTCTGCATACTGAGCCATGAGGTTTTCAATCAGATATTTCCCCGTGATATAACAGGTGCCGTACCCCGGCTGGCGCAGATAGAGATGCTGTTCAAATTGAAGCAAATGGGGCTCTCGCTCCATCCATCCTCTGGGTGTCCATTTCACATGGACCTGCCCTGCCTCTGCCATGGTCATCATATTGGCATGGGCATAGAGTGAACCCAATCCTCTGGCAGCACGCTGGGCCAGCATGATCCAAACAATCTCCCGGGATCGAGGACTATCATTATACAGGCCCGCATGCATGAACATTTCTTCTACCGCCGTGGCAATACCTTCACTTTTCGAATCATACATATTATAAAGAGGTGGTCCATGGCGGATTGGGTTTGGATTTGGATTATCTCGAACTTCTGCCAGATCAAACCAATGGTAAAAATGAGAATATAGCGGTAAGGGATCCATATGAAGACCGATGGAGAAAAAATTTCGTTTATCTTTGGGGACATATTTACCCATATGCTCTCGCAAAGCAGGTTCCATATTATCCTTAATCACCATTATATCATTTTCCTTTAAAAACCGCATCATGCGTTGCACACCTTTTTCTGTTAGTTCAGCAAATTCTTCTGGCGTGTCGGCTGCTTTTAGAGGAGGTAGATTTTTATTTCTTTCTTCCTCCAATTTTAATGATGACCAGGCCCGATCTAATTCCCGTTGAAGAAGCTGCACTTCCTCTTCCCAGGTGATGGGAACACGGTGGACGTTCTTCTGATACCAAGTATAATTGTCCTTACCAATACCAGATGGTCCCGTCTTTTTGGGTGCTTCGCCCTTCAGCCATTGAATGAAGGCTTCATTGGCCACTTGGGCCTTTCCTGCGGCTGCCAGGAGCTTCTCATCGGCTCGCCGGTCTTGGTGTTTTAGAAGCTGCTGTTCAATGGTTTTGAGACTTTCTCCTTGACTCCGGATATCATTAATGCCTGCAACCCACAGGTCTTTCGCATTCCCAGTGAGATTACTTTTTGCTTGTTCCAGAAATGCGGGTATGAGTTCCAATTCTTGTAAAAATTTGGATTTAGATTTTCCTGTTAATGGCCATTCGTATTGCCAATATTCCAATAGAGCGTGGTTGGTTGGCCCTTCATGAGCGGGGACGTCACTTTGGTACATCCACACCGTTTGGTAAAAAGCCGGATCTCTTTCCCAGGATTTCAGAACGCGGCGATTGAAATCGTAACCATTCATTTCTGCTTCTACGATTTGCCAATCTACCTGCATAGATACAGGCCAGCCTGTGGTGTCGATTTTGGCCAATCGTTTTTGCAGTGCCTTGAATGGACGCTGCCGTTTTTTGAACTGCCTTTTAGTATAATCCGGCGCACCATTTAATAATGGAGGACTTTCAAATGCGCGCCAATCCTTAAACAGGGTTTGGAGGTCTTCATAATTATCCGGTGTTTGACCAAAAACAAAACCCAGTATCAATATAAATGTAATTTTTCTCATCCCAACACCTTATCCAATCCGGAATTGAATCGTTCCATTTCTTCTGGCTTGGCCATACTGAGCCTACACCATTTTGTATAGGGCGGAAATGGTCTGCCTACTAATACACCGTGCTTTTCCATTGCCGGTTGCAAATCTGTGATTTCCATACCAGTCTTGATGAACATAAAATTCGTTTGGGAACTCAGATACTCAATCCCTTTTGCATCCAAATACCCTGTTACCACATCACGAGCCCGGTTATTCTGTGAGATACTATAGGTTTGGAATTTTTTATCCTGATAAGAAGCAATAGCAGCCCGAAGACCAACTATATTCAGCGAATCGGTAAGGTAGGATTCCATCCGTTTAGCGGTCTCAGGTGTGGTGATGGCAAAGCCTACTCTAAGACCTGCAAGACCGTGGACTTTAGAGGCCGTCCGGCTAACAATAATGTTATGGCCGGCTTTCACCAATTCAATCATAGACCGGTAGTTGGGATCCATAACGTATTCATGGTAAGCCTCATCCACGAAAACAGTGGCTTTTTTAGAAATGGTTTTGCAAAATGATTCCAAATCATTCGGATCCATTAACGCACCGGTAGGGTTATTGGGATTGCACAGATAGACCAATTTTGTCCGACGGCTGACGGCATTGGCCATCCCATCTAAATCAATGCCAATTTGGTCTGTCATGGGAATCCGTTTCACATTGGATTTCATGGTTTTGGCATATTGATTGATGGTCTCAAATGTAAGTGCAGGAGAAACCAATTCTCCTTTGTCGATCCCGTTCATGAGGGCGGCTTTTTTCAAAATTTCACCTGAGCCGAAACCCACTGCAATATGGTCGGGCGTAACGCCATTTAATTTCGCCATGAGTGCTTTGAATTCTGCTTTAGCACCCCGCATAGAGTAAAGGTTCGATTCACCAAATGCTTTCCGCATAGCGCGGCGTGCCACTTGAGATGGTCCGTATGGATTTTCATTAAACATCATCCGGATTGGTGCGCTGGGTAAAGATTTGGTTGCAGCTTTTAATGGGCTTACTCCTGCGACGGAACCCAATATGGAACCGCCTAAAATTGTTGCACCAGTATTTAGCCATTGTCGGCGTGTTAGGTTTTCTTTCATTATTACCTCCTTTAATCGATCGTTGCCATACATTCAATCTCCACCTTGGCACCAATGGCCAAACCGGTACCCGCAAACGCAGAACGAGCAGGCTTATGGGTGGGAAAGAATTTTACATATTCAGCGCTCATGGCCGCCCATTCATTAATATCTTCTAGCATACAGAGACATTTTACGACCTTATCCATGGATGAGCCATACCTTTCTAGAACAGCTTTAATATTTTCCATGGTCTGGCGTGTTTCGGGACCAATGCCTCCCGGTACAACTTCCATTTCACCTGGTATATTACCAACTTGCCCTGAGAGGTAAAGCATATTTCCTACTCGGACTGCCTCAGAAAATGGGAGCCCTTGTTTGGCATGCTCATCAGTTTGAAGATATTCCACTTTTTGAGATGATTGACATCCCACTAGGAATAATATTAAAATAATAGACAGTAATTTGTGTTTCATGGTTTCCTCCTCTTTCATCAATTTACAACGGAGGCCAATAAATTGCCCGAAGGCATTTTAGGTCAGGATGATCTGCGGACTGCTATCCACCATGCGATAATGCCAATGGCGGCAGTGATGATGCTAAAGAGTAAAATGTAGAATTCAGGATCGCCCACTTTTTGGGTTTGGCAAAATTGCCCCAGCGATATTCCGGAGAGGATTAATCCGGCGAGTGTAATGATAATGAGAGTTGGTTTTTTCAAACTCGTCTCTAATTTATTTGATCTCCCCCCTTATATTCCCCCCTCATACGAGGGGGGACCATGGGGGGTGAAAAATGAACAATGATCTGTGTTAGAATGTTTTTCATGCTTGTCTCTATTATTTCCTCAAAATATCGCCAAAGAAAATTTGATTAAATGCATCGAACTGTTCTTTATGGGGCAAATGGCCCGAATCTTTAATGACAAATAATTTTAATTTCGGCATCATTTGAGGAAGTTTATCCTGCACATCTTTAAGTGGTAATACAGAATCTAAATCTCCCCAAATGGCATATTGTGGTACATCCATTTGACCAATCTTTGTATTTAATTCATCCAGAATTTTCTGATGTTTTCTTGTAGATAGAAGCGCCCGAGCAAACCCCTTATAGGTTAATAATGGTTCATATTTTTTATCCCACCCTTTGAATTTCGATGGATCTTTAAAATCAGTCATTTGTCCCTGAGATATAGTGGGGTACTTGTTTTTGATAAAATCGGATATTTCTTCATCGGTCACATCTGTATTTTCATAGATCGTCCCTGGAGGATGAAAACCACCCGGTGCAACATAGACTAAATTTTTTATCTTATCTCCATGATTTTCCGCAACCTTAGAGATTACTCTGCCTCCATTGGATAAGCCCGCAAGGGTTACTTTTTGCTTCACGTTAAGAGCATCCAATAGTTCAACCACTTGGGTGGCAAATAATTCATCGGTGTAATCCACATCCGGATTGTCCGAGTATCCTCGGCCATAAGTATCGAGACGCAATACGCCAAATCCTCTTTTGATGGCCTCATAATAGGTTTCGTCCCAGATATAGCCGGGGACAGAAAAACCATGGATGAATACAATAAGGTTTTCATTTTTTAGGTCATCATATTCATAATAGGTGAACCCTTGGCTCAGTTCAATAAAATGTCCGGTTTTTATCGTTTGCCGGAAGGCATCATTCTTTTCTACATATTCATATTTTTTATCATGACCGGTGCAACCGATTAGGAAGCACAATAAAAATAATGCGAAGCTATTTTTCATGGGATTCTCTTTACATTTTTATACCCCCCTACAATTCCCCCCGTTATGGGGGGAAAGTAAAAGGGGGGTTCATAAATAATGATCTGTGCTAAAATCTTTTTCAAACTATCATTCACATTTTATGATAATTTATTTTTGTTAATTCCCAAGTTCATTTTTAGTTAAGGATAATGCTGTTAAATAAGATTTCTCAATATCCTTTAATTGCCGTGTGTACATATTTCCATAGAGGTTTGCCTGTGAGAGCAATCCGTAAAATGTATTGGACATATAATAGGGTTGATTGAATTTGTATTTGTTCAATGTGCTGCTGCCATAAAAAGCACCATCGAAAGAATTATAATTAAAGCTGATTCGAAACTGATCTAAAATTTTATTACGAAATCCGAGATTAAATTGGTCAATTTCTGTGGAGGTTGCATAATTACGATCTTTTTGATGATTATACATCTCCAATAGGATATTTTTCAGTTCTACATTTTTAATGAGTTCAAATGCACCAGTCGATATAAGTTGATTAAAAATCCCGTCCTGCGGGAAGAATGAAATTCCCACTTCAACCTCTAATAATTTATTCAATATTTCTGGGTCGGTATATACGGTATGGTTTTGATCAATATCACTTTGGATCTCCGTTATGAGTCGATCGGATTGATACAATGTTTCCAGAAGTTTATTGATTTGGGCAATGTCACTTTCCAGTGTATTGGTTAGATCATATAAATACTGATCTTTTTTTTGTTCATTCTCTTTTTCAGTCTGCCAGCCTTCCGCATAAAATGAAAGACCGATACC
>JAERSH010000062.1 GCA_016845785.1 Fidelibacterota bacterium
GCTATTTTATGATGTGAGGCCATTTTATACCATCGAGTCAACCGAATCAAAAGAAGATTGGACGGTAACTTTTGGAGAGGAAGTGCAATCTGAAGAATTCTTTAAAAAGAGAGCAGATGGTAACTTTGCCAATCCTAATCAGTTTAGTCTAAGCCAAAACCACCCAAACCCCTTCAACCCCACCACGATCATTAAATATGAATTACCGGAAGCAAGTTCAGTCTCTTTTACTATTTATGATATTCGAGGCAATCGAGTAAAGTCTTGGGTAAATTCCCATGAACAACCGGGATATAAACGATTCTCATGGCAAGCAACAGACAACAATGGCAATAAAGTGCCGGCAGGTATTTACATTTACAAACTGACGGCAAGATCCCATGAGACAAATAAAGTATTTTCGAAAAGTAAGAAAATGGTACTCATGAAATGATTTATCATCAAATTGCTTTCCAGAAGTGACGTAGAATTGGGGTAAAAAGTGATCAAACCATGAATCGTCCTTTGTTCATTTCCATTTCTATTGTTGCTTTTATTGGTTGTAGTCTTTTTGAAGATGATGGCCCAAAAGACCCAAGAGATTATACATGGACAATTGATACACTTAAACATCCTTATCCGGATAACTATCAATTAGGATTGCAAAGAATGTGGGCCAGTTCATCCGATGACATTTATATTGTGGGCCATAGCTATAGAGTATTTGGTACCATGTGGCATTTTAATGGAAATGCTTGGTCTGTGGTACCACTTGATAAAAGAGATGGTGGCTTTATAGAAACCAATAATCATAGTATTAATGATATTTTCGGATTTTCGAAGGACGACATTTGGGCTGTTGGGCGTCAAAGTGGAAAGAGAGGTATTCATGATGCATTTGTAATTCATTATGATGGTTGGAAGTGGACAGAAATTACGCCCCCCGATACAACTGAACTTATGTCCATAGGTGGTGGAGATAATGGGAAAATTTGGGTTGGTCCTTATGGTGGGGGTATTTTTATGTATAACGGGACTGAATGGATAGAGGAAAAAATAAATTTTACTGAACCATCTAATAAACATTCTTATAACGATAATTTTGTGAGTCACCAAAGCCATTCCACATATGCAATTTTTACTAATATAAGTGATGCCTTTTCCAATGGGAGCGACATTTTACTTAAAAGAAAGGATAATCAATGGGAAGAAATATATATAGAATACAGTTTAAGCAGACCATGGGTGAGTGAAAAGGGGGCAGTTTACACTCAGGACTATGAAGTGAAGAAGTTTGTAAATGACATACCTGAAAAAGCGGGTGAAACCCCGAAAGGGTTTGGTGTTTCTCAGTTTTATGGTATAAAAGAAGATTTTATTTTTGCTTGCGGCCGATTTCTTGATGGTAATTTTGGCAATGTATTATTCTATAATGGGAAAAAATGGATAACGTTATTAGAAGATTCTTTTGAAGGAGTGTTTTTCAATGATATATGGTCCGATGGCAGAACAGTAATTGCAATAGGCAATATATATAATCCGAATTTAAATACAATCGTCCTTAGAGGAGAATAAGATGAATAAATCCATGCTCATATCCATAGTGTTAATGATATCAGGATTGGTTGGTCAACATTACCCCTTTCCACACGACAAGCAGCATTCTAAGGAAAACTCATCCAATTGCAGGGAGTATGCCATGGCTCGGGCATATAGAGGGAGTTATTGCCCCGCAACAAAATTGGGAGATGTGGCAACGAAAATTACTGAACCAGAATTTATTATAAATGCATGGACATGGGAAGAAGGTAAAATAGAGGAAGGAGACCTTGCTATTTGGGGGAAGGAAGGTGAAGACCATGTGGCCTATATTGAAGATATTAATTATCTCTCATGGGGTGGCATATATATTAGTCAAGTCCCTCGTCCAAATTCTACAACCGGTGTACAATATCTGTCAATTGAAGATGTTAAAAAATATACAACCAATGCGAAAAACAACTACCCAACTCATTATGCAAAAATAAATAAAAACCTTTGGATGTTAGAGGTAAAAAATGAGTTTTGGGATGGGTCAAACGGTGGAACTATCGGTATTGACGATATACCGAAGCAAAGCACTTATACCGGGTTTTATGAATGGGGATTCCCTGTAAAATTAACGCCAATGATGGATAATGAGGATGGGGATGGTTTTAAACACCATTTTATAAAATGGATAAATAATAGTGAAAATAGCCCAAAATATTCTTCAGATGAAGAGTATCAAATCGATTTGACTAGTGGAACGGCCAATCTATTTACTGCCAAGTATTTACGGAAATTTAAAGTTACATTTAATAATAATTTTATTGGCATAGATGAAAAAGGATTAATAACTATAAGGGATACAGTTAGACAATTGCCTTTTAACTTATATGTACCTGAAAATGAATCCATCACAGTGTCCGCTCCACTAAATTCAGTGACACATAACCACATCGATTATGATTTCACCCACTGGTCAACCGGTAGCGAATTCCATACGATCACCATCACACCAACGTCTGATACAACGATAACGGCCCATTATAAGGGATATCCCAGGTCCATGGCTCATTACGGTATTTCAAGTGGGACTACAATTGGAGAAAATATTAAACTGACATGGAATGTACACCCAAACCAGAATGTGTCTAAGTATCGGATATTCAGACAAGTAAAAAGAAAATATGGTTTCTCAAGCCATACCCGACTGGTAGGTACAGTTAATCGACAAACCACATTATGGGAAGACCCACAGTATATACTTACAGATGGCTATTCAGATGATTTGCTATTTTATGATGTGAGGCCATTTTATACCATCGAGTCAACCGAATCAAAAGAAGATTGGACGGTAACTTTTGGAGAGGAAGTGCAATCTGAAGAATTCTTTAAAAAGAGAGCAGATGGTAACTTTGCCAATCCTAATCA
>JAERSH010000063.1 GCA_016845785.1 Fidelibacterota bacterium
CGTATTCTCATTGGCGATATTTTCAAAAAAGATGGCCCCTTGCTCCGCTGCCGTCCATGCGCCTAAAGTCTGTGTGATGGGATAAACATCATTGTCTACAGTCTTGGGGAGACCCACAACGGTGAGATTATAATTATTTTCATTAAGATAAAATGAAAGCTGGGCTGCCATGGTATTGGTATCATCACCGCCAATTGTATGAAGAATATCAACCTTATCTTTCACCAATTGATCTGCCGCAACTTTTAAGGGGTCTTCACCCTCTTTTACATAACCACGCTTCGCACAATCAGCAACATTTGTTAGTTTAACGCGACTATTGCCAATGGGGCTGCCGCCATATTCAAATAGTATATCAGTCTTTTCTCGTACTGAAGATGGTATGGAAATAGAATTCCCCAAAAGTAGTCCGCGATACCCATGAAGGTATCCCATAAGTTCAGCATCTGGGGCTGTTTCGTTGTATGCCTTGATCAGGGCACCAATAGAAGCGGATAAACAAGGTGCTATTCCGCCTGCGGTAAGAAATGCAATTTTCAATTTTTTATTCCAAATAAGAGCCAAAAGTTAATTAAATGTGATACACTTTTTGATAGAATGATTTTATCAAATGGTTCGACGATTGAATTTAAAATTGATTTTTTTTATTCACTTGCGGAAAATTGATTTTCTACACTACAATTCACTCCAATTTTTACATGATATGCTTGAAGGAGGTTCTATGCGTATTCGTAATTCAATGTCTCGTATTGCTATTTTTGCAATGATTGCCATTTCAACCCTGGCTGCAAAAGAACAATTTAGCGAGGATTTATATAATGCATTAAAGTATCGAAATATTGGTCCATTTCGTGGTGGGCGTTCTGCCGCTTCGACCGGTGTACCCGGCAATAAATTGCTGGCTTATTTTGGTGCCACCGGCGGGGGCGTCTGGAAAACCAAAAATGGGGGTCAAACCTGGGAAAATATTTCAGATGGCTATTTTGGCGGCTCCATTGGCGCGGTTACCGTCAGTGAATGGGATCCCAATGTAATTTACGTTGGTGGTGGTGAAGTTACCGTCCGTGGGAATGTATCCCATGGGAATGGCGTGTGGAAATCCACCGATGCCGGTAAAACATGGAAGCATATGGGCCTCAAAGATTCTCGACGGATTCCCCGCATTCGAGTCCACCCTCGGAATCCCGATTTAGTTTATGTAGCTGCCCTGGGACATCTCTTTGGACCCAATGAAGAGCGAGGAGTTTTTCGCAGCAAGGACGGCGGTGAAAATTGGGAAAAAGTTCTCTATATCAATGATGAAGTGGGGGCTTGCGATCTCATTTTAGATCCAAATAATCCGCGCATCATTTTTGCATCCACATGGCGTGTAAAACGAACGCCCTATAGTTTAGAGAGCGGTGGTGAGGGCTCCGGACTTTGGAAATCCACAGATGGGGGCGATACATGGACTGAAATCACCCGCAACAAAGGACTTCCGGAAGGATTGGTTGGCATTATCGGTGTCACCATTTCTCCATTGAATTCGGACCGGATGTGGGCCATGATTGAAAGTCGGAACGGAGGATTGTTCCGTTCGGACGATGGGGGCGAAACTTGGATCAAAACCAGTTCTGATAATAATCTCCGTCAGCGTGCGTGGTACTATACACGCGTCTATGCGGATACAGAAAATGAAGACTTGGTTTATGTGTTGAATGTTTCATTTTGGCGATCTAAGGACGGCGGCAAATCATTTAGTCGCATCCGCACGCCACACGGGGATCATCATGATTTATGGATTGACCCTATGGATGCAAAGCATCTTGTCATTGCTGATGATGGGGGCGGACAAGTATCCTTTGACGCTGGTGCAACGTGGAGTACATACCACAATCAACCAACGGCTCAATTCTATCGAGTGGATGTGGACAATCAATTCCCTTACCGCGTCTATGCAGGACAGCAAGATAATAGCACTGTCTCCATTGCGTCTCGTACCATGGGTGGTGGTATTACTGAGCGAGATTTTCATGCGGTCGGCGGTGGGGAAAGTGCCCACGTGGCGCCCCATCCTGAAAACCCCAACATAGTTTATGCAGGATCCTATAGTGGATTCCTGACTCGCTACGATCATTCAACCGGTGAGCGAAGAAACATAACCGTGTATCCGGATAACCCGATGGGGCATGGAGTGAAAGATATGAAATTCCGCTTTCAATGGAATTTCCCTATCGAGTTTGACCCGTTTGATTCAGACGTGCTTTATGTGGGATCTCAACATTTGCATAGATCGACGGATGAAGGTGAAAGTTGGGAAGTAATTAGTCCTGATCTTTCCACCAATACAGTTTCGATGCAAGATGAATCCGGTGGCCCCATCACCAAGGATGATACTGGCGTCGAGTATTATTGTACTGTTTTTGTGATTACACCTTCTACCCACGAAAAAGGTGTCATTTGGATTGGGACCGATGATGGTCGCGTTCATATCACCAAAAATGGTGGAAAATCTTGGAAGGACATTACACCTAAGAATATGCCGGAATGGGGCATGGTGAATTCCATCGATCAATCGCCTCATGATCCTGCCACAGCATACATGGCGGTGACCCGATACAAACTGGATGATTTTAAACCCTATTTGTTCAAAACCAATAATTACGGTAAATCT
>JAERSH010000064.1 GCA_016845785.1 Fidelibacterota bacterium
AGGCGCAGACGGAGGATATGGTTGGTATATGTCTGAATGGGATACTTTTAACGGGAATGGAAGCAAGCCAACGTCTATGTCCGAATTTCGTGGTGGACGTAGAGATGGAATTTGTGGCGCATAATTAAAACGAGGGAAACAGAATGAAAATCAAATTAGCACATGACCCTCAAACCAATTAAACCGATCAAAACAGGAAGGGAAACCATGAAGATCAAACTGAAAGAAGTGGTGGCAAGTTCACCGGCATTTAATACGATAATGAACCAAACAATGACGGCGAAAATCGCCTTTAAACTCAGCAAGGTATTTAAAAAAGTACAGGACGAATTAAAGACCTTTGAAGAAACGAGGGAAAAGCTGTTTGAGAAGTATTGTGAAATGGAAGATGGTCAATTAGTCACGGAAACCATCGGTGAAGGTGAAGATGCAATCAAAAAGTACATCTTTAAATCGGATAAGGACGAAAAAGCCTTTGAAGACGAACATAAGGAATTAATGGAAACAGAAGTGTCCATTAAGGTGCAGAAAATCACATTGAGCGATATTAAACAGACGAAACCAAGCCCGGCTATGCTTGCGGCATTAAGCTGGCTTGTAACGGAATAAAAAACTACGCACATGAGTAAAATTAGATCCATAAAAGATATATCCCGGATGGTATATACCGGCATTATGATCATGCTGATCTGCAGCTGTGATGAACCATCCCACACCACTGAAATAGTGGAAAAGAAGGTCCCTATGGGATCCAATGGTGATTTTATCTCTTATGGATCTGCCGGGTGGTCCCATGCCTATTCCACGTCCCTTTTGGTCCAGGACACGGTGCAATGGATCCCTTATGTGAATAATTATTTTGAATGGGAATCTGCCAGGGAATTGGCCGTGGTCAGCGGATACCAATTCTGGGGGATCAGCATCCAGGTGGAAGATCATGAATAAGGGGATTATCGCCATGATTGCTTTTATGGCCATTTTGGTTCTGGGGAATTCAAAGGCCCCTGCCCCACCCTGTAATGAAAATGTGTGGACGGCATCCATCCATGACTTTACCACCAAAGAAATGATCACCGTAGAATTGGATATGTCCCACGGATGGATTGAACCCCATAGTGATGGGAAAAAGGTCCATATCCATTTATGGGTAGAAGACAGAAATTCAAAAGAATTGATGCTGGTGATTTTACCCATTGGTGAATTTTATTTTGGATCAAACAAAGAAATGAAGCGGGGATCAGGTGGCGCTGAAACGGATCTATAATTCATGTCTATTCATCGAAGCTGTTTTCATTATGAAAATTGTGGGGGACAATGCGGCCATCTTCCAGAATATAGAATCCGGTGCATTGATGCCGGCATTTATCATGGCCTGGATCATGATTGGCCTGCGGATCCAAATGGGGATCAATAATGAATCCTGAAATGATTACCCAAATATCTGCCGGATCCCTGATTGGTGTCCTGCTCTATATGATGTTTAAATACCTGACCAAAGATCTATCATCAGAATTGGCCAAGCAATATCAGATCATCTGTGATCTAATCAAGGCTAAAAATGAATTGGTAAAAGAAGTAAATGAAACAATGGGGGACATCAATGAACGGCTTAATTACATTGAAGGAATGCTATCCGATAATCCACCCAGAAGGGCCAGGAAAAGATGAACCGGGCCGAAGTAGATATTTACAGGACCAACGTGGATAAACGGCTGGAAGATTTATCTGTAATCAATGCAGAACAGAATTCAGAATTAAAACACATCCGTGAATCTGTGTCAGAAATAAAGGATCTGTTAAAGGTCCAGAATGGCCGGATCGGAAGACTTGAACAATCAAATGCCAGGCGGGATGGTGTCATGACAATGGTGACAGTGGTTTTTGGGACCATGATTGGCTGGCTATTTAAAATGAAAGGATAATGGGAAATGGAATTTTTAAAAGACTATTGGGAAATGATCCTGGGCGCTGCAGCTGTCCTGGTGGGCGGTTGGTACGTGCCTTTTTTACGGACCATGTACGTGGCCGGATTTAAGGCAATGGTATCTGAAAAGGTACTGAAGGCCGTCTTTATGGGTATGGCTGAAAAGCTGGTCAAATCATCCAAAAACAAGCTGGATGATGTCTGGTTTTCACAGCTAAAGAAAAACATGGATAAAGCATAAATCATGGGGAAAATCTTTGAAGTAGGTGGAACGGAATTCAAGCTGCCGGAAGAAATGCAGCTGGGTGTCTTTATGGAAGTCAGTGAAACGCTGGCGGATCTGGTGAATGATGATGGCCAGGTAGAAATGAATGTGTTCATGAAGTTTGCCGCAGACAGTCAAAAAATGAAGGCGGTGGTGATGAAACTGCTGGATCCCATAGGTAATCCATTGGATGACAAGTGGGACGTGCTGCAGAAGATTACTTTGCCGCAAGTGGTTGAAATGATCCAGGATTTTTTCGTTTTAAGCGGTCAGTCATGGGCCGCTTCCCCTTCTGCTTCCGATCAGACGAAGGCAATTTCAGCACCAATGCCTGGGACAGAATCCGGGACATGACAATGGTGGTCCATAGATTGGCCAATGGGAATATATCTCAATATGAGATCATCCGGGATCTGCCTGCTGTGCTGTGCTTTGAATGGCTTGAAATTGAATTAATCAAAAATGATTTACAGGAGAAAATGAATCATGGCACGGGGTGACAGTAGAGTACAAGTACAGATCCAGGCGGATACCCAGGATATTAAAAAGAAGCTGGATGAATTAAATGAAAAGCTGGATGGATTAGGGGATTCCGCTGAAGGTGCTGGTGATGGTCTTGGCAGTGCATTTTCTAAGCTGAAAATAGGCGCTGCTGCTGCGGTGGTTGCTATGGGTGCAGCCCTTAAAAAATCCATTGAAATATCAGCAGAATTTGAATTTTTAGAAACCAGATTGACCAGCCTGTATGGATCCACACAAAGGGGTGCGGAAGCATTTAAACGGTTTAATGATGTGGCGGCCACCACCCCATTCCAATTGAAAAACGTGGTGGAAGCTGGGGCGCAGCTAAAAGCCTTTGGTGTGGATGCAGAAAACATGATTGGTCCTGTGGCGGATCTGGCAGCATTCATGGGAATGGATGTAACGGAAGCAGCCAATGCAATGGGCCGTGCTTTTGCCGGTGGTGCTGGTGCTGCAGACATCCTGCGGGAACGGGGTATATTAAACCTGATCAAAGATTTTAAAGGGATTGATGACATTACAGAATTGACCCTGCCTGAATTCCGGGAAGCCATGATGGAATCACTTCAAGATCCTGCTGTGGGGATTGCGGGATCCACGGAACGGCTTTCCAATACATTTACCGGGGCCATGTCTAATATGCAGGATGCTGTGGCCAGGCTTGGGGACCGTATCGGTGACGGATTACGGCCACAATTGACCGGCATGATTAAATCATTTACCAATCTTATTTCTATACCCGTATCTCAGAATTTAATTGAGGAACAAACTGAATTTAATGCCCTGGTGAAGATCCTTCAGGATGTAAATACAAAAGCATCCACCAGGGAAGCCGCCATTAAAGATCTGCAGGATAAATATCCAGATTATCTGGGGAATATAGATCTGGAAAAGGTTGGGTATGAAGAACTTGAAAAAGCATTAAAAGATGCCAACCAGGAATTTGAAAGAAAAATTAAACTGGCTGCTGCTGAAGAAATTTTAAAAGAAAAGGCGGAAGACTTAAAATCTGTTCAATTGGAACTATTTGAAGCAGAAAAGAAATTGAATGCTGCACGGGGATCTAATTTTGTCCAGATAGATGACCTTCTAAGTAAAGAAGAAATGCAAGCCCAAAAGGTGTCCGCATTAAGGGCGAATGTGGAACGTCTTGTAAAAGAATATGAATCCTATAAACAGGCCCTGGTAGATCAAAATTATATTGTTAATGAAAACAATGAAGTCACGGATGAACAATCTAAAAAGACGGAAAAGAAAAAGCAGAATGTAAAAGATGAAACGGATCTAATCGTAGAATCTGCCGCATCTTATGATGAATGGCTTGAAAAGCAGCGGGCATTAGTAGAAGCCAAAAAGCAAGAAGCTGAATGGATTGATGTATTAAAAGAGGAATATCCGGAACTGGCTGAAAAGATGGGCCTGGTGAAAAAAGAAACAGAAGACACCACTTACACCTGGCTATCATTTAAAGATGCCCTAAATGAAGCAGCTGCAGCTTCTGTATTACAGGCATCATCCATCACATCCACATCCAATGCTTTGGGTGCGGCAAGCCAGGCGGCAAAGCAGGCGGCGGGATCCTTTATATCAGCAGAGATCCAGAAGGCGGTGGCTTCATTTATCAGATCTCAAATATCATCTGCTGGCCCAATGGGATGGCTGGTGGCCCCAATGGCTTTGGCCGGTGGTGCTGCTTTTGGATCTCTAATGGGATCTGCAATCCAGCGGATCCAATTTGCTGCAACCGGTATGGATGAAATGGTGACACAGCCCACCATGATCATTGCCGGTGAAGCGGGTGCAGAACACGTCAAAATTACCCCATCCGCACAGATGGGCCAATCCGGTGGCGGATCCGGCCCGGTGATCAATTTTCATGGTGACATTATTGGGACCAGGGAATTTATCCAGGATAAAATCATTCCCCAGATCCGTGAAGTGGCCCGGTTGGAATTATCATAGATGGCTTTAGATTTCCCTTCCACGTACCAGGCGGCCATTGGCCGCCCTTTCAAGGAAAACTGGCTGGTGAAGGTGTTTAATACATCGGATCCAGCCGGTTCCCCCAATAATGCCCTAATGCTGTCTTTTGGCAATACCACCGTAGATGACCAGCATTACGAAGGGGCCATCGAAGGATCCCCATCTGTCCGGGAATCTATAGATCTGGCCGCAGGATCTGCCGGATCAGATAACATTACACTGACCTTTTCAAATTTCACTTACCAGGGGAATCCGGTCAGCCAGGAATTATTTGGCGGATCCAATAAATACATCAATAAACCGGTCTATATATATTCACAATTAAATGATGAATCCACATTGGCCAACTGCCATCTAATTTTTGAAGGCAGGATCAGTGGGATCAGCCACAGCGCATCAAAAGTGACCATTAAGGTGGTCCAGCACCGGCCCTGGGATCATATAGAGATCCCCACCACCAAATCAGACCAGGATATTTATCAGCCGGTGGTATATGGGGACTATTCCATCAATGCATCCGCTTCTTTTGCGGATAATAAGAATTTATTTCCGATCCCATTAAACCAGGCCACCACAGGGGCCTATTATTATGTGTCACCCAGATCATTGGATGGGACCAGCGGCAATAAAGGGAATCCCCACTATTATGAATCCGGTGCAGATCGGTTTGCACAGATCGGATCCGGCAGCGCTTCCAGTGTGGATGAAAATGAAACATCATCTATTCCCGTGGTGTCTTACCCACCCAAGACTTTACGCAGCTTCCTGGTCCGCCCCATCCGGATCAATGATAATGATCAATTCACCAACTCTGCCAATGCCTTTGATGGAAATTCCGGTACATCGGCCACCCATTCATTCAGCGGCAATGGCGGATCCACTAAAAGCCTGAAGGTAGATCTGCCGAAGCTGGAAGGATCCTTTACATCTGTGACTTTAAACATGAACGTCCAGGCCCGGATCAGCGCCGGCGGGGATCCATTGGACACGGTAGAAGTCCGGAATAAAATGTTCGGATCCACCACCACTATCATCACCCAGACGGGATCCGTGAATTCCAATGAAAATACATCCTATTCTGAGAATCTGACCACGAAGTATCAGAACAATGGCAATAAAATGGATGATTATATTGAAATAGAAGGGGCCATATCCGGAAATAGTGGATCCTTTTCAGGTGATATTGAAATCCGTGAAATATACCTGACCATTACCATCAGCCTGGAAGATCCCAATTCCACATCATCGGATAAATCAGATATTAATGAAAAAGCCCAGGACAAAATTTATTTAGGCTGTGACGGCCTATCACAAACGTACACTGGCGGGTCTGGCCTTGCGAAACGACCCCATCAGATCCACAGGGATCTATTAAAAAGATTCACTGGTGTGGATTATTCAGATACCAATATGGATGGGTGGTCTGATCTCAATACGGCCAGATCCAGCTGGGAAATGCGGGTATGGATCCTGGATCCCACAGATCTAAAACGGATCCTGGATAGAATTACATTTGAAGGTGGATTCATCTTCCGATTTAAACCAGGATCTAAGGGGAAATATATCCATATCAAGGATACCTATGCATCCGGGGATATTTCAGCCACCCTGTCTAAATCAGACACGGCAGATTTAAAAGTGGACCACACTTCCCTGCCAGATCTGGTGACAAAGCGCACCATTAACTACCAGGCCCATCCTGCGGAATCAAAATATTTATCCACTGTGGTCAGTGAAAATAGTACAGCCCGTACAGATTGGAATATTGCAGCCCTGGAGAACCACACCAAAACAGACCTGGATTACTATGTAGGCCCGGATCCGGACACGGATCCCACCAACAACAATCCCAATGATAATTTTGGCGCTTATTATGACAATATTAATGGTAACATAAAAGTGGCTGTATCCGGTGAAATTAAAAATCCGGCCATGTATAACCTGGAAGCGGGTGACATTGTAAAATTTGATAATTCTAACATGGTCACATCCCCTTTTGGCAAGTCCTGGACCAATGTGGCCTATATGATCACCGGCATCACACGGCAAGTGGGCCACCGGAAATTTACAGCGGTTGAAGTGGGGACCATCAGCTGATGCCTTACATTCAACTCAAAACCAGTGACGGCAAGAATTTCCTCACATCTGCTGCAAAGAATTTCAAAGTGTTCCTGGTCACGGCCAATGATACGGTATATCATGATTCTATCGGCCTGGCTGCAGCTTCAATGACAGAAGGCTATATCAGCGGCGGCAATTTTAATTCCCAAAGTGGGAACCAGTACCTGGCCAACTTAACGGATCAGGCTGTGGGTCCACGTGCCAGGTTTTCCGGATCCACAGCCGCCGGGGTTCGCTATGATCTGGGATCCAATAAAAGCATGGACTTCATGGCATTATATGTCCCGGACCAGGCTGGCGGATATACAATGAAATTACATGGATCCACTGCTGCTGCATCCGGATATACAGAATTAAAATCCATCACAAGTCCCAGGCCCGGCTGGAATGTTTACACCTTTGATTCCGGATCCTACCGATACATTACATTCCAGGTAGAAGCGGCATCCATAGATCTGGAACTGTCTGAATTGATGATAGGCGCATCCTGGGAACCAGGTAAAATATTTACATCCGGGACCGGCTTTGATATAGCGCCAGGCGTTATGCTTGACATGAGTGATGGCGGTATTGAATGGCCCATCCAAAAGGCAGATTCCAGGGAAGGGTATGATTACATCCTGGCAGGGATTGACAGCAGTTTAAAGTCCACCCTGGAAAATGTACGGGATGCCCTGGATGGATATAAAAAGTTTTTATGGTACTATGATACCACCACCAAATATGTGGCCCTATCCAATAATTCCCTGGCATTCAAGCAGCGGGCAGCGGACAGATGGGACACAAAATTCATCATGAGGGAATCCAATGGCTAAAGCATTGATCTATTCATTTAAAGCATTAAACACGGCCACCATAGATGCACAGGCCGGCACAATCACCGATCTATCACGGATCCACGATCAATCCATAGGATCTGCTATATCATCCTTTGATTTGAATGATGTGATCCGGATCAATTTTGGATCTGCGAAAACAGCCACAGCTGCAGCCCTGTATTTCAATGCGGCTGAAACAGATGACATTCAGATCCACGGCGGCAATAATGCGGATATGTCCGGCGCTGTGCTGCTGCACACCTTTACCACATTTTCATCCGGATGGAATGCCGCATCCTGGTCTAATTCCACCGGGTATCAATACTATTTTTTAAAAGCATCCAGCGGATCCATCACCGGCCTTTGTGAAGCGGTCCTGGGATCTAAATATGATTTTGAAATGCAGTGGACATCCGGCGGCGAAATGGGGGAAGATTACAGCGGTGTGAAAGTGAATGAATCTGCCGGCGGCCAGGAATATGCCACAAAACTGCACGAATCTAAAACTTCATGGTCCAACCAATGGAATGGACTGTCTTCCAGCCAAAAAACCAATTTAGAAACGGTCCGGGATAATACAGATGGGCCTTTTCTAAAATTCATCTATTCTGAAAGTGGAACCACCGGCCCTTTACATTGGGTGCGGATGTCTGCCGATTCATTCCGATTCAGGAATAATGGCGGCAACCGGTTTTCCACTTCCATCAAAATCCGGGAACAACTGGATTAAAAAGAAAGGCGGTAAAATGGGGAAGCGCATTCCCTGGTCACGTGCGGAAAAAATAAGGGTAGAGAATCTATTGAATGATGGATATTCTTATAGTGCTGCAGCCAAAATCATCAATTATGAATTCCATGATGATGATGAGATCCGGAAATATCATGGTGTACGTGGTCAAGCCAGATTTAATCATATTAATGTCAATCCTGACCGTTATGCTAAAGTAAAAGTGACCAAGAATCAGGTCCCGGAATTTACACGGCAAGAGATCCCTGCAGAACTGCAGCCGGTTGAAGATCTGATTGCAGAACGGATCCGCAAATACGAAATAAAATCCGCCCATAAATCTATTGATTGTGTGGATGTGAAGATCAATCTGGATGGTCCTATCGGCGTGGCCCATTTCGGAGATCCACACGTGGATGATGACGGCACAGATCTATCCCATTTATTTCATTGTGTGGATATTATCAAAAATACCCCAGGGATGCTGGCCGGGAATGTGGGTGATGTCCAGAATAACTGGATCGGAAGGCTGCAGCGCCTTTATGGTGAACAATCCACATCCGCCCAGGAATCCTGGCAAATTACATCACACTTCGTGAAGATGGTCCCCTGGTTGTATCTCATTGCCGGGAATCATGATTGCTGGTCCGGTGCCGGGGATCCCTTAGAATGGATCTGTGGCCAGGGTCAATACACAAAGCATGGATCCAGGATGCAGCTGAAATTTCCCAACAAAAGGACCGTGACAATTAATGCACGGCATCAATGGAGTGGAAATTCGCAATGGAATACAGCCCATGCGATTGCAAAGGCAGCGCAAATGGGATGGGATGATCATGTATTGGTGGGCGGCCACACCCATGTCAGTGGATACCAGGTGATCCGGAATCCGAAAAGCAGCAGGATTAGCCATTGCCTTCAGGTGGCCAGCTTTAAAATTCATGATAGATATGCAGAAGAAAAGGGCCTGCAGGATAAAAATATATTCAACTGCCCGGTCACAATCATAGATCCGGATGCAAGCAGCGAAAAGAATCTGGTCCATGTGATTTTCGATCCGGAAGAAGCTGCTGATTATTTAACATGGAAACGGCAAAAGGCCGGCTGTGATTGATTCGTGCAATATTCACAAAAAGGTATATTATGGAAATAAAAACTTATCAGGTTTTACGACACCTGGTTTAAAAATGTCAGTAAATGACAAGTCAAACTTGACAATAAAGATAAAAAGTAAACATTTATGCTAACATTCTATTTTTATAAGGCTATACCCTGAAAAATATTGAATGTCATATCTGCAAATTTTACGTGGTCATTGCTGAAAAGGGGACCAAAATAAAAAAGGGGACAATCATGTACTGCAAACAATGTCATGATAAAATTATGCAACCAGCAGGCAGTGACAGCCAGGGATTCCAGGCCATGCAAGATATATTCAAAGGCTTTGACCAGTGATGTCATTTCATTACAGGCTAATTAAATTAAAAGATAAACGGATCCCACGGCTGTGTGAAGTTTATTATGATAAAGAAAAGAAGCCCTGGGCCTTCTGTGAATTCAGTTTTATAGAAATCATAAAATCAGATTTATTGATCCCGCTATGGGATCTATTCCGGCGGTGGCCACCACTGGATGAATCTGACTTTACTGGCAAATCTCCAAACATAATGGAATGGGAAGATGATGAATAAAAAAGATGTAAAAAGAATAATTAGGGACACATTAACCGGGATCCAAATGTGGTCCAGGGAAGCGGAAGCCATCATGATGGGTACGGCAGCGGTAGAAAGTGGATTCCATTATTGGCGGCAGATCGGCGGCGGTCCTGCATTTTCATTCTGGCAAGTGGAACCGGCCACAGCCCTGGATAACATGGAAAACTATCTAAAATTTCGGAAGGATAAATATCAAAGGATTGCCAAGCATTGTGTGCTGCCGTCTTCCATCATCTATGGTAAAATGGATGTGAATATGATGGCCAAAATGCTGCATAACAATATTGGATTCGCCTGTGCAATGGCCAGGATCAAGTATTGGCGGGTCCCCAAACCACTTCCAGATGTGACGGATATTATTGGCCAAAGTAAATATTGGAAAAAATATTATAATTCAGATTCCGGCAAAGGGACCCCTGGAAAATATGCAGAAGCCTGGGAAAAACATGAAATTCACAGATTCCTGTAAAATGTTAAAATATTAACATAACAAAATTGTGATTTATTGAGGATAAAATAGGGGAAATTTACGGCTTTCAATGTACCCCTTCCCTCTACCGACTGAGCTACCGAGCCTCATACATTTGCTATAAATTACAATATTATTGACGTTACAGTTTCATTTCAGCGTAATTGAATTCTTTTCACCGAGGGTGGCACCGTGAAATTGGATTGAATCCACATTGATCCGCTGCTGATCTCTATTTTACCAAAAAACGATTTAATGATTATCCGCTTTTTTTCTATCGGAAAATCAGCGCCGAAGTTAAACTTGTCCGCTATAATCCACAAAGCACCAAAATCAATTGGCGGCGGTTTTTTATTTTCATCTTCCAGTTTTACCCGGATCCGGTCTTCATCAGTTTTAAGATCCTGAAACCTTTTGGATACTGCTTCCACCGGCAGGGATCCGGATTCCACAGCTTCCACTAATCTGGACTGTTTGCCTTGTATTTTTTCCAATTGCTTTTCCAAATTGGCTTTCTTTTTTGACCCATTCTTATTGGCAGCATTGGAATGATACTGCTTTTCAATACTATCCAGGTTGTCAATTGTAAACTGTACCTGGTCCCAGACCACTTTATCCAGGATGTGGATCTGCCACCCTTTTCTATTGGCGCAGCGCAGACCGGACTGAATGGCCGAACATCTATAATATTGAAGCCGCTTCCCTTTTTTATCTTTTCTGCCTGTAAATGATTTGGCTGTAGATCCACAGATCCGGCATTTAAATATTCCCAATCCGGTAAGTAAATGCTTGGCCCTGGTAGATCCAGGATCCACTACCCTTCTGCGGCGCTTCGCTGATCGGATCCGTGCTGCCAGGTCTTTAGATATAATGGCCGGCCACTGGCCAGTAATCACATTCCCATCATAATCTTCTACCTGGCCGGAATAAAAAAGGATCTTCCCCGGTTCCACCATGCGGCGGATCTGCCGGGGTGTGATGCGGATCCCTTCTTTGTCCAATTCCCTGGCCAGCATCAGCGGTGAATGTTCCAGGGATCCTTCCAGGATCTTAATTACTTCATCGGCAGCTTCCCTGTCCACTTCAAGCATCTTGGTGGCAGGATTATATTGATACCCTTTAGGTGCATGGCCACCCAGCCATCCCCCCTTCGCCCTTTTTTCACGGCGGCCTGTATCACATCTTTCTTTGATCCGCTTCCGTTCATAGTCCGCAATGGATCCCCACAGATTGGCGGTGAAGTCATGGTCAATATTATCATGATCAAATTCCTGGGATGGGGTGACTATTGTGACCCCAAATTCCTGCAGCTTACCCCTTATATATATAGAATCCTTTAAATTGCGGGATAATCGGTCCAGGGATACGATCAGTAAATATTCAAATTCACCCTGTTCCGCATCTTCCAGGATCTGCAGCAGCTGGGGCCGGGTGGATAATGATTCACCACTGATCCCCCCTTCATCATAAATATTAGACACACGGAATTTCCGGCTGCCGGCCAGCTTCCGTAATTCTTTTTTCTGGGATGGCAGGGAAAACTGCTTTGCCTGGTCTTCAGAACTTACACGGCAATAAATGGCGGCTTTTTTCATTTAATTCTAAGGATCCATTTTAGGACCTTAAAGATTTGATCAAATATCCATCCAAATAATTCAAGGTTGCGCTGGGCGTGTTTCAATTACCAATCTTTTTCTAATTTACCGGATTCCATTTTACTGGTGTAATCTTGGACAATCTTCTCTAATTCCGGTTTTAATTTATCCACCATGCTTTTCTGATTTACATCCATCCACTGGCGAATATTGGGACCACCATCAAAGAAATACTGATAATTGCTGAATGTAATTCTGGCTTTATTATCCTTCAGGTCTATCCGGCACATATATTTGATTTGCAGCACAGGAAAAGACAGAATGGAAATGAAACCGTTTGAAATGATCAATCCGGATTCTTTGTCACTTTGTTTTATGCCTGTTTCAAGAATGGATCCTTCATCCAACAAATTGCGCTTTGTGGCCACTTCGTGTGATCCTGTGAATTTAGATGTGGCCCAATCCAATGATTTAATATAAAGACCATCCTTTTCACCTTCCAATTCAATCACAGTCTGGTATGATTTATCTTCATCTGTTAATGGGATGGTTCCGGCGCACCCAACAATTATTGCTATAATTGTAAAACTCATTATTGTTTTCATAGCATTACCCTTTATTTAAAATAAACTTTGAAGCAATTCATTCTCCCTTCCCCTAAAACTCCATTTTCTAATAATCCACATAATTCCCTCTAATTTAAGTTATTGCTTAATTTATGGGGGGGGGGGGGTGATTTATGTCTTTTTTATTGACCCATTCACCATTTATTTCCACCTGGATGACACTGGTGGCTTTGATGACCTTTTCCCATTGGCCATGCTCGTTTCTACCTATGACGTATGTTCCACAATCGACCATTGTGTTTTTCTCCTTTTTACTATATTCGACATTAGATTTTTCAACCGTAGATGCTACACCTATTTGATCTTTATACTTAATTAAATATTTTTTTGGAACAGATCCACGATCCTTCCATCCAGACAGGCTTGGCGGCTTTAAACCGAGGAAATCAGCCACTTGTTCCTGTGTTTCCAGGCCTTCTTGTTCCATTATTATTTCTATAAATTTGTCTGGATTCATATTTATTTATGAATATTCGTTTTAATTAGCATATATTCAGCCAAGCCATGAGAAAAGAAAATATGAAACTTAGCCGAAACCATATCCAAAAGAAATTTAGGGACAGGGGTATTTCCCAGGCCGTATTTGCAGAAGCAGCCGGCATTACAGAAAGCCATCTGGCCCATGTGCTGGCAGGTCGGCGGACGAGCCAATATGTCACCGACCTGCTATCCAATTTCTTTGGAGAATCTATTGAAATAATTCCGGTAAGGCAAGCCAAGAACCGAAAAGAAAACCGAAGGGCATTGAAACTTCGCCAGGAATTGTTTCAATCTAAGCCAATCCCCAAAGCCAAAGCGGTGGCAAAGGCAGATGCAATTGTATAAAGACGGCTTCCATCTGATCCACCAAAATGTCCCAATCAGGATTTATTGTGTTTTCCATAGCCACAACCTAACCGATGGGGCGCATCAATCCGCACCGAACCACAACCATAAAATTACGGAAACAAGCCATGTTCAATATTGACCGATCATTTCAGAACCTTCTTTATCAGAAGTTTATATTTCAAAAAGTATATACCATTAAGCTGGTGGCCCCTGAATTGGATGTGGCCCCTTCTACCCTATACGATTACTGCAGCGGCAAGCTGAACTTTCCCCCGGATAAAATTACAGCCCTTTACATGGCCACCGGTGACATGGACTTCATCCGCTTTTTTACGGAAGCTACAGATCTGGAAGTGATTAAACCTCTATCCACCCAAGTGGTGGGTGGATCCATTGCAAAACAGGGATTAGAGATCATGGAATTTGCCGGAAAGGTCGGTGGGGAAATCAAAAAATCCTTGGATGATGATAAACTAAATGATGATGAAAAGTCTGCCATTCATGGCCGGATCCAACCCCTGCTGCAGACCTTGCTTTCATTGGATGCATCCCTATTACCCAAGAATTATCATAAAAAATGATCAATCAAAAGACCATTGACAATATATCCGCTGTGATCCTGGATCACTGCCTGGATATTTACAATAACCAACAAAAGGATAATGCTATGAAATACCCAGCCAAATCAAAGCTGAATCCACTGGCCAGACAGTATGCCGATGATATGGGATATAAGATCCTGTCCAGTGGCAGAGTAACCAACGGCAGGAAAGGATTAAAACACTTTTCCTGGAAAAATCTGTATGAATTGGGCCTGTCCCTTTACCGGGGCGGATTCATCATCAGGATTGGATCGGATTACCGATTCATCACCAAATGGTGCAGCCGGCCCTACCCCTATACCATTGATGCGAAAATTAAAGCAGAGGCAATGGCATGAGTGAAAAGAAACTATTTACCAATAAGCTGGTGGTCCAGATCTACAGGCAGCTGCTGCGCTGTGGCCGGATCCAGCGGGGTGGTGCTGCACAGAATAGATTGATGCATCTAACCCAATTCCCCAAAGGAAGGATGAAAAAATATGATTGAAAAACTGAATGACATCTGGCAGCAATTTGAATGGTATCTGGAAAGGTATCTGATCCCTGCTGCCTTAATCATGGGATCCTTTTACTTAACGGTCCACTTCATTGTGGCCAAGTTTAACGGATCTATTTAAATGCTCTCTCTGCCCCGCTGCTCTCCTAAATCCAGCGCCCCCGCTGGTATGTCGATAAGCCCAATACCCTCAAACAGTGGGGCAGAAACCTTTATAAAAATGCGGACAGAAGATAGGATGAATCAAACTTACGTGTGTTTGAAATTGCCAATAAATCTATCAATCATAAAGCTGTCCGCCCGCCTGCCTTTCCCCTATTTCCGGGGCGGGCAGGCAGAAATTTCATTGGAGAAAAAGCCATGCTAACAGAAGCACAACTACAGGAACGGAAGAAAGGGATCGGCGGATCCGATCTTCACAATATCCTGAATGAAAAACCCTATGGGTGTTCCCGGAAATTATGGTACGACAAAACGGGACAGGAACAGGATCACCCTGTGGTCACAACCAGCCTAATGCAGCGGGGCAATGTTTTAGAAGATATTGTGGCCGCCTGGTACGTGGATGCAACGGGCCGGAAAGTCCGCCGTATGGGATCCCGGATCCGAAAAAGCCAACCCTGGGCCAGGGTGAATATTGACCGGGCCATTGTGGGTGGTGAACGTGGTCCGGGTGTCCTGGAATGCAAAACACATGGCCGTGAAATCTTTTACAGATTGAAGCGGGATGGCCTGCCGGCCAGCCATGTGCTGCAGCTGCAGTGGGGAATGTTTGTCACCGGATACACATGGGGATCCTTTGCGGTCCTATGGCCAGACGGTTGGCAATTCATTCACTTTGATGTAGAACGTGATGATGAAATGATTGCCCTCATGTTCAAAGCTGCGGGTGATTTTTGGAAACAAGTGGAGAACGGCCCAGCGCCCCACCGGTTGGATCCAAAAGATAAACGATGTCAGGAATGTCCATTCAGAACCACTTGCCAGGGTGAATTGCTATTGGCCAGTGTGAATGATGATAGTGACGTGGAAACAGATCCATCACTGGAAAAAGATCTGAATGAATTCCTGGAATTAAAGAAGATCCAGGCAGAAGCCACTGACCTGGTAAAACAAAAACAAAATGAACTGGCTGAATTGATCGGCAGCAGGCCCGCTGTGGAATGTGATGGCCACCGGATCTATTACAGACCCGTGGAAACCAAGCGCATTGATACCCGGCGGCTCAAAGCGGAAAAACCGGAACTGTATGAAAAATACACCAATGTTTCGGTGTCCCGCCCTATGCGGATCTATTCAACCTGATTGGAGACAAAGCCTATGGCAGAAAAACAAAAAAACACAGCTGTGGAATTGGCCGGTAAAAAGTCGATTACAGCCACAATGGCCAGTAAGTATGACATGGAACCGGAAGCATTTCACAAGACACTGAAATCCACCATCATCCCCGGCGGTAAGGCCAGCAATGAACAGCTGGCGGCATTCCTGGTGGTGGCCAATCAGTATGAACTAAACCCCTTCATCAAAGAGATCTATGCCTTCCCCGGCAGGGGCGGCGGGATCACCCCTATTGTGTCCATTGATGGGTGGCTGAATATCATTAACAGCCATCCCCAATTCGATGGAATGGACATCCAGGATGAATTCACTGATGGGGGGATTTTTTCCACCACCGTATCTATCCACAGAAAGGATCGGAAACATCCAACCGTCATCACTGAATATTATTCAGAATGCTACCGTGACACGGATAATTGGAAGACCAAGCCGGTCCGGATGATGCACCACAAGGCCACTATTCAGTGTGCCAGGTACACCTTCGGATTTGCCGGGATCTATGATCCGGATGAAGGTGAACGGATCCAGGAAGCTGAAATGGTGGATATATCCGATACGGTAGAAGTGAAGACTAACGGTGTGGCCACCGACTTAAAAAAGAAGCTGGCTGCAGCATCACAAAATGGGGTGAAATCCGCTAAAAATGTAAAGGATGAAGCGGATACACCCCCGGAACCTAAAAACAACCAGGAAAGCGATCCTGTGGACATCTTTGACGAAGTAGAAGCAGATCCACAGCTGCAGCTTGACTGATTATTCTGACCAGGAAGCATGGTGGGATCAGATCCAACGGTTTGCAGTGGCCCAAGATTTATTGGGTGTCAGGCTGACATTGCGCTGCAAAAGAAAAGTGATTGGCTGGGAAGATCACCGGAAGGATTGGGAAATCCCGCCTGCAACCTGGCGGATGATATTATCGGAATGCCGACATGAATATAATCGAATCAAAAACAATACTGACTAAATATCTTAATGATCCCCTATTCCCGGAATTGACAGGGACCATAAAAGCAGCTGCGGGTGAAATAGCGGATGGTGACTGCTTTATATGCCGTGGAAGCGGGACCTATGATGAAGGGGACGAAATTATTCAATATAACCATGAAGTAATATGTGAATGTATTACCCGGAAGGTGGAATGCTGACTTGCTGACCGGTTTTCCACAGACCAAACCTTTATCAAGCCGTGCCAGGTCCAAAATGGATCTGTTTCTGAACACCCTTATTTCTGAATATAGATTCCCCAAAAAAGTCACATCCAAAAAAATTGAAACGGGCCTAAAAATTACCGGCCCGGAAGTGCGGGCAATGGTCCATGAATTACGTGAAAAGGGCCATTTAATACTATCGGATTCCGGTGGGTATAGTTATACCACAGATCCAAAAGATGCACACACAACTTTGAAACACATATCAGAACGGATCCGGTCATTGTCACGGGTTAGATCATCCCTGGAAACGGCAATGCGGAAGGCTGGATCCGGCACAAGCCAAATGGAATTACTATGAATCTAAATGTAGAACAGTCCCTGATTGTGGCCAGGGCATTGCGCCATGAAATGCATAAATGCAAATCAGAAGGTGATGACAGATCTGTCCGGATCATTAGCGGCATCCTGGATGGTGTCAATAATGAAATGAGTGAACACTTTAACCAGGTGCAGCAGCCGGATCCGGAAAAGGTGGGTGAAGTCTATGAAGGGGAATGATCAAGGATTGTGTCTCCGGTGCGAATATAGGGCGCAGCATTATGAAAGCGGCCATGCACCCCGTAGTGAATGCCATGAACCGGCCATGAATATGGCCAGATGTTATATGTATCTACCGGTCAAGCCCGTATCCCTTAAATATCCGGAATATGCCGGTGAATATGGAGAATTAAACGATCAGCGCAGCCCTGTGTCCGGCATAATGGGCGCAAGGATGGAAGCAGCGGGTGTGATTGACTATGAACTTAACACAGAAGAAAAAGACGGGATTTTCACCCATTACTGGATCCCGGAAAGGATAGAACCATGATTGATGTAATTGTACGGATCTGCGGATCCATATTTGTGGCCGGAATAGGGACCATTGCCCTGGCGGTGGGTTTGTTGATTATATCTGCTTTTATTGCAGAAGTGAAAGGAAGGATCCTGGATTGATCTCATTC
Organism: Fidelibacterota bacterium; assembly: GCA_016845785.1. Classification (GTDB taxonomy): domain Bacteria; phylum Fidelibacterota; class Marinisomatia; order Marinisomatales; family TCS55; genus TCS55. Next base: position 18,182 of record JAERSH010000064.1, read on the forward strand.
ACCGTAAAAGGGAATCCCCAGGCATTGAAGCGCCACCGGACATTCCGCCGTGGATCTAATTTGATCCAGGTGGATCCATCCAAAGGGGATAAAGCAGATTTTATTGCAGCGGTCCAGAACCACATCCCGGATCAGCCGATCCAGGGGCCGGTGTTTTTGGCCTGTAAATTCTATTTTCAGCGGCCCAAAGCACACTATGGGACCGGTAAGAATGCCGCTGTATTAAAATCATCATCCCCACGGATCCACTTCAAGCGGCCAGATCTGGACAATCTTTTAAAGCTGGTAAAGGATGCATTGACATCCGGTGGATTTTGGTTAGATGATTCCCAGGTGGCCCATATTAACGGAAATAAATATTACAGCCGCCGGCCCAGAACGGAAGTGTTTATTAATAGGATCTTGGAAATCTGATGCCTGATATAACCATGTGCAAAGATGCTGGCTGTCCCCTATCCCGCAGCTGCCACCGGTTTACGGCCAAGCCATCAAAATATCGGCAATCCTATTTCATGCATTCACCCAGGGACGGTGATCAATGTGAATATTATTGGGAAAATAACGGCTGGCCAATGGCTAAACAATTGGAGAAGGAGAAATAAAATGAAACCCAAATTAATAACCTTACCAACGGATTTTAAGTCCGTCATGATAATATGAAACCAATCTGGGACTATTCATCTGATGCGCCGGAAAATAAAAAATGGCAGCAGGACCGGGCAAAATTATTCAAAGAAAACGGGAATGGCTGGTGGTGGTACGTCCCCAATTCAATCCATAAGGTCAGCAATGAAAAACGGAAAAAATACCGTGTGGTGGGGTGGGGATGAAGGTAAATCTATTGGACCTATTTAGTGGAATTGGTGGCTTTCACAAAGGGTTGGAACAGGCCGGATTTGAATTTGGGTGGGTTGGCCATTCAGATATAGATAAATATGCAAACGCTGTCTATCAGCACAACTTTAAAGGATCAATAAGTCTTGGATCAGTTACAGATATTCAATCAAAAAACTTACAAAAAATCGACATTATCACTTTCGGAAGCCCTTGCCAAGATTTTAGTCTCGCCGGCAACCGTGCTGGATTGGGGGGGGGGTAGATCATCCCTTATTAGGGAAGCAATTAGACTTATCTCTGAGTGCAAACCACGTTTTTTTATCTGGGAAAATGTTAAAGGAACATTCTCCTCAAATGATGGCCAAGACTTTTGGGCAATTATTAAAGCCTTTACCGACATTGGGGGCTATAGACTTGAATGGCAACTGCTTAATACACGCTGGTTTTTACCCCAAAACAGAGAGCGGATATATCTTGTCGGATATATTGGAAACGGAAGTGGACGACAAGTATTTCCTATCGGAGAAGATGGTAATGGGAATAATGAAGTCAGATTTTCAAGAAAGAAAACCAATAGACAAGAAAAAAGTGTGCAGAACACTGAAAATAGGGGGAGATATACCCTGTTTAATAAGCGACCAACTATGATTGCTGATTTTATGAACGATGAAGGACTTAGAATAAGAAAGGATGGCAACTCCCCTACCCTCATGACCGTCAAACATTCCGAAACAGAACCGTCTATGATGCCACCACTTGCATTAAATAAAGATGCCCTTTTGGGATCTAACTCATTAATTAGAAGATTAACCCCAACTGAATGTGAAAGACTACAGGGTTTCCCAGATGGATGGACAGCCACAGGAATCATTGATGGAGAATTGGTAGATATTTCAGACACACAAAGATATAAACAACTTGGAAACACTGTCACAGTAAATGTGGTGCAGGCAGTGGGGAAAAAAATACTGGAAGCATGGAAATGAAGGATCAATCAGGATACATTAAGCTGCACAGACAGATCCGGAAGCATTGGATATGGGAACATCCGGATTACTTCCGGGCCTGGTGTGATATATTAATGCTGGCCAATCACACTACCCAGAAAAGAATGTATGATGATAAAGTTTTTATGATCAAACGGGGCCAATTCCCCACATCATTACGATCACTGGCGGCCCGCTGGGGATGGTCCAAAAATAAAGTGGTCCGATTTTTAAATGCCTTAAAGGCGGACACAATGGTGGACACAGCAACGGACACAGGGTGGACACTTCTAACTGTCTGTAATTACGAGACTTATCAGATTAGCAAAAAACAGACGGACACAGACACGAACCCACCGGCGGACACAGTGGCGGGACACAGGCGGGACAACTATAATAATTATAAGAATTATAATAAAACAATACCCCCCTATAGTCCCCCCGCTGAAACAGGACCGGATCCCAGACCGGATATAGATCCTGGCGACACTTCTTTTTCTTTAGAATTTTGGAAATTATGGGTGGATTCCAATTCCCCCAAAGGCATGACTGGGTTTCCAACACCCTACGAATCACAGCAGATCATCAATCATGCTAAAAAGTACAACGATGACATCACCTTCTGGCTTCCACTGCTGGAAGAAAGACAAAAACGAATGAAGGCAGGCGAATGGATCCACACATCCATCAAAGCCTTTGCAGGCGGCGGCTTCAGGGAATATGATCCTAAAGCTGCTTCACCAAAAAAGAAAAAGCTGCAGCTGGATGACTTCAAGACTAAAGCAGGAACCCACCGGGGATTCTGCAGTAAGTGCGGGAAGGATCATTATTTTTCCCATCCGTCTGAAATCTATGCATCATCATGCTGCGGTGTTCCCTTTAACACCACACGGCCAAAACAAACCCCGCCTGATGAAGGGCGGGCAGGCAAGCCACCAGGAAAGCATTCCAACCGATCTAAGCAGACGGAATCCCTGGGAAGTCAGATTGGACAGTACCTATGAGAAGTAAATTCACAATCGTGGACGAATCCGGACAGGCAGATGAACTGATCCTGTCTGAGAATTCATTGCGGGATCTAAAGATCCGCAGCGCCTGGGACATCCTGGGTGATGTGACGGAAATGAAATATCACAAAAAGCTGCAGTACCTGGGAAAAAAATATTTCCTATCCCCCAAAAGCATTGAAAAGATTATTTCTATCCGCCCTACCCAAAAGTAGGGTGAATTGTAATCCTTCTAAATTTTACTATCCCACCGGTATCTGATTCATTCCACACACCGGCATGAAATAGTCGAAAGTGGGTAAAACCCACCTCAGAATGGCCGGGATAAGAAAAACAATCAGCGCACACGGCTGCCGGCAGCTGTTTAACGAAAGGAAAGTCCTATCGGATCCGGATTTGTGGCTACAAGCGGAAAAGATAAACAATTTAAATCCCCCAGGGATCAATATGTCCAATCTGACATATCTCTGCGGGATCTTTGCGCTTATTGGAAGGATAATGGTTGGTCACAGTCCAGGATTTATAAATACAGCAGCAGGGAAAAATGGCCGCAACAGCGTGAAAATTACAGGCGCAAGCGTGAAGCGGTATCCGATGAAAAAAAAGCAGAATCAGAATCCAAAGATCTGGGGGGGATCTATAGTGAAGACCGTGAATTGGTCCGGCTCATTTATGGCCGATTTAGGACGGCAATGGACCGCGTGGATTTTGATTCACTTAAATGCTTTAAAATATCCACAGAGATCCACAGCAATCTGCGGGATCTGGTAAAAGACATTTATGGCATCAAAGATGACACAGATGATGACGGAATCAGCGCTGCAGATTTTACCAAAGCGCTGGACATCATTAGATCTGCATCAGGTGCAGCAGGATCTACGGTCTGAGCATGGGTATAGATTTAAGATCATTTCAGCTGGCCGCAGATCCGGGAAGACTGAAATTGCCAAGCGGTATGTCAGTGAAATGGCTATGCGGCACCAAGACAGACGCTATTTCATTGCATCACCCACCCGTCCACAGACCAAAGAAATTTATTGGGAAGATATGATGGCCCTACTTCACCCCTTTATCCAGGATAAATCACTAACTGATCTGAAGATGAAGCTGATCACCGGATCAGAGATCCAATTGTTTGGACTGGGTGGATCCACCGGTGGCCAATCATCTGCAGCACGAATGGAAGGCCGGCCCTGGCATGGTGGCGTGGTGGATGAATATGCCAACTGCCCCCCTGGTGTGTTTGAGCATCATATAAGGCCAGCATTATCTGAGACTGGCGGCTTCTGCTGGTTTGTGGGTGTGCCTGAAGGTCGAAATCACTATTACGATTTTCATCTACGTGGACTGACCGGGGATCCGGATTGGAAGTCCTACACCTGGTTTTCATCCGACATTATGGATCCTGTGGAAGTGGAAGCGGCGAAAAAGGACATGGATGAACGGACCTTTCGCCAGGAATATGAAGGATCCTTTGAATCCTATGAAGGGCAGCTTTACTATGCCTGGGATCGGAATAAACATCTTTTAGATCTGGCAGAAGATGTGGTGGACCCTGCCCTGCCCCTGATCCTGTCTTGTGACTTCAATAAATCACCAATGGCCTGGGTGGTGGCGCAGCTGCACGGATCCAACGGCAGATCCCATCTGAAGGTCCTGCCGGAAATAGTGATCCCCCACAATGCAAAAACGCAGACAGCTGCCTGGGAATTTATTAACCGATTTAAAGACCATCCCAATAAGGTGGTCACATTGACCGGTGATGCATCCAATAAGTACGAATCACACCGGGATTTTACCACAGATTACGTCATCATCCGGGATTCATTGCAGCAGGCTGGGTGGAAAGTGGTGGAACGGATCCCAAAGGCCAATCCGAATATCAACAACCGTGTAAATGTAGTCTGTTCATTGCTGCAGCATTCCAGGATCACTATATCCCCCAGGTGTCACTACCTGGTCAATGATCTGGAACGGAACGAATCAGACGGGAAGGGTGGAAAACTTAAAACAGATCCCCAGCAGACCCATGCCAGTGATGCGCTGGATTACATGATTTGGCTGCTATTCAGCGGGGAATTTTACAAAAATCAAGTGAGGCAATTATGAGCATCAAGGATTTACTGGTCACAAAGCCGGCCTATGATCACAAAATAAACTATGCAAAGATCCAGCGGGCATCCCTGCAAAACCAGCGGAAGATGGCCCAATTCAGGGACTTTTTCAGGGACCAGGACAATCATGTCATCACTGAGATCTTGAAAAAGGATTTGACCAAGTACGTGGATAATGGTGATATATCCCGCATGAAGCACATCACCGTGGACTTCTTTGTGTCTGCATTCCTAAAGAAGCTGTGCAATGTTTATGATACTCCCCCCCTATTCAAATTCACGGATCCGGACAGCCAGGATGCGGTCCGCATGAATGAATTGATGTCTGAAGTACGTTTAAATCAGGTCATGGCCGAAAACTTAGAAAAGATGCGGCTGCATAACACCATCCTGACCCATGTGAAGTACAATGAAGATCTGGACAAGATCTACCTGGATAATAATTACAATGTGGGCAATACTTACGTCCAGGAACATGAAACAGACGGCCTGGAATGGCAGGCCCTGGCTTATGAGTATATTACAGAACATCAAAAGATCATCTGGGTGGCCTGGGACCGGGAACGTGGTGAACACTATTACCTGGAAACTAAAAAGGAACTGCCACACTTTGACCAGGAAGCCCGCTTCATGGATCGGAAGTGGCCCATCCCAGGGAATGATGGCTTTGCAGCGCCCAACTATGGTGGTAACTATACCATGCCCTGGACTGTGTTCCGCTATGAGAACCACAACAATCAATTCTGGGGCAATGGGATGGATTCCCTGGTGGAATTGGTTAGATCTATGAATATGCTGCTGACGGTGGTGAATGATGACACTATCCAGGAAACTATCCGCCTGCTGATCTTAAACTTTAACCCCACCGGATCTGTGGGTGATCATGGCCAGCTAAAGACAGGATTGCGCCATCCATTATTTGTGGAATCCGGTATTGGCCAGCAGGATTCACCCAGCGGCCAAATTGTGTCTGCAGATCTGTATAATGCAGAAGTGTTTGACCTGGTGCAGAATTTAGGTGATGTGGTTGCCAGGCTGCACAATGTGGATTCACCCATCAAGACAGAATTAGAACAGAATTTATCCGGCATTGCATTGAAGCTGAAGACAGAACCATTGATAAGGCAGTGGGGCCATGATATTAACATCATGCGCTATGCAGATATGGATATGCTGCGGAAATTGGTCATGGTGAATAATTATCACCGGCCCAACAATCAGATCAGTGAATCACTGCTGGATGATCTGGCCATTGATTACATGGAACCGAAAGTAGTCAGTGATGAACAGGCCGATTATGAACTGGAACGGATGAAATGGGAAGACGGCACATCATCCCCGGTTCTGTTTGTGCGGAAGATGAATCCGGAATTTGATGATGACCAGGCTAAAGAATATATCCAAAACAACCTGGCAGACTTGAATGAATTAACGGGCCTGGGATCCATCCCGGTCTTCCCCGGAACTGATGAAAATAACCTGAATCTGTAATCATGGACATCAATGATCTGCTGGCGGTCCAGGTAAAGCTGGTCCAGGACCATCAGAAACGGTTCCAAAAGGTGGTAAAAGACACCATAAAGAAACACGGGACCAGCGGGATCAAATCCCGGAAGGAAATGACCAAAGGGATCCGTGACATGGCCAAAGATACGGTCCGCCAGGATCTTAATCTGGGAATCAAGTGGCTGGACGAACAATAAGATTTAATTTTCAGCAGTTTTTTGCCAAAGAAGGCAAAACGCTGATGCGGGGATATAAAACCCTGATCACCAAAAAGCGGGGTGTCCGCCAGGATGATGCACCGTCCAATGCTGCATCCACCATTGCTGCTAAAGGCAAGGATCACTGGATGATCAATACCGGGGAAACAAAGCGGCGGGGATTTAAATCCATATCCAGACCTAACAGTTTGACAGTGTTTGCACCTGGTCAGCGCCACAGTGGGAAAAGGGTGTATATGGGTGTCCCTGGTGGCCATAAAGGACAAAAAGCCGGTGTGCGGCGGCCCAGGACAGAACGAAGGATTGTAAAATATAACACCAAAAGACCACCCCCCACCTATCGGCAACTATTCAGATGGCACAACCAGGAAGGATATTCCGGTGTCTATGGCCAGCTTCCGGTCAATAGCCGATTCAATACACGGTTTTCTAAAGAAGTAATTAAACAATTCAAGACAAAAGCGCCGGGGATCCTATCCAGGCGGATTAAGGTGAAGATCGGATAATGCCAGGAACAACCGGACAAAGTAAGTCAAAGACTAAAAAGCAAGTCATGGGTGGCCTGGGAAAACCGATCATTGAGGGATCCAGGGTCAATATATCCTTTGAAGCAGCTGTGGCTGCTTTGAATATGGAAGCCAATCACCTGATGGATCAGATGGAACTGGAAACATTGAAGCTGATTGAAGCCGGTTATCCAAAGAATCTGGCCATGAATGAAGTGCTGCGGCAGATGGAAAAGAATGAAGGATTTATGCGGGCATGGACCAACCGTGTAAACCGGGTCATTGCGGAACAGACCAAAGGATTGATTGCCAAGCCGGTGGAACATTATGCCGAAAAAAACAAGGATCTGAAATTTCACTGGGTCCTGGGATCGGTGAAGACACAGCATTGCCCGGATTGTCTGAGATTGTCCAAAATGGAACCCAAGAACATCCAGGAATGGCGGGAAATGGGTTTTGGATTACCCAGGGAAGGCGGCACGAAATGTAATGTAGGATGCCAATGTATGCTATCCAAAAGGCCGCCATCTAAAGCCCAGAAGGCTGCTGCAGCTGAATCTATTCCGGAAAAAGAAATAGAAAAAACCCTTGATAATGCCTTTACTAATGCCGATAATAGACTTAAATCATTAATTAAAAAGGTTGGCCGACCTAAAAGTGTCCGGATGGGTGACTTTGGTGATGAAGTTAGTCATTATAGTTCATTCAAAAATGAAGTGGTCATCAACTTTGGAAGGATTGGAAAATACAAAAAAAAGCACGGAGACTATGACACCATCCGCCATGAATATGGTCATTTTTTAGATGATAATATATTTAGGCGGCTGAAAAGGGGAAATACAAGCGTGGTAAATGTATTGAGACAGGAACTTGAAGCTGCAAACAATATGATGAAAATGAATTCTGCCGCTAAAAGGAATTTCACTAAAACAATGCGGGAATCCATTGGTGATGATCTGTATTATGCTGATCTGCTGGGCGGGATCACCAGGGGCCGTGTAGGTCATGGCCATGAAATCAGTTATTATAAAAAACTTGGTGGTGATGTGGGCCTAAAAGAAGCGGTGGCTAATCTTTTTGCTATAAAATACAGGAAGGATCAATCAAAGTGGAAGTACATCAAAAAACAATTGCCAGAATTAGCAAACGCATTTGAAAAATTAATTAAGGAAGTATCTTAATGGCCAACGAACTGATAAAAATGATTGATCAGTATCAATCTAAATTTACTGATGAAAGCATCCCCTTCCTGGTGATCCCGGATGATCAAATAATCCCTATGATGGAAAAAGCAATCAAACGTGGCCACCCTATTGACGATGAAGACCTAAAGCCTTTTTTAAAAGATTTGCCGCCGGATGCTCTGATCTAAAATAGATCTGTGCATATATTCACACTATTGTAGTGTAATTACCACCTAACCCAGCGCCCTGCTGGGTTTTTTATTTACCCTAATGAAAAGTAGGGTGAAATGATTTGTAAATGACCATTACTATCCACCATGTAAACAAATTAAACAGAAGGGAAAGCAATGGAATTTGCACAGTTAATTGGCCAGGTCCGGTCACAGCTTGATGACGAGGGTTTGTCAAAAGTAGGTTCTGTCTTAAAGGAAATTGAGGCAGGGTATAATGATACCGTGGACAGTCTAAAGGCGGCTTCAAGTGAAAGTAAGCAGCGGAAAATAAAGATCCGTGAACTTTCATCCCAGGTTGAGGATCTTGAAGCAGATATTACTGGCCTGAAAAAGAAATCTGACACCAGTGAACTGGAAACAGAATTAAATGATCTTAAAGAATTTAAAGCCGGTGTGCAAAAGCAGAACCGGGGCCGTTTTGAAGCGGAATTCAATAAGATTAAAGGCCATGCGAACTTTGAAAAAGCATCAGGTGAATTCACCCTTCCGGATCCGGATGATGAAGGCAATTATGACTTTACATCCATGTCTGATGAAGACGTAGATCGGAATATGAATTCCCTGGGCCGGTTAAACCGGTTGGATTATTTCGCAAATAACAGCCAGGGAAAAGACACCAAAAAAACCCACGGATCCAGGAAAGAATCACAGCCTGGTGACGTGCTGACACAGATCCAAAATGCAAAGACGTTTGAAGAAGTGCAGCAGCTGCAGGCTGAAATGAATTAACCAAAATTTAAAGGAAAAATATCATGGCTGATGTTATTTCAACTGCTTCATCTTTTGATGATTCGCAAATTGCTTTAATGGATCAGGCTTTCATTGTTTCATCTTCTGATGCAATTGTGATTGACCAATTTGTGGACTATGAACGGTCCATTGGTGCCAAATCCATTGACTTAACCAAATACCCTAAACTTTCTAAAGCTACATCCGCATTGACCGATGGGACAGATCCTGATGCTGTAGGCATGACAGATAGTAAAGTGACCTTCACCCCTGCTGAACATGGGAACGTGGTCACAACCACTAAATTGGCTTCTCTCCAATCCGGTGGTAAAGCTGATCTGGGTGCTGCCCGTGTGGTTGGCATGAATATGGCTGAATCACTTAATGCCATTGGCTTACAAGCTGGTGAAGCCGGATCAAATGTCCGATTGGCAAATAGTGCTGCTTCTGAAGGCGCTATTGTGGCCGGTGACACGGTGCAGGCTTCTGACTTGAACTATGTGTATAACCGTCTGGCCCGGAACAATATCCAGCGCTTTGATGGTGATGCCTATGTGGCCATCGTTCACCCTGACGTAGCTGAAGACATTAAATTGCTCTCCAACTTTGAAGGTGTTCAAAAATACGCTGATGCCTTTACCTTACTTCGGAATGAAATTGGAATGTATAAAGGCTTCCGCTTTGTCACTTCCACCGGTGTGTCTGTGAATTCAGATGCTGGTGCCAGTGCAGTGGATACCTACCACAGCCAATTCATTGGCCGCAATGCATTAGGTAAAGCGGTATCCTATGATCCTGAATTGAAGATTACCGGACCTTTTGACAAATTGGGTCGGAATGTCAATGTGGGTTGGTACGCTGTGCTTGATTATGGCATTGTGGACCAGGATGCACACTGGATTATCACATCATCTTCTTCTTACGGTTCTAACTAATCAATTTTGATTAGGATTTAACTGTTTCATGGCTAAAACAGTCTCCAAAGGGACGAAAAAAGGGCCGACTAAAAAGTCGGCCCCACGTCCTAAAAAAACACCCCAGCCGGTGATGGTTGGGATCCGTTTTTTGAAAAACTGGCAATGTGAATTGAATGGAAAGCGCTTTGACCAATCCATTGATGATGAAATCCAATGCAGTGAATGGGAAGCCGGAAAACTTGAAGCTGTAGGTGCAGCTGAAAGGATCTGATGGCTATCCTGGCAAATATCACTGTGGCGGATTCAGATCTGTCTGCAGTCTTCCCGGATGTTAATGATTATAAATTTTCATCCCAGACTGATTTTTCAGATATAGTGGATAGGGTCAAACGGGAAGTGTACCGGGACATCCGGGCCAAGTCAGGTAAAACCAATACTGAAATGGACCGGATCAAGGATCTCAATACCACGGAAATCAAAGATAAAATCATTTATCTGTCCCTGGCAGAGATCTTTTTGTCCAATGGTGCGCTGGATCTGGCTGATTCGTATCGGTCCAGGGCCAATGCCGTTCCGTTAAACTATTACGATGATGCAGATGCTGATTCCACTGCGGATGACAGTGAAAAAGAATTCCGTCCCCATGTAACCTTTGGCCGATAGATGGCTGCAGCAGATTATTCTGATCTCCATGCGGCAATTAAAGCAAAGGTCACTGGTAAGGGATTCACTTACGTCCCCGCAGATCGGTGGTTTAACCTGGAATATGGTGCATTCCCTGAAGCGCTAAAAAACAATTCATTCACCATCCGCTTTGAATCCCAGGGGGAATCTATTTATTCCACCGATTGGGCGCAGCTGCTGGTCACTGTGGAATTTATCCTGGAATCTATGAAGGATAAATACCTGGACAAGATCAAGACTTGCATAGAAGCGGTGTCAGATGTGGGGACCGTCACAGATGATGACATCCGGATCACAGACCGGACAGCCATAGAAGGATTTGAATCAAATTACCTGGATAGAAGTGTGATCATCACTTTCAACAATATTCCAATAGAAATCAAAGCAAAGGAATAAATCATGGCATTAACAGCATCAAACCTGGTCTGGTATGGCCCTTTTACGATTACCTTCAAAACTGCCGCAGCATCCACCAAGTCCTATTCCGGACTGAATGGTGATTCTATCTCTTTCGGGGTAGAAACCAAAGTGGGGAATGTGGTGTTTGAAGACGGATCTGAAAAGAACTTCGTAGAAGGCCGGAAACTGACTTGTGAATTGACATTCTCAGAATTAGTGACTGCAGATCTGGATTCCATTGAAGGCTGCGACAATTTTACAGTGGCATTCGACAATGGCAAGACTGTGACGGTTGGGACCACTTGTGAATTTTTTGCATCTGTAGATGGCGGAAAGTCTAAAGTGACAGCAATTAAAACTGATGATTCTGCAGGCGATGTAGCTGATCTGTTCAGCATAGCCTAAAGGGAAGGGAATAAATCATGGCAATAATCCGTAAAGGATCTGAAACCAGACGGGTTGCCAGTCAATTTGTTAGCGCCTGGCTGAAAAAAGGCTGGGCGCTGGCTTCCACGGCTGCAAAACCCAAAAAAGCAGAAAAAAAATCCGATAAATCAAGCAAATAGCCTGGGGGAATAATCATTGGCTGATTACACTTCCAGCTATTTAGGGACCGAAATTGATAATGCAGTGGCCAAGATCCTGGCGATCAATGCCACTGCTTCTGAAATCAATACAGCTGCAGATGGATCTGCGGCCAAAAACAGTCACACCCATGTGGCGGCAGACATTGCCGATCTGGCCACATCCTACCATCCCCTGGGTGGATCTTCCACTTCTGATCTATCCGTCCGCAATCTGACCATCTATGGCGAAGTAGATCAATACAATGCGGTCATTAATACCGTCAATGATGCCTACATAAAACTCAATACAGGCAATAGTGAAGTAGATTCCGGGCTGATCGTAGAAACGTCAGATACGGATGATGCACGGCTGTATTATGACGTTAGCGGTAACGTGTGGCGAATGGGACAGGGTGCAATTTCATCTGAATCCACGAATTACCCCATTATAGCTGACCGGACTTGGGTTGGGGATCAAAACTATCTGACTGCCGTTTCTAAAGCGGATGTAACTCAGCACAGCTATTCTTATGCTGATTTAGGATTGACTGCCCCATATTATTCAGCAGCAATCCCTAAAGCGGATGTAACGGCTTACGATTATACACCGGCTGATTTAGGGCTGACACTTGCAGAAATGCAGGCCCTTATCGGCACAGGAAATAGTAAACTTGTCCCGGCGGCGGGATCAAGCGGCCAATTCCTTCAATACAATGGGACTTGGGCCACACCATCCTATTACACCCACCCCACAACTGCGGGGAACAAACACATCCCCACAGGCGGAAGTGCGGGGCAATTTCTTAAATGGTCATCAAGCGGGACGGCTGTATGGTCTGCTGATAATGATACCATATATACCCACCCCACCAATGATGGCAGTTTGCACGTTCCCGCCACAGGCACGACCAACAATGCAAAGGTATTAACGGCAGGATCAACGGCAGGAAGTCTATCATGGTCGGCTTATTCTTGGGATGATCTTATTGAGAAACCATCCACATTTACACCATCGAGCCACACCCATCCATTCACAGAGATCACAGGGACGGCAACCGTATCACAACTGCCACAGATTACTATTGCCAAAGGTGGGACGAATAATACTTCATTCACGAATGATGAATTAATCCAATACCAATCAAGTAATGCGAGGTTTATTTCAAGTGGAAAAACTATTGCTGATTTTGTGGTGGGCGGTTCAATTACATTCAGCCAATTTGCAAGTGATGAAGTAACGCTTGGTTCGTTAGCAGATGAACAGTTTTTTGTATATGATAGCGGAAACGGTTATTGGCGCAATAGGGTTTTAAGTAGCGGGGATATTACAGGGGCATTAGGATTCACACCCTACAATGCCACAAACCCTTCTAATTATATATCCAATATCACAGGATTAACCACATGGACGGTGAAGGTAAACACCACCAATACATCTGCCATGACATCCGCATCATCCATAGATTTTGTGGAGGGAAGCGGTGTAACGCTTGCACAATCCCTTACGTCTAACGCAAAAACAATTACGATTAGTGCGAATCTATCAGCGACCAATTTATTCAGCTTGGGTGATGTGGAAGAATATGCACCCGCATCTTTGAATGATGGTGATGTATTACGGTGGAATAGCGATAATAAATGGGAAGCACAGGCATTATCTCTCAGCTACCTCCCCTTGATTGGTGGGACTCTTACAGGCTCTCTCACAGGCACTTCGGCGAGTTTTAGTTCGACAATATCAAGTAATGTTATCAGCATCACAACAGGTGGAGGTGCAGTAACGGGTGATTATAACGGCACAACCGTAGGCAGGGGTCAGCTTCATCTAAACAGGGAT
>JAERSH010000065.1 GCA_016845785.1 Fidelibacterota bacterium
TAGGAGCGTACCAATTGGCCCGCTCCCATCCGGCTAGTTCACCGAAGCAAGCACCATTATCTTTCAATCGACCATGAAATGGACTCTTTCTCACATTTCTCGCCGTATCGTATTGGCGGAAAGGCCAGTGCATTTGATAAAGCAACCCCAATGTCTCGACTGTCCTATCATGAAGGTAATTGGGATTGGCCTGGAAGGGGAGCATCCGCAAAATATCCACTTCACCCACATCTTTTGGGGGTTGACCATCTACGATCCAATCCGCCAGTGCCCAACCGGCACCACCGCCGGAAAGGATGCCCACTGAGTTAAATCCGGCTGCCACATAAAACCCCTTCATTCCTGGGGCTTCTCCAAGATGAAAAAGATCGTCCGGCGTAAAACTTTCAGGACCATTAAAAAATTGCTGAATCCCTGTTTCTCTTAGGATTGGAACACGGTTCATGGCATTTTCAAGATACGGTTCGAGGTGCTCCCACTCCGGTCCCAATTCACTAAAACAAAAATCTTCAGGAATCCCATTCATCCCCCATGGGCGTGCTTCCGGTTCAAAGAAACCAACCAATAATTTTCCACCTGCTTCATGCTTAAAATAAAGGCATGACCCTTGGTCACGGAGGACAGGCAATTTTGAATCAATTCCGGGAATTTTATCTGTTATAATATAAAAGTGTTCCGCCGCATGGAGTGGAATATCTACACTGCACATTTTACCAATTTCACGTGCCCACATGCCACCACAGTTCACCACCACATCTGTTTCAATATTCCCTTTATCCGTGGCTACACCGGTGATCTTCCCCTCACTGAATTGGATGGCATTCACTTTCGTATTTTGAAAAAATTGGGCACCACCCATTTTGGCCCCTTTGGCCAATGCCATGGTTACATCTGAGGGACCTAATTGAGCATCCTTTACAATATGTACCGCCCCTACCAAATCGTCTGTATGAAGCAATGGCCACATCTTTTTTAATTCTGATGGGGTGAGTTCATTGACCTCAATCCCAAAATAGCGAGCCATGGATGCACCCCGTAGAAGTTCCTCCATCCGTTCTTCATCACTAGCAATGGACAGGGAACCTACCTCATCATAGCCTGTACTTTGTCCCGTTTCCTTCTCTAATCGCGCATATAATTCTGATGAGTATCTGGCCAATCGAGTTAGGCTATGGGTCGCACGTAACTGGCCAAGAAGTCCCGCCGCGTGCCAAGTTGTACCGGATGTCAATTGCTTCCGCTCTAGCAATACAATGTCTTTCCATCCCCGTTTTACCAGATGATAGGCTACACTGCACCCTGCTACGCCCCCACCAATAATGACGGCTTGGGCTTTGGTCGGAAAATTATTCTTCATGAATTTCGATGGCTTTTTAGGTTGGGCATATCCTTTTCATAGGATTGCATTTCTCTTTTCACAATGGGTGCCAGCATATACAATCCCAAAAAATTAGCCAATGCCATGGCAAATATCATGGCATCTGAAAAATCCAAAATGGAATCCAACTGGGTCATACAACCCAAAGCAACGGATCCGCAAAATATTGCATTATAGACATTGATTACTTTTTTCTTATTCCCAAATAGATATATCCATCCTTCTCTGCCGTAATAGGACCAAGCAATAATAGTGGAATAAGCAAACAGCATAACCACCACGGCTAAAATATAAGGAAAGAATGGAAAGACACTCCCAAAAGCAGCGGAGGTCAACTCCACCCCAGACAATGAAGTGGGCGGTGCGCCTGGATCATAAATTGTAACCGTGATCACCAAAGCTGTGACGGGGCTTACCACGATTGAATCAATAAATGGCTCCAATAAACTCACGTATCCTTCTGTGACGGGTTTTTTGGTACTCACGGCTGAATGGGCAACCGCAGCGGAACCGATGCCTGCTTCATTGGAATATGCTGCCCTCCGGAATCCCAGCAATAGAACACCAATCATACCGCCACCCGCGCCTTGGAGTGAAAAAGCATTATTTAAAATTACACCCACCGCACCGGGGATACGATCAAGATTAAATGCAATAACCAACAACCCTGTGGAGAGATAGAGTAAAGCCATAAATGGCACTAATTTCCCGGCTACATTGGCAATTTTTTTAATGCCCCCAATGATGACCACACCCACCAATAAAGCAATCAACAATCCAAAAAGCCAGCCATTATTAGCAAAGAAACTTTCGGCACCGCCAGTTACATTCACAAATTGAACATAGGCCTGATTGGACTGAAACATGCTCCCTGCACCAAAACCACCAATAATGATACAAAACGCATAATAATGGGCCATGACCTTGCCCAAACGAGGACGGCCTAATTCAGATAATCCTCGATCAAGATAATACATGGGTCCACCGGAGATGGAACCATCTTCATTCACTTTTCGATATTTGACACCCAGTGTACATTCAGCGAATTTGGACGCCATTCCAAAAAATCCTGCCACCATCATCCAGAAGGCAGCACCGGGACCACCAATGGATATAGCAATGGCCACATGGGCAATATTCCCAACACCTACTGTACCGGATATGGCTGTGGCCAATGCTTGAAAATGGGTTACTTCACCGGGATCGTTGGGATCTGAATAATCTCCTCGTGTGATTTTGAGCGCATGGGTAAATCCTCGGATATTGATAAAGCGTAAATAAAAGGTAAAAAAGATCGCCCCAACCACAAGCCAAAGGACAATCAAAGGGACTTCGTGGCCGCCGATGGAAACGGTAAAAAAGACTACATCCGAAAAAACCTTCGCGATCGGTTTAAATGCATTATTGATGGCCAAATCAATTCCCATAATGTTTTTGATATATACTTGGCGTTAATTATGGTTGGTTAAATAGAAAAAATTTTCATTCACCAATGACTATTTACCCGAATACATGCTATTGATCAGGTCTATATTGTTTACTGTTACCACTTTACGTTTAACCTTTAATGTTGGGGTTACTTCATCTTTATCTTGATCTAACTCTTCTTCTAGTATTCGAAACTTTTTGATGGATTCATAAGAAGCCAATTCATGATTTTTTTCTTTAATGACATGATTTAATAAATCGACTACTTCTTCTTTTTTGGTCAAATCTCCTAAATCTTGATAAAGAATTTTACGGTCTCTAGCAAATTTGGTAATCTCATCTTCATCTAATGTAACCAACATGGTTAAGTATGGTTTTTTATCTCCAATTACCATCGCCTGGGAAATATAGGGGCTAGTTTTCATCAGATTTTCAATGTTTTGAGGTGCTACATTTTTTCCACCAGCCGTAATGATGATATCTTTTTTGCGATCGGTAATAAATAAGTAACCATCCTCGTCTACATGGCCCACATCTCCCGTATGCAACCAAAACCCACCTTCTCCATCGGGTTTAAGCAATTCTTCGGTCGCTTCCTCATTTTTATAATATCCCTGTATATTTTGTTCGCCACGGCAACAAATTTCACCATCGTCCATAATTTTTATTTCGGTCCCCTTAATGGGCAACCCTACAGAACCTATTTTGGTTTTCCCTGCAGAATTCATGGTAATAATTCCAGATGTTTCGGTCATACCAAAGGCTTCATATACTTCTACGCCTACCCAATTGAAAAAATGAATAATCTCTTTTGATATAGGCGCAGCACCAGTGATCATACAGCGGATATTTCCACCAAAAATATCTTTTATTTTTTCTAATACTAATAAATGCGCAAGCCATCCTTTTGTACGAAGCCAAATTGACAAGGGCTCGTTTGCAATTCTCTTATCACTTATTATTCTTCCAAGATTAATTGCCCAATGGTAAATTTTTTGTTGTATCCATGTAGCATCATCTATTCCAGTCATTATTTTGGCATAAAATTTTTCCCAGACCCTAGGGGTGCCAAAAACAACCGTCGGACCGGTTTGCCGAATATTTTGCGGCATATCCTCAATGCTTTCTGCAAAAGCAGCCGCATGTCCTGTGTATAATCGAATAAAATGTCCAACCAATCGTTCTGCAATATGGGCCATAGGCAGGAAACACACATAAAAATCTTCCCTATTTATCCCAATAGCCTTTGGTAATTCTTTAGATCCTGATATGATATTTCGGCTCGTATACATCCCGGCTTTTGGATTTCCAGTCGTACCAGATGTGTATGTAAAACTAATAAGATCGTCTGGTTTTCCCGCTTGAATTGATTCTACAAATTGGTCTGGATTCTCCCTACCATATTGGTGACCCAATTTAATAAAGTTTTTTAGAGAGCAAACATTCGGGAGATCTGAAGGCATAAAGTGATCCATGACAACAATTTGTTTTATATTGGGTAATCGATCCCAAATGGCTAACATTTTATCTAACTGTTCTTGGTCTTCTACAAATACAAGAACACTATCACTTTGATCTGCTATATAAAAAACCTGTTCATTAGTATTCGAGTGATAAATAGGCGCAGTCACACATCCTATAGAAATGATACCCATATCACAATAAACCCATTCGCTCCTGGTCTGACTCAGAATGGAAATTTTATCCCCTTTTTTAATTCCGGATGCCAATAAGGCATTGCCAATATCCCGGGCGTGGTTACCATATTCTCCCCAGGTCGTGGACTGCCATAATCCTTCTTTTTTATCCCAAATAGATATGTCATCTGAAAAGTCGGTTACCAGGCGCCAGAATAATTTTGGTAGTGTGTTATATGTATTAAAATCGATATTCATCATCCACTCCACACTTTAGCACGGCGGTTGTATTTACCCTCACCTAAATACTGTTCACGGACTTTTTCTTCTTCCAACAATTCGTCATAGGTGCCGCTTAAGAAAATTTTACCCGTGGTAAGAACATACCCATAATCGGCGATCTTTAATGCTTGGTTTACATTTTGTTCAACTAGTAAAATGGTTGTCCCTGCGTTATGCAATTCTTTAATCGTTGCAAAAATATCCTGAACCAATAATGGTGATAGCCCTAAAGAAGGTTCGTCAAGTAGTAACAATTTGGGCTTCAACATAAGCGCACGCGAGATGGCCAACATTTGCTGTTCTCCCCCACTCATATTCCCTGCTTGCTGACTTTTCCTTTTTTTCAAAATGGGGAAATGTTGAAACGCTTCCTCCATTCGAGCATGTACTAATTCTTTATCTTTTAATAGAAACCCACCCATAAGCAAGTTTTCTTCTACAGTTAATTCGCCAAAAATCCGCCGCCATTCAGGTACGTGACCAATCCCCATCCTAACAATTTCTTCCCCATCCATTCGGTCAATGCGTTTTTCATTAAAATGGATGGTTCCATATTCCGGCTCAACCAATCCGCTAATGGTTTTCAGGATGGTGGATTTTCCAGCCCCATTGGCACCCAATATACATACCAACTGTCCTTCTAGCACCTCAAGAGAAACACCATGGAGCGCTTTTATTTTTCCATAATAGGTTTCTATACCAATCAGCTTAAGCATCGAATCCTTCTCCTAGGTACGCTTTTAATACCTTGGGGTGCGCTTTTACTTCTGCAGGGAGACCAACGGTAATTATCTTGCCAGAGTCCAATACACCAACACGGTCAGAAATACTCATCACCAAATTCATATCATGCTCTACAACCATAACCGTAATACCAAGTCGATCCCTGATTTCACCAATAATTTTTGCAATTTCATATGTTTCTTGGTCATTCATTCCTGCGGCTGGCTCATCCATTAGAATAAGCTCTGGTTTTGGCATTAATGCTCTAGCAATTTCAACTAACTTTTGAATGCCATAAGGTTGCCCACTCATATATTTAGATTCATAATTAGCAATACCTAAAAAATCCATAACCTCTAAGGCCAATGCTTCTTCTTTCTCTCGATATGATCGAATGAACCATCGATTCAAAGTGAATTTGGCATCAATGCGGTTATGGGCACCCAACAGCACATTGTCCAAAACCGTCATATAAGGCACATTTTGAATGTTTTGAAATGTGCGCGAAATACCCGTCTTGATCACATCATGAGATGGCGTTTTATTTAGATTATACCCATTGTAATTAATTTTCCCCTCTTGGGGTCGATTAAACCCATTGATGCAGTTAAACAGAGTAGATTTACCAGAACCATTGGGACCGATCAAAGAGAAAATTTCTCCTTCATTCACACTGATTGATACATCATTCAGGGCCACAACACCAGAGAACCGCATGGTTACATTATTGACGTTAAGTTGACTCATTAATCTTATTTTGGTTTGAGGCACCGGGATGTCGGTGCCTCAATTCTAATTATTCTATTTCATCCATCCAGCTATTGGGATTTGTTTACCATTCTTAATCTGGATGAGCATTGCTTGATCAGATCCCTGTCGGTCATTCGGACCCCAAGTAATTGGAGGAAGATTTGTTTCATCCCAATCTTTAATGGATTCCATTCCTTTTATTAGGCCGGTGCGAGATAGGTTTTCCCCTGCACGGGTTAATCCTTCAACAAGTACTTTAGCAGCAGTAACACCATAGAAGTGATACATGCCTCTCATTTTTTCAGGTACTTCATATTGATTGCATAGTTCTCTGTATTCTACTGCTGATGGGTGGTCAGAATTCCACATATATGCACCATTTGCTGAAATAAATCCTTCACCTGCTTTTCCGGCGGCTAGACCAACACGGTGATCCATTGTGGGTCCAAATCCCATAAATTGCGGTTTGTATCCCATGGCTGCTGCGGTTTTCATTATAATGATCGGCTCTTTGACAATGGCAGCTATTAATACATAGTCACATCCACCTTTCATTACGTTCCCTACCTGACCGGTGAAATCTGTAGTTCCACGCTGAAAACTTTCCTTTTGAATAGAAATTCCATGCTTTTCTTCTGCGTTTTTTAATCCTTCAAGCGCGTTTTCACCGTAATCATCATCCTGATAAATCACACCAATAGTTGCATCTGGGTTTTGATTCATGATCCAATTCACCATAATCTCCCCTTGGCGATTATAACCAACCTCAGTAGAAAAAATATATTTGCTTCCAGGGCGGCTTAAGTCGGACATGGTTCCTGATTGGGACTCAGGTGCGATTAATGGAATTTCATTCTCCACTAATAAGCTTCTAATTGCTTCTGTAGGTGAAGTTCCAAGTATAGCAAACAATGAAAATACCTGTTCTTTTTCAATGAGTTTTTTTACCGCAACTACTGTTTTTTGTGGATTGTATTGAGCATCTTCAACGAGCAATTTGATCTTCCGACCATGTACACCACCCTGTGAATTAATATGGTTGATATACATTTGTTCACCCCCTGTAATTAGGGCTCCTAATTCCTTTGCTGGACCGCTAAGATCTGATGTAGTCCCGATTACGACTTCTGCATCAGTCACGCCGGGTGATTTTGCACCGCTACCACAACCAATCATGGTGACACATAGTATAGCAATCATCGATTTAATCATGTGTTTCATTATTATTGACTCCTTTTTTAACATTAAATTTATTATTCTAACCAAGTGGAAATCGTTTGCTGAACACCATCTTTTACTTGCACTAAAATGACACTTTCTGCTCCCGCATGATCATTTCTGCTATATGTAATTGGTTGGGTGCCAGCCATATTCCAATTATTAAAAGTTTCCATTCCTCTTATTAATTTTTTCCGAGTTGGGTTTTTACCAGCTCTATTAAGCCCCTCTACCAAAATGATGGCAGTCGTAAAACCATAATAATGATACATGCCTCTCATGGCTACTGGTACATTCGCCTTTTCGCAAAGCTCACGGTATAAGTTAGGAATTTCGTTATCTGAATCCCATAAATAGGCAAAATTAGCGGCTATAAATCCTTCCCCTGCTGAGCCAGCTGCCAATGCAACACGATGATCCATCGTTGGACTGATTCCTAAAAATTGTGGTGAGAATCCCATGGCTTCGGCGGTTTTCATGATAATGATGGGTTCCTTAACGATTCCAGCGATGATGACATGTGTACACCCACCTTTCATAAGGTTCATTACTTGTCCAGAAAATTCAGTCGCACCCCGTTGAAAGGCTTCCTTTTGCACAGATATATTTAATTCATATTCAATCGCCTCAATTCCTTTTAGAACATTATCACCATAATCATCATCTTGATAAATTACTCCGATCACTGCATTAGGATCCAATTTAATTACATATTCTGTTAATATACCTGCCTGTATGTCATATCCTGTATCTGTATGAAAAATATATCGTGCTGCTGGGCGACTCATATCTGACATGGTCCCGGACTGGGTGGCAGGTGCAATTAATGGGACTCCTGATTCTTCCAGCAATGGCCGAATTGCCTCTACCGGGGAAGTCCCAATCACATTATATAAACAGAATATTTGTTCTTTTTCGATTAATTTTTTGACAACGGCTACAGTCTTTTGGGGATTATATTGGGCATCCTCTACTAGCATTCTAACATTGCGACCGTGAACGCCGCCATTGTTATTAACATAGTCTAAATACAAATTCGATCCTGAAGGCAGCAATTTCCCTAATTCCTTCATAGGACCGCTCAAGTCCTGCACATTACCAATTAAAATTTCATTGTCTGAAAT
Source organism: Fidelibacterota bacterium (assembly GCA_016845785.1). Lineage (GTDB taxonomy): Bacteria > Fidelibacterota > Marinisomatia > Marinisomatales > TCS55 > TCS55. The sequence continues at coordinate 8,541 of JAERSH010000065.1, forward strand.
ACCGGGCGATCCTGATGGACCACTACAACCCAATACAAAAAATATGGATGCAGTCAAATTGAATGATATAAATTTTTTCATAGTAAACCATTTCCTCAGCACATATTAAGTAAAGCGTTGCTTTGGATTAAATGGAAATAACTTCCAATAGATTCTAATTTTTAACCACATACCATATAATCCTGTCGGTTGGAAAATAATAAAAAGAAACATAATGAGACCGAATATAAGAGATTCAATGTCCCCAGCTTCTATCTGAAATAAAACATGGAGCCATTCCTCAATTACCGGCACAATCAAATTTTCTAATAATACGATAAATATTGTTCCTAGCACTGCACCATAGATGGATCCAATTCCACCGACCAAAACCATAATAATAAAGTATATCGATAACATATTATCAAAATGATCGGTAGAAATGAAGTGATTGGTATGGGCCATGAGCACGCCGGCTAATCCTGCGAAGACACCGGAAATAAAAAATGACATCATTTTATATTGGGCAAGATTGATGCCGGAGGCCTCTGCGGCTTGCTCAGAGTCACGAATCGCCATAAATGCCCTTCCAACCTTTGACTTCATCATTCGACGTGACGCAACTATAGACAGTATGGCCAAGGTCCAAACCAGAAAATAGTTTGCCCAGTCACCATTAAATGTATACCCAAATAGTTTTGGCGAGGATACTGCGAGGCCACCAGATCCTTGAGTCCATTCACGGAGTGCTATAATTAAACGACGAATTATAAAACCAAATCCCATGGTGGTCAACCCCAAATACATCCCCGAAACCCGCAGGGCCGGAAAACCAATAATAAATCCAAAGCAGCCGGCGATGATGGGCGAAAGCACCAGTGAAAACCCAAAGGGCAGTCCCACTTGATCGACCAAAATAGCTGACGTATAGGCACCAATGGCCATAAACCCTGCATGCCCCAGCGAAATTAACCCGGTGTACCCAGATAGGATATCCAACCCTACGGTGAGAATGAGATAAATTCCGATGGTGTTTAAAATATAAAGATAATACTTATAACTAAACGTGATTCCCTTCAACATAAAGGGCAATAGAATCACCAACCCGATTAAGGCAGGAATCCATTTTATATTTTCGTCTGCGTACCGACCCTTCATTATACCTTTTTAATCTCCTCAGTCCCTAAAATTCCAGTTGGACGAATCATCAATACTGCGATCAACACAATCCATACAATAATATCATTTATTTCTTTTACCCATTGAAAATGGAATGATAATGTTCCCATACTAACTGTTTCAATAATACCCAAAATAACCCCACCAACGATTGCACCGGGAATGGAACCAAACCCACCCAATACCGCAGCTGGGAATGCCTTTAGACCCAGAAAGCCCATATTCGTATCTAAAATGGCAGCACGCGGTGCCAATAATACACCACTTACGGCAGCAACTATGGCAGCAAAAATCCATACTAATGAATATACTTTATTCACAGGTACGCCCATCAATTCTGCAGCGATTGGATCCTCAGAGGTTGCTTGCATAGCAAGCCCCCAGCGTGTTTTGTTAAAGAAGTAGTAAAATACTGCTACCAATGCAATAGCAGCACCGATAATAAAAAGATCCAAGATGGAGATAATAATACCACTCAATTGAATATGAGCACCACCAAAAGGTGACTTGGGGACTAAACTCATGGGACCAGCGATTAGTCCTACAATTGCTCTTAAAACAATTCCAATACTAATTGTAGCCATAATAATTGAAAATACCGGTTCATCCTTCATGGGTCGGTTGATAATTAAATCTAAAAACCAACCGAACAGAACCGCAAATATAATAGACCCTAGAAGTCCCAATATAAATGTCAAAAATGTAGGTGCACCCATACTGCTTGTAAAGGACTGAATCAGAAAGAAGTTAACATAGGCCCCTACCATCATGAGTTCACCCTGTGCAAAATTCACTACTTCTGTTGCTTTATATATCAGGATAAACCCTAGGGCAATCAATGCGTATATTGATCCAAGTGCGATACCGCTAACAATTTCCTGACTTATTTCAGTGAAGAGTGAATTCATATTGAACCGAATGTACGATTAGTTTTCCCATTCTTCCGCAGGGGAAGATTTAATTTTAACAAGAAAAAAGGGGCTTCTAAAAAACCATAGAAGCCCCTTTTTTTACAACCTTTGAGACTTAGAGAACAGCCTATTAGATTAGTTAGAAATTGTATTTCACAGAAAACTTGGATGTTTTAGGTAATCCCCTGTGTACACGAGGGAATCTCAAAAAACTTTCCGTTTTATTAATCAGATATTCTGTGTCATCTAAGTTGTTAATTACATAGTTGATCGACCATTTTCCGCTGGCAGCTTCAAGTCCGACCCCAAGGTTTGCAATCGAATGCGCCTCAACCCAATTGGTTTCTTTGTTATTGTTATTATTGGTGAAGAAACCGGCTTTATTCGCTTTGTCATAATGAAATTTCAATCGACCAAAGTTTCCAACTGGATAACGATAGTCTATGGAGAAACTATTATTATTTTCAGGAGAGAATTCAAGTTTATTCCCCGAATAATCAACACCCGGGCCACCGCCATCTTTAAATTCATCATAATTGGTATCATTGTTGCCCAAGGTAGCGCTAAGTGTTAATCCGGAGACGGGGATGAAACTGGCTTCTAATTCAAACCCGCTAGAGGACACCTTACCCGCATTTGTTAGGGTAATAAAGGTTTGACCTTTTGTGGTTTGTTGGAATTGATACACCTGGAAATCAGTAAACTTGGATGTATAATACGCTGCATTCAAGCGAAGTCGATTATTCATCATTGTTGATTTATACCCGAGTTCAACACTACTTACATATTCGGCATCATAATCAAATTGCTCCATGGTGGAAATAAAGTAGGCATTCCAACCACCACTTTTGAATGATTCTGAATAGGAGGCATAGGCCATGGCAGCTTTTTCTGGTGAAAGTGTTTTTGCATTCAATTGAAGGATGCAGTCATCGATAAAAACACGCCCCACCTCTGCTTCGGTTTTCATTTCTGCTAATTTGAATTTTGAATTTTGGAATGAACCAATGGATTGACCAAATGCCTTCCGCTCCTGACAATACTCAATCGTGTAATCCAACATAGCTTCTACCGCGGCCATGGCGCCTACTGCAATGGTCATCCGTTCTTGGGGCAGATTTTCCATAAGATATTGAAATCCTCTTCCCTCCTCGCCAAGTCTATTCTCTATAGGCACTTTTACATCACTGAAAAATATCTCCGCAGTGTCCTGTGATTTTTGACCAATTTTTTCAAATGGGCTCCCATGGGTAAACCCTTCCATCCCCCGTTCAAGAACCAATAAGCTCATCCCTTTGGCACCTGCCTGTGGATCTGTCTTTACGGCTACAATCACTAAATCTGCCAATACGCCATTGGTGATAAATGTCTTTTGCCCATTCACAACATAATGGTCGCCATTTAGAATGGCTGTTGTTTTTGTCCCCGCCACATCGCTGCCTGCTATGGGCTCTGTCATGGCCAAAGCGGAAACATGTTCTCCTGAACACAATTTGGGAATCCAACGTTGTTTTTGTTCATCCGTGGCATAACGCATTAAATAAGGGATGACCAAATCATTCGTGATGCTAAAGCCAATGGCCACTCCACTCCGCCATATCTCTTCTATAATGACTGTATTATATCTAAAATCATTAATGCCGGCACCCCCATATACTTCCGGTGCGTCTGTGCCCAATAATCCAGTTTCACCTGCTTTCCGCCATATTTCTCTAGATACAACACCGGCTTTGGACCATTCTTCCACATTCGGTATAATTTCATTTTTAATGAATAACTGAACCATATCTCGGAACAATTGCAGTTCCTCATTAAACATATTTTCTCTCATATTTTTTCCTTAATCATTTTGTTATCTTACAACGTTAGAATGTCAAGTAAAAAAAACTTACGCCACTTCTAATTCCAGCGGTGTTTTATATGAATTAAATAATACTTCTAAAATACTTTCTGTCAGCGTAATTGTATCAAATCTAGGATCCATTCTACCTCCGGAAAGATTAGTGACCAGACCATGCAAGACAGACCATGTATAGGTAATAATCAATAAAGGATTTTTTGCCTTTACCGATCCATCTGCTACCCCTTCCTTCACGATACCTAGAAGAATACCACCTAGAATTCGTTCTTCTTCATATATTTTTTCCCGCAGATGATCCGAATCCAACTTCATTGAATACATAACAAAATAGTACCCTGGGTTTTGAGTAGCAAAATCAATATAATTTCTACAGAACTCTTCAATTTTTTCAAAAGGAGTTATATTTTTTTCTGCCGTTATTTTATCCGCTTCAATTAACATTCTAAACCCTTCTTCAATAAGCTCCTCAATAATGGCTGTTTTATTTTTATAGTAATAATATAAGGTGGGTGCCTGACAATTCAATTTGGCAGCAAGCTTCCGCATAGACAACCCCTCATAGCCGTCTGTGATGAGGAGGCGACGTGCGGCATACAGGATTTCTTCCTGCGTTAAATGTTTATTTGATCCCCGACGCATTGTATTCTGTATATTTGCTATCTAACAGTGTTAGCAATATACACTTTAGACGCCCCGAAAGGGCAAGTAAAATCTAATCGTAGAATTAAATCAGAAAAAGATTAATGTAACCGTTTCAGCCACACAGGCAGGCTTGGCCGATCCCTGTATTTCAATGGTTACTTTTTTGATGACACGCAATGCTTTGCGCCGCATTTTTTCAACACTAACAATATGATAATTTGATCGAACCATATTTCCCGGTTTTACAGGCGACATAAATCGCACTTTATTGGTGCCATAATTCACAAATTGTTTGATGTTTTGCACAGGGATTCCCCCAAGGTTCATATCATCCGTTAACAGAGGAATTAAAGATAATGTTAAAAATCCGTGGGCAATTGTACCGCCATATGGCGATTCTTTCGCCGATCGTTCCGAATCCACATGAATCCACTGAAAATCCCCTGTCGCTTCTGCGAATTGGTCGATTCGCCCTTGCGTCATCTCATGCCAGTCCCCAATTATGGGCTGATCAATTTTTGATGACCAATATTGATATCCTTGTTCTAAAGACATTTTACCCTCTATTAATTTCTAGTTAAAAGGCATCAAATAAATAACTGTATTTAACCACAAAGGATTTCGTGCTAGACTCTATCGGAATTCCATCATAATCCTGCATGTGGTTATATACAATGTATAAACCGGTGGCTGCCGATTGCTGCCAAATAAATCGACCATTCATGGACCATTGATCTGACCGACTATTATACTGGAGTAAAGTTTGCACATACATCTTTGGTGTAAATGCGTATGTTATTCTCGCTCGTAATAAATTGGTGGTGAAGTTTCCTCCGGGCAATTCTACTTTATTATAGTTTGAGCTGAATTCTGATGTAATTTTATCTTTATACCGATACTGAATGGTGGGCGTCACATTGATTCGGTCGCCACCAAAAAACCCACCAATCCGGTTCATGGTGAAAAAACTGATGGGCTTGGACCGATCAGTCATAATTAAAATTTGAATCTCTTTATCATCGTATGTCCCTGCAGGTACCACCACATCTTTTGCAATTTCAAAGGGAGAGGATACACCCTCTTTTACCAAATTCACCCCAGTATGGAATTCAAACCCGGATCGAAATTCCCAATGGTTGTCAATGTGCCATCGACCTGACTCCTGGAAATCATTCATTTTCCAGTAGCCGTCAAAATTGATGTGAGGACGAATTTCAAGTAATCCTAATTTATTTTCTGGGCGAAACCGCGTAAATATCCGACCGGACCATTTGCGATAATTTTCTCGCTTCAAGAATCCCATTTCAGGATTAAAACTGGCGCCCACTTCATCATAAGATAATGATGATGAAATTTGTTTGGTATCTCTGGCCAATTCGATATGATATGCATAGGCTTTGTCTTTATCTAAATCGGGAGTATCGGTGCGCCCTGCAAATACAATGATTTTACTCAATTCACCAATCCCCACTTGGGCATCTACAGCATAAGCTTGATTCAAATATCCATCTGCACCGCCATGGTCTAGTGCCGTAATCATACCGCCAATATGGGTACGATTGGGCAATTCTTTTTTTAATCGAAAAACTGAATATTGATTCGCCTCAGTCACATCTTCAACCGCATCTGTTCCCATACTCAGCATACCAATTTTCATCCCGGCCAGTGTACCGGTCAATCTTCCACCTCCTAATATTGGGACTGGTGTTCCTTCTGGCCCCACACCAATTCGACGGCTGAAAAACATTTCAATATCCGGACCAAAAAACCCACCGCCAGTTCCCACAGAAAAGAGGCCTGCATTCTCCAAAAAGAATGCCCGTTTTTCAGGGAAAAATAAGCTGAACCGATCCAAATTAATTTGTTGGTCATCGGCTTCTACTTGGGCAAAATCTGTATTATAAGTCAAATCTAATGTCATGGTTGAACTGACACTTACCTTCGCATCCAAACCGAAATTACTGTCACTCTCGGAAGATGATGTTTCACCTTTAACTTTATTATTCTGCCCTAAGGCATAAGGCATCACTTTAATATTTCTGGCATTGGGCACATTCATATGGGTTAAGGTTCCGGCAGAGATGAGTCGCGTCATTGTAAATTGCCTGGAAACGGGTGCCCAATGCACCTCCTCTTTTTTCCGAGCGATGACCCGTTCAAAATTAATTCCCCAAGATTGATCTTTTTCTTTTTTGTACCGTAAGGTTTTAAAAGGAATAGCAAATTCTGCACTCCATCCATATTCGCCCCGTTGGGTCTCCACTTCCCAAACCGCATCCCAATTCACATTAAACCCTCCACCGGTACCCATACTGAATCGACGCATCATGCCACCCTCTTCGCCACCACCGGTAATCTGGGCATCATATTCAATGCCGGCAGGATTTGTGCCAAATAGATAACCGGTTTGGTAATCTTTAAAGGTATCGATAATGAATGAGAAGCTATCAGAAGTATTGAGAGGAGAATCCCGCCTTGTATCTGAAACCACCAAGGCATCCGATGAGGAATCATAGCATACGACGGAAACAAAAAATGTATGGTCAGAATAAGCCACTTTCACCACAGTATTTTCTGATGCATTTTTGCCTTCATCCGGTGTCTTTTGAATAAAGGTTGTTACGGCAGGGATATCCTCCCAGGCCGGGTCGTTTAACACATTACCATCAATGGTTGGATCAACAGTCGACCGTGTGGCTTTTGTAATTTGTTGGCTGAATGCTATTGAGACTAAGAAGGTGATGGTGTAAAAATATTTTTTCATGTTATGGATGGGTTTAGAATTATAAAAGTGTATCTACAGCTTTAGCCATGGTGATACATTGGCCGGTGACACCGCCTTGATCATGGGATGTAAAGGTCACACCCACTTTACACCATCCTACGGTTAAATCAGGATGATGATTATTGGCTTCCGCAATGTCAGCCAATTTATTTATAAAGGCAATCCCCGCCATATAGGTATCAAAATTAATGTTTTTATGGATGACATTACCTTGAAATATCCATCCATCCATGGATGCCAATTCTTGTTGGATAGCATCCGATGTAAGCAAAGCCATGTAACCTCCTTCTAGGTTGGTTCTGCAGGTAACAATTTACGAAATGCCCACCGAAGCCAAACAATAGAAATGATGGTGGCCACAATACCGGAAATGACCATGGCATACCACATCCATTCTACCGGTTTATTGAGGACATGGGTAAAATAATAGGCCAAAGGACCGGCCACCCCAATGACACGAATCACGGTGATGATGAGTGAGGGCATTCCCAACCCGATCCCTTGCAATATCCGCCCGATTGTCATTCCAATTGCTATTAATGGAAAAATGAATGCAATGATTCTTAAATAATCTACCGCAATCGATTGAATAACTGACTCTTGAGTGAAAACGGTCACAACAGATGGGGCTAAAGTAAATAGTAAGGTTGAACCAGTCGCCGTAATTAACACGGCTCTCGATATCCCATATTTGGTAATATATTTGATTTTTTCTGATTCTTTTGCACCAAAAAACATACCTACCATTGTAGTTAGCGCCGATGCGATACCCATTATAGGGAGAAATACTACCATGTCAATCCGACCTCCAACCTGATACGCTGCAACAGCATTAGTTGAATACGATACCAGCATTCGATTAAAGACTAATTGGCCAATTGACATGACCATCATAGACATGGATGCGGGAATACCCACCTTGACAATGTCCTGAATGATAAATCGAGACGGTTTGAAATCCCGCATTCTGAATTTGACATAAGCATGTTCTTTTACAAATAGCATAAATACGAAAATTATAAAAACAATGATTTGGCTAATGGTTGTGGCCCATGCGGCGCCTGCCACACCAAAGTCCAGTGTAAAAATAAAAATGGGATCCAAAATGATATTAAAAACTGTGCCCAAACCCGCGACCATCATGGGGAGTTTCATATCTCCTTCTCCAGCTAATATGGATCTAAAAAACATTGAGAATATGCCAAATGACATACCATAGCAGCTTACCTTTAAATATTCCCATGCTTGAGGTAATACTTCTGGTGTACATCCCATTTTGGTAAGGATTTCAGGACCACGGGTCAACCCCAATGTGGTTAGCACGGCACTAATCGCCATCGCCATCGCCACTGAATGTTCAGCCGCATTATCTGCATTCGCCTTATCGTCCGCACCAATGAACCGTGCAATGGAAGCAGTTACGCCACTCCCCAATCCGAATGATAAACCCAGAACCATAAAAAATACGGGCATATTAAATGCCACAGCCGCGATGGCATCACCGCCTAGTTTGCCGATAAAAATCATATCCACTATAGTATATAAAGTTTGAATCCCCATGCCCGCAATGATGGGGATAGCCAATGTCCACATGGATTTGGTCGGGTGATCTAAAAAGGATTGAAGCCGCGAATGGCGATTATTATCAAAATTCATCAGCGCGGAATTTAGCGGTTATATATCTGAGAATTAAATTGTATATCTGATTATTTAGGAAAGGAAATCTGCCAATCTGCATTAAGTTTTAGACCATCTATATGGCCGGAGAGTGCATCAGATTCATATAAAATATGCATATGCGTATATCGAGTGTGATGTGTAAATACTGCTTGATGTTTCTCAGAGTAAAACCCTAAAATTTTCCCTTGAGTATTTGAATCCTTCCTTTTCCATGATTTTGCTAAATGATCATCATGGCTGCCGTCTGGACTTTGGGGTGAAATAATATGCCAATCGATTTCGCTAAACTCTCCCGTAATAATGAATGGAAAGGGGTTTTCTATATCCACCCCAACTTTTTTTGCTTCTGCTTTTATTTTGGAATCGATTGAATAATAATCTGTTTCTTGATTGATTTGAATGGTTTGCCAATCATTAACCTTCGCCGTCACTAATAATAAGGCTTTACTATTTTTATCAGGTATTGTTTGACCTGTGGGTATTCCGTAAGGTTTTGCCCGATTTATGAGCAATTGACTATCCATGATTAGGATTTCACCATCCAAGTTTTCCATCGCGCCAATACCATAAACATGATCATCATTTATGACCTCAGATAATTGAACAACCCCCTGGCGAGCTCCTTTATGCATGATTTCTTTTAATGCACCATGAATTTGAAGATCTAATTCTGGCTGTTGAACGCACGAGAATAAAAAACCCAATTGAAAAATGTAAATAAATCTGTTCATTATATTTTCCTTACTACGACCGTAGCATTAATTGACTCATCCAAACCCTGGACCCGCTGGAGCGGCGCAACTTGGCTTTGCACATCCGGGGTCAAATGATGACTCCACTGAGACTGATGGCGCTGACAATTGTTTCTTTGATTGATGTGCCCCACATTTAGGGCATGGTATTTCAGAATCTGGAACTGAACTTGAAATTACAAGTTCATCAAATGTATGTTCACATTGTCCACAAATATAATCAAACATTGGCATAATTTATTCTTCCTTTTTATCGACTCGCCCGTCCTCACCCGGAGGAAATGGATTATGTCAAGTTGGTACCCCTGCTCTTGGCAGGATGAACCGACTCATTAGCCACCATACTCCAAAAATGATAGCAATATTAAATATATCTTCAATCATACAGCATCAATAGCTTCTGTGAGCAATTGATTAACTTGATTCGATAAGGGTTCCATATCATTTCGACCCGTTACGGACAGCATTTGTCGGGCATCAATCGCAGAAAGGGTAACGGTTCCATCCTCATTATCCCATATCACTATATTACAAGGCAATAGCAATCCGATTCCTGGTTCTTCTGATAATGCTTGGTGGGCAATATTTGGATTGCAAGCGCCTAAAATTTTATATGGCCTAAAATCAACATCTAATTTTGTTTTTAATGTTTTTTTCACATCGATTTCGGTGAGAACTCCAAATCCTTTTGATTGAAGGGTTCGCCTAACTTTTTCTTCCGTTTTTTCCATACCAAGTTGAATGATTTTACTATATCCATATTTCATGATTTTTCCTTTTTTTGATTTGTGGGCCAAAATAGTATTATCCCCATTACAGTTCCATATATCATACTATTGATCGGATTGGAAGTAATGGCACATGTTCCTGAATCACAACCAATAAAATAGTAATAACCAAAACCAACCATACTCCCTAAGAAAATACCTGCTCCCATTCTAATAGTCATCTTTGACAAATATTTATTCATTTCGATCGGTTCCATTTAATCATTCCGCCCAACATATTTTTTGCTGTGAATCCACTTTTATTTAAAAAATTAGTGGCTTGTCCAGATCGATTACCTGACCGACATACCATGATTAATTCCTTGAATCTATATTTATCAAGTTCATGAATACGATTAGGTAATTCATCCAGCGGTAATAATTGTGCGCCTTCGATATGGTCATTATGATATTCTGAGGGTGTTCTTACATCAATTAGGATTAATTTTTCCATTTTCATTCTTAATCTTAAAGAATCAACCGTAATTGTATCATTCAGTAATCTTCCAGACTCAATTTGATTTGGTTGCCAGTGTTGAACAATAAAATACCCAATGATTAATACACCAACTGCCATTGTCAATTTCATTATGAATGCCTTTTCAATTTTAACGTTTTAAATAACCGATCTGAAACATCTTCTGGAACAGATTGATTCTTTTCTGTCGTTCGATAAATTTTAACCGTGTGTTTCACACTGTCTACATAAATTTTGCAATCGGGACAATCTTTCATATGCTTCGCAATATTTTCCATAACTTCGGAATCAATATCTTTTCCAAATTGAGACTGGAGTGAATCCAACAGTTGCTTGTCATGATTATGATGATTCAAATTATCTCCTTTCTACACACTTTAACTTGATGGCCAATTGATCTCTCAACAATAGTCGTGCTCGCATCAACCTTACTTTAACATTCGAAATTGAAATTCCAAGAATTTTTGAAGTTTCTTTGGTAGACATCCCTTCTAAATCTCTAAGAACAAATACAACTCTATAATCTTCTGAAAGCCGGTTTAGTGCTTTTGTTAAACAATCGCTAAATGCTTTTTTGTCCATTTCATTTTCAGGATGATTTGGCCAATTCCGAATTTCATATCCTTTAAGTGATTCAAAATCTGGGTCATGAATAGAAATGTCTTTGTCGATTAATTCTTTTGCTCGCATTTTACTTAGTGCAACATTTGTTGTTACCCGAAAAAGCCAAGTACTTAAGGATGATTCCCCCCTATAAGATTGAACCTTATTCATAAAAATTAGGAATGTTTCTTGGAGCACATCTTCTGCATCTTCTTTATTTCGTAATAATTTTAGGGCGAGATTATAAACTCGACCCGACTCTCTGGATACAATTTCAGCGATGGCCCATTTGTCCCCCGTTTTTGCCATTTTAACCAAATGGGCTTCATCGCTATTATTGGGCATCAATTGTGTACTACACTAATTTAGCAGCTAAATGATAATCAATTTTTTCTTTGAGAACGTGTTTTGGTAAAGCGCCAACCACACGGTCAATTTCTTCTCCATCCCTCAAGAATAGAATCGATGGTATTCCAGTAACTCCAAATTCACTTGGCTTGCTATTTTCATCCGCATTGAGTTTTCCTATGATGGCTTTGCCTTCATATTCATCGGCTAATTCATCAATAATTGGCCCTACAATTCGACAGGGTCCACACCAAGGTGCCCATATGTCTACAATAACCAATCCATTCGAGTTTACGACTTCTGAATTCCAGTTTTGATCCGTAATCATTTTGGTGTTTTTGGACATTTTATTCCCCATTTAATTATACGTTTGATGGAAAAAATGATTAAGAGTTACATAATTTTTTAAAATGGCCAAAATATAGGAATAAATATTATCGCTAATATCCATGTGATAAACGCCAAGGGAAGCCCCACCTTTATATAATCAAAAAACTTATACCCGCCTGGGCCATACACCATGAGGTTAGTCTGATATCCTACAGGTGTGACAAAGGATGCCGATGCAGCAAAACACACCCCAAAGATGAATGGTCTTGCATCTATATTCATTTGTGCTGTAACTGCCATGACGATGGGTGTCATAATAATCGCAGTAGCCGCATTAGAAGACATTTCAGTTAATAACATGGTGATAAGGTAAATAACAGCTAGTAATACGTACGGCTGGGTATCCGGTGGGACCAATTGAATTAGTCGCACTATTGATTCTCCAATCCATTCTGCCGTACCAGATGATTGAATGACTATACCTAAAGGGATTAGAGCAGCTATCATGATAATCACTTGCCAATGGATTGATTGATACGCCTCATTAGGAGTGACGACTTTAAAAATAAGTAATATGACAACACTAATTAACGCACCCTTTAAAATGGGAAATATCCCTAATGCAGCAAATAGTACCGTTAAAAAAATGGCTGCGATGCTTACCCACCAAAAACGAACTTTTACTAAATCCGCCTGGACTTCGCCTAATAGAATGAATTCCCCACTATTGGCCAATTCATCCAATTGTTTTCGTCGGCCATAGACCAAGAGGGTATCATAAGTGTTTAGAACAACATGTGCGATTTTTTTCCTAAGAATTGACCCCTCGCGACGAATGGCTAAGATAAACGCATCAAACCGATTTCTAAAATTGCTTTGCATTATGGATTGCCCTACGATATCCGACTTATCTGTAAGCATGCATTCCATGAGAATATTATCTTCTTGTTCTAACTCAGACTGAGTCAATTTTTCATCTGTAAGTAATGATACTTTTTCTACTTCTTTCATCCGTAAAAAACTTTCGACGGTCCCTTTTACAAATAATATATCTCCAGCTTGAATTTGCTGTTCACCTACATTTTGTGAAATTAATCGTCCTTCCCGTTGAATATCTAATACCATCACATCATAATTTTGATTCACTTGCCTTTCAAGGCAAGATGTGCCTAACAATGGTGATTCATTTGATACTCGCATTTCAGTTAAGTATCCTGCCATATGATAACTCTTTGTTAAACTGGAAGTCACTGTTCTTGAAGGCAATATTTTTGGAGCTATCCAGATGATATATAATAATCCTACAATAAGTTTAATTCCTCCAAATCGCGAAAATTCAAATAGTCCTAATGGAATACCCCCCTTTTCAATATACATCGCATTTACAATTAAATTAGTTGATGTACCAACCAATGTCATGGTCCCACCTATAATGGCCGCATAACTTAATGGAATTAATAGTTTTGATGGACTCATTTTATATCGGTGAGCTATCCGAATGGTAACCGGCATGAAGATGGCCACAATTGCTGTGTTGTTCATGAGAGCACTTGCCAACCCGATCGTGAGCAGATAAACACCCAAACCCAGAGTTTGAGATCGCGTCACTAATCGATTAATTCGTACAATAAGGTATTCAAGGATTCTAGTTTTTTGTAGGGCATGGCTTAAAACAAATAATAATCCAATTGTGACGACTGCAGGATTAGAAAAACCAGAAATGGCTTCTGCTGGAGTTAAAAACCCACCCAAGAATAAAATACTTAAGATCAAAAGTGCTGTGACATCTAGTGTATACTTTTCCGTCACAAAGAGAATGAATGCAAGGACGATTAGTCCAAGAACGAATGCAATTTCAAATGTCATGGGTCAATTGGATTTAAATTTGAACGTCGTCAATCTGTTCCGGATCCAGAAAGCACTCTGCATATTTCATGTAGATTTTTTCTTTTACAAAAATATCAAATAGATCCACATCAATATGGGCATCATTTTTCATAAAGCCAAGAATACGCATGGCTTGGCTCAAGGTTTTCCCTTTTTTGTAGGGGCGGTCTCGAGCAGTGAGTGCTTCAAAAATATCGGCGATAGCCATGATCCGTGCTTGAACAGACATTTCATCTTTGGTCAACCCTTTGGGGTATCCCGTTCCATCTAATTTTTCATGATGGCCACCGGCAAATTCCGGCACATTTCTTAAATGTTTGGGATAGGGCAATTCTTCTAACATATTGATTGTGACCACAATATGATCATTAATGACCTTTCGCTCTTCCGGTGTGAGCGTCCCTCTGGGGATGGTCAAATTATACACCTCATCATCCGACAAGAAATTTTCCATTTTACCGTTCGGCTTCCATTTGTATTGGGCAATGTCATAGACGCGGGCCTTTTTATCCCCGGACATAAATTCGCCACCCACATTGGATTCTTTCACAAATTCCTCATCCGCTTTCAACTGTCGGATGGTTTTTCTATAAGTCTTTTTCAAATCACTTATTTTTGCTGTTTTTTCATCAGCAGGCAAAGATGCATCCCGTTCTATCTTCAGTTCTTTTTTCAGACGTTTTATTTCTTCATCTCGACGGAGAATACCAAAACGCGTCTCCACTTCATTCACCCGATCGTAAATGGTTTCGAGTTTGGTGGATTTATCAACCACAAATTCCGGTGTGGCCACTTTTCCACAATCATGAAGCCAAGCGGCGATCTTTAATTCGTACATTTCTTTATCTGAAAATGCCACTTCAGCAAATGGACCATCTTTTGTATCCTGCACCGCCTCCGCCAACATCATGGTAATCTCCGGTACGCGAGCGCAATGGCCACCGGTGTAAGGTGATTTGGCATCAATGGCAGATGCGATTAGCTTAATAAAGGATTCGAATAATTTTTCTAGATCTTTTATGAGATTTTTGTTGGTAATGGCCACAGCGGCTTGACTGGCCAATGCTTCTACCATTTCTTGCACTTCAGACGCAAACGGAATGATATTTTTGGATTTGGCATCCTGTGCGTTTAATAATTGAAGGACACCAATAATTTCATCTTCATGATTTTTTAACGGTACTGTTAAAAAAGATTGGGATCGATAACCGGTTTTTTCATCAAACATTTTCGTCCCGGAGAAATCAAATCCCTTGGCCGTATAAGCATCCTCAATGTTGACCGTATCGCCGGTGAGACCCACATAAGCTGCAATCATGGATTTGTTTGGATCACCTTCTTCTGTGTAGAGTTTCACGGGATAAAAAGGGATGTCTTCTCCGGATGTGCCGCCCATATGAAAATTGAGTGAGTCGGTCATCATGATTTCAAACCGCAACCGCTGATCGTCCGTCATCATGTAGAGGGTACCGCCGTCAGAGTTGGCTATCCGCTTGGCCTCGACCAAAATCATTTCTAGGAGCTTGTTCATATCCTTCTCTTTGGATAGGGCCAAGCCAATATTGGAGAGATTTCGAATCTGCTGTTCCAGATCCGTTATGTAGGATTTGACGGCCTTAGGCGCGTCTGCCAAATACTTGGCAACCTGCGTGGATGAATACGTTGTTTTTTTCGCCATGTTTAATATCGAATGGTTTCGAGGGAAAACTTACTGAAACCAAATATGCAGAACAACTATATAGATGCAGTTTGTATAGAATGAATTTTCTAATTTTACCGATGGCTGAAATCCAAAAAATGGTCCAAAAAGTCTTTATTGGTCAATTCAATACCGATGACTTATTTGCCTCGGCACAAGCACTTATTGATTCGAATGAAAGGGATGCAATCCATGCCTTCTTAGAGATTGGCCATCTCCCCAATGTCAATAGAGTTATAGCAAAAGATAATAATGTGGATGAATGGTTTCACCTTTTACATCAACTCATCATTCAATCCAATTATGATGTAGCTGCCATGATGAAGCAGCGGGCAGATCGGTATGGAGATAAATCCCTGTTTCAATCTATTTCAGAAAATGAAATTATTGCCCATTCTTACGAAGATGTATGGGGCGCTGTTCAATCCATTGGTTCTTATTTTCATGGGCAATTACAGGATGATGATACGGTAGGCATTTTTACACCGAACCACTTCAATGGTGTATTGATTGATTTGGCCTGTCTTACATATGGAATTCGTGTTGTACCCATCCCCATGAACCTTTCTCCCGATCATTTGGATTATGTGTTGGATCACGCCGAAATCACATATTTGTTCTTAAGCAGTGACCGAGCTAAGGAATTACTCTCTGAAGCAAAACGCAATCCGACCAATCTCAACACAATCCAAATTGATGATTCTAACCAATGGAATGACTTCCTCACGCGTTGCAAAAAAACAAAAATCATCAATCCCCCTATCAAAAATCTCCAATCTCTCGCAACGGTCATGTACACTTCTGGTACGACGGACAATCCAAAGGGAATCATATTTACTCAAGAAAATATCATCACCAAACGATTTGCTCGTGCTTTGGCATTGCCTAAAATTGGTCCGGAAGATAGTTTTCTCTGCTACCTCCCCCTTTATCACACTTTCGGTCGTTGGTTTGAAATGATGGGATCCATCTTTTGGGGATCCACTTACACATTTACTGAATCCACTTCATTCAAAACACTCCTTCGGGCTTTTAAAATTGCCAAACCATCCGTTTTTATTTCCATCCCGAAACGGTGGATTCAGATTCAGGAGCAAGTGGCTGCATCTATTCCGATTGAAAAATCTGATGACGCTGAAATTGCAAACGTAACGAATGCCATCACGGGTGGTCAATTGAAGTGGGGACTTTCCGCCGCCGGTTATCTTGATCCGGGTATTTTTAAGTTTTTCCATCAAAATAATATCAACCTCCTCAGCGGATATGGGATGACGGAAGCCACAGGTGGTATTACCATGACACCGCCAGAAGATTATGAAGCGGATTCTGTGGGGAAGACGCTGCCGGGTATTGAGTTGAAACTGGCAGATGATAATGAACTTTTCATGCGCGGGCCCTATGTTTCACCCGGTTATTATAAAGAAGGAATTGCAGGATCTCATACGGATGGTTGGTTTCATTCCGGTGATATTTTTAAAGAAAAGCGGGGCCATTATTTTATCGTCGATCGCAAAAAGGAGATCTATAAGAATAGTCGAGGACAAACCATATCGCCTCAAAAAATAGAAAACCTTTTTCAGGATTTTGAAGCTATACGATCTGTTTTCCTCGTGGGAGATGGAAAAGAATTCAATACCATTCTACTCTACCCTGAACCGGAGAATGATGCGGTAGATTTAGGTGAAATGTCCCCAGAAGAGATTCGCACCTATTTCAGTTCGTTGGTTTTTTCTGTGAATACATTTTTACCGCCTTACGAACGGATTGTGAATTATGCAATTATCCCCCGAGATTTCGATCACGCCCATGATGAATTAACTCCAAAGAATACCTATAAGCGCAAAAATGTGCTGAAGCACTTTTCAGAAGTGATCGACCCCATGTATGAAAAAAATTATATCAGTCTCATTCATGGGGATTATGAGGTGAAAATTCCAAACTGGCTCTTACGTGAAAAAAGCCTAACTCGTGGGGATATTCGTTGGGATGGAAAACAGATTCGAGAATATGAATTGACGGAAGGGCTGCCCTTAAAATGGACAAAGAAATCCCTAAGAATTGGTGACTATCAATACCATACCAACGAGACTACTGTAAGCGTTGAGAATCTCCTCCGGGACCCGACCTTGTGGATTGGTAATCAAGCATTGGTGGATTTTATTGGTGATGTGGGATTCCGGATTGTGGCCTTTGAGCCCTACAGAGGATTTAATGTGGATCACACATCCCTCCCCTTTCAGTCTCACGATCAATCAATTTCTGAGGCACCACCCTATCCTGAAGGTGAGCCAAATACAACAACCTTGCATCAGGCGGCACATAATTTATTTGAATCGGATGATCAGCATGTTCGTGTTGCTTTGGATTATCTCCGTTCGGCTATGGATTCACCCAACCACCAACCGGTTATTCAAGATCAATTGCTTCGTTTGGTTCACCATCCTGATCCCTCTATTTGGGTTCGGGCCTTGGAGATGCTCATGCCCCATATCAATGGGGATATGTTTATCAACCTCTACCGCCAAAGTGAAGATTTGGAAAAAATGTCTGCATTCGACCCATCCTTTATCGAGGAGCACCATTTGGAAGCAATGGTCCGATTGCTGACCCAGTTTCGTGATTCCAAAAAAATGAAAAAGGATGAAATTAGGTTGGGAAAGGCATTTATCCATCTCATGACAGAATTGGGATTAAAACATCCCAAATATTTATCGCGAATCCGTGGCGAACTCACATTATGGATGCTCGTATCTGAAAACAGTACCCTTTCCCAACTGGCACGAGCCAACCAGACCATACTAAATAATGGTTTTCGCACGTGGATCAGTGAACTGTTTGATCCTTCTTTTGATTGGGCCCCCGTTATTCAATTTGACCATAATGTGGATGAACCGCTTCAGAAGATTATAGAAAAATCCATTCGAGAGACCACATTGATTCAAGAATCCGTATTTATCTTTTCTAAAGGTGAGCGAATTCAGTTAACTGATATTGCTCCGGAGGGTGTATGGCTCACTCTATTGGGAAGCGGTCATGGGAAATATGTCGTTCGCGCATTGGTTCAACTCAACAATAAGCAGGCGTATAATTTTGTCATCAACGTAAACGATAACCTTAAATCAACTCGATTTAAACGGGAAACCAATTGGCTCATATCCATTGGTGCCAGCGTGGCTGAAGATAAACTGGTAGAAGATTTTGGATCGGTGTGGGAAGATTATCATGTTTTTACTGAAGAGTATATTCCAGGGGAAACCGTCCGACAGTACTTAAACCGCAAGCAAAATGAAATTGCATCGGGCGCCTATCCGGATCGGTGGCAAATGCGGTGGCTCCATTTTATTTGGAATGCGGTGGCAGCCTATATAGAATTTTGGAGACGAACCGGCCAAACACGAATGATTGCAGATGCATCCCCACGGAATGTCATTATTCCTGAATTTGATTATTATACAGGCACGAGACTTGTCTCCATTGCCGGTCGAAAGAAAGCCGATTCCATTTCAGATGTATTGACGGCCCTCTATCAACAATTTATTTTAGAAACAGAAGTACAACTCCCGGGATTGAAAAAAATGGCGGAATGGGAAATCCTTTTTACGGTTGTCCTTGAAATTTTTGGGACTCAAGAAGGTAGTCGCCTACTCAAGACGATTAAAACTTCTAACCAGACAATGCACTTGACGCCAAAACGGGTGAAGGCATTTCTGCAGGATGTAACCGATTTTGGTCTGTTGAGAAAACCGGTTGTCTTTGCATCACTTCGGTACCAACGCTGGTTAGATTTGAACCCCGATGCCACACATAAGGCAAAGGGCATAATCATTCAGGATCTATATAAAGATTATAAACTCCAGCAGATGATTGAACGGTATCCGGAGACTCGGATTCGATTTTTTCTCATGACGGCCTTTCGGGATGCCAATCCGGATCTTGTGGTCCGCCTCAATACGCTCATGAATCAAATGCGGTCTGAATCCATTTCTGAAGAACAATTAGAAACGCATCTCCACCATATTCACGATGAAGTGAAATTAACTGATTCAGAAAAATATTTTCTAACGCGACTCGTATTTGAACATGTAGATGCCGCAGATTATGCAGAGTTAATTTCGCGAGATATGGGTGAAAAAGGCCGATTAGATCTGGTGGTACTGGTGGAGGATGCTTCCGGCCAAACATTTAAAATTCGTCCCCCATTTCATCCAAAAGAAGTGGCGCGGTTTCATCGATTACTCCTTGATGCAAAATTGGATGTTCAATTTGAAACGCATCACGCTTTCCTTCTTCTGCTTGATAATAAAGACCACATGGCCGGCGGTGTTTTTTGGAAGAAAACCGGTCCCGGGATTGCCCATTTAGAAAAGGTGGTCATCGCCCCTCACTATCAAAAAAGCCATTTAAGTATTCGTGTGGTTGAAGAATTATTTCAACGGCTTCGACTTAAAAAATATAAGTTTCTAACGGTTGGGTTTTTCCAGTCAGGACTATTTTATAAACTGGGTTTTGAAATTGACCAGAAATTTGGTGGATTGGTAAAAAGACTATAAATAGTCGTGTAATTATTTAAAGCGTAAAACGTAATGTGATTATGGTCAACTATTTACGTTTTCCACTGTTAATATAGCATCCAGTAAATCATAACCCCCGTAACAGACACATAAAGCCACAGCGGTAATGTAATTTTTGCAATCTTTCGGTGTTTACCCAATTGATCCGACCACCCTCTGTATAGGGTCACCAATGCCAGTGGAATGATAATCGCTGCCAACACAATATGGGTTAATAAAATAAATAAATAAATCTCGGTGAATTCGCCAGTGTATTGTTTCGGCCCTGCTTTAAACCAATGATAAATCACATAGGATACCAAAAAGGCACCAGACGTTCCAAAGGATGCGAGCATCACATTTTTATGGCGCTGCCGTTGTTTTTGCCGAATCAGTATATATCCATAAACGAGTAATACAGTAGTGATGCCATTTAATGAAGCATTCACCAGGGGCAAACCTGATACATCCAATGATCCCTCAATACCCTCCGGACGTGGCCCTAAAATCAAAAAGGCCACAGCAGCTGAAATTACTACGGATACGATATAGATGATCCGCAGCCAGAAGTTATCTTGATTGGGCTTCAATTTTCTCCCAATAGATTATTGATATCTTGTTTCAATTGTGTCATTTCTTCTGTTTTTATGCCGTTATAGTAACCGCGAATTTGGCCCTGTTGATCTACCAATGCAAATTTTTCGCTGTGAAATATAATATCTTCATAATCACCGATTTTAAAACCATCTTTAATTACATCCTGAACCGATTCCTCGGGGCCCGTAAGAAAATGCCACCGATTTGTATTGGCATCGTATCGGGATGCATATTCGGCTAATACTTCCGGTGTATCATATTCCGGGTATACTGAAATAGAGACGATTCGCACATCATCATTTTCTTTGAATGCTTTATGGACAATATTCATATTCCCCGTCATGACCGGACATGCCATATTGCAAGTGGTAAAAATGAAGTCCGCCACCCATACTTTACCCGCCATATTGGCTTTGGTAATGGTTTCACCATGACTATCCGTAAATGAAAATTCAGGAACAGTTCCTATTACAGGCAAGGCGGGAGTGTTATCAGATTCTTTGATAAAATAGGTTATGGCAAGAAAAATGGCCACAATACCATAAATGATAAATCGTGTTTTTTGGTTCATGTTTGTAATCCTAAATCAATCATGATGATGATAAGTAATGCGGGTAAATAAAATACCGACGCCTTCAATAATAATAATGCGCTTTTGTGAGATCGATCTTTTGCCAAGGGGATGGCGGATAGAAAGAATGCACAAGAAATAATGGTTACACCCACTAAGTAAATCGTGCCCAATGATCCTTCGACTACTGGTAGCAAAGAAATGGGAATCATCAGAAGCAAATGCCAAAATATCTGACGCATGGTTCGAGCACCATCCGGTTCGATGACAGGCAGCATTTTAAAATTTGCTGCGGCATAATCATCCTTGCACATCCAAGCGATGGCATAAAAATGAGGATGTTGCCAAAGGTACATAATCCCAAATAAAATCCAAGCCATGGTGCCAATTTCACCTGTTGCTGCTGTCCACCCTCCAATGATAGGCATGGCCCCGGGGATAGATCCCACGGATGTATTGAGCCATGTAATTCTTTTCAATGGTGTATAAATAGCGATATAAAGAAAGGCCGTCAGTAAGGATAAAAAACCGGTGAGCATATTCACCTGAGATAATAAAATTACACTCCCTACCACTATCATACTTACGCCATAAATAATTACACCTAATGGCGAAATGGTTCCTGCTGCAAGAGGCCTATTTTTGGTCCGGGTCATGAGTTGATCTGGTTTCCGTTCCAAATAATGGTTTAATGCACCTGCACCGGCAGATGTCATGGCTGTCCCCAATAAAGTAAATCCAAGCAACGACCAAGAGCCAATGCCATTATTCCCTAAATAATAGCCCAAAAATGTGGCCACCAATACTAAGGACAGAATATTCATTTTACTCAGTTCGAGGTAAATACTTAACGTGGATTTCGCTTGTTGTTTTTTCAGTTTCACTTCAATTTCCACTCAATCATTTTTAGTGAATTTACTTTTAATAATAATAGGGTGCACAACCCCAACAATGCTGCACCCGTCACCACATGAAAACTTGCAATATAAGGGGCGCGAACAGTAAGAACCGTTAATGCGCCCAATGAAAATTGAATCATCAAAATGGCAATGATACTTAATAATGTGGATCGACCTAATTGACCTTCATTAATCGCAGAACCATGCTTGAAGTAGAAATAACCAATGATGCCTGTAACAATCACTGCACCCAATCGATGCATAAAGTGGATGATGACCTGTCCTTTTGAAACGGGGTCTATATCCAGATCGAATAAGACCGCATTTATATTTTCAACCATCGTACTAGAAAAAGTAGGAAACCACAAGCCGCCCATGGTGGGGAAATCGGGAATGGCCAATCCGGAAGCAGTGTGGCGCATGAGTGCCCCTAATATCAATTGAATGTATACAGCACCACCCATGACCATCGCTCCCTTCCGAATGGATAGCTCTAATCCGGCCTCCATGCGATGCTGCCATTCTGAAGATAAACTGTAAGCGATGAGGATGGTCATGATAAAAAAAGTCTGGGCCAAAATACCATGCATGATGGATACAGGTGGCGGTAAAAAGAAAAGAACAGTAATCCCACCGAACAGACCTTGAATAATGACCATTGCCAATGCAGCATACCCTAGTTTTTTCAACCAATCGGGATGGTTTGAAAATCCCAACCATATGGCTTGCATCATCGTGAAAAAGCCCACAATAGTAGCAATCATCCGGTGGCCGTGTTCATAGAATATACCCCCCACCATATCAGATAATGGAAAGGCAAACATTTGTTTTCCATAGGTGGTTGGCCAGTCGGGAACCGACAACCCCACTTCGTGGCTTTTCACCAATGCACCTGCAAAAATGAGGAACAAGGTAGAAAAAACAGTCAGTTTGGAAAGGCGTCTAAGCCAGATATTGGATGGTGAATTCATCTTTGATTTTTTCCCCCGAAAACAGACATCAAATTTACAATTGACTACTGATTATTCCCTTTATTAATCCCAATAAAAAACCCCTATTTATTCAATCGAATGCTTAGGGGTTTCCAAGATTTATATAATGACCTGTGGATTACCAGTCTTCGTCGTCACCCCAATCATCTTCATCATCTTCAACGATATATTGCTTTTGTTCTTCTAACCAAGCCGCATAACCTTCATCGTCGTGGATGGTCAAAAATCCCTTCATTCGGTAATGACCCAATCCGCACAATTGTGCGCAAGATATTTCAAATCCTTGGCCTTCTCTTGCTGTGCCCACCGTTGTCTTTAAGAATTCTTCTGTCGTCATGGTGGCTTCAAACCAAACAGGAATTTCCATCCCCGGGATGGCATCCTGCTTTACGCGCAATTCCGTCAGACCAAAACTGTGAATTACATCTTTTGATGATAAGGAAATATTAATAGGCGTATTCACAGGGATATGGAGTTGGTTAATGGTGAAAATATCATCCTTGGCAAATTCATCACTGCGATCTAAACCGATGGGGTTTTCCGCTTCATCCACCAAGTCGGCAGATGTTTTACCGAAGACACCATCATCACCGGGATAATGAATATTCCATGCAAATTGCTGGGCAACCACACGAATCTGCACCGCATCAGGGCCTTTGGGTACATCATTCACACGGCTGGCCCAAATGGGGAAAGCAAAACCAAATAATAGTACAACCTCAATGACGGCTACCCCTGCTTCTATGTAAGAAGAAAAGTGGCTCTTTACCCCATGGTAGTCCGCTTTTGGATTGCTGGATGCTTTAAATTTATTTAAGGCATAAATGAAGTAGGCACCCCAACCGACAAATAAAATGAGCATTAGCCAATGAATAAGCGAGATAATATTATCAATCGCTGGCCCTTGAGTTGATGCTGCCACCGATGGCAGTCCTAAATTTCTAAGCAGTTCTAACACCGAAGATTTCCTCCGAATTAATTCTCTTTATTTTTTAATGATTCAGCATATTTCTGAGCACGGCGACGCAATACATAAATGGATGATCCAAATCCACCCAAGACCCCTCCCGTAATACCCAACATGGCAATGATGGCTTTGTTCATCCCTTGGGTTGCCGCCGCATTGGGATTCCCAAAACAAGTGGCACAAGAATATCCCACTTCAGGCAGGAATGCCACAATAAGGGTCAATGCCATAATGATTGTCTTTTTCATTAGCTGATTGTTTTAAATTTTTTCAGTACCTGAATACCGTACACAACCAATCCGCCTCCTGCAAAAAAGGAAAGCACCCCTAGCCATAATGATTCATTTAATCCCCAAATACCCAACCAAATGGTTGTGGCTATGGCAAGAATGATGAATAGGATATGGAATGATTTGATCGACATTTTATACCTGTGTTTGTGCCAAACTGGTACTTAAAGGTAAAAATAGCAGTACCAAAAACATGGCCACTGTTGCAAGCAAGGTCCAATAGATGGTGATTTTTTCATCAATCAAATGCATAAAATAACATGCCACCAATGATCCTTTTATGCTGGCCACAATCAGTGCCAAAACGATACCACCTGTCACACCTAAATCCAGATATGAAATGCCAACGGTGACTACGGTCAAAAAGGCCAATGCCACGAAAACCATGACATAGGTTTTAATGTGATGTTTTACTTCTTCAGGCGTCATATTTGCCATATCAATTCCTTACAATAAGTAGAGGACCGGGAACAAGAATATCCATACCAGATCCACAAAGTGCCAATAAAGTCCCACAATTTCAATCCGGTTTGTAAACCGTCCCGGATCGGTCTCCCACATCTTCGCGCCGGGCATCCAATAAAAGAATATGACCACAATTCCACCAATCACATGAAGTACATGAAGGCCAGTCATGGTAAAATAAATGCCCAGAAAGTTATTGGTGGAGGGAAAATATCCGTGGTGAAACTTTGAAGTGTATTCAAAATATTTAACCACTAAAAAGCCCAATGCCAACAAGAGTGTAATGCCTGCATACATTTTGAACTTTTTAAAATCATTCAACTTGAGCGATGCCCAACTCATGACCATGGTCACAGATGACGTAATCAAAAACATGGTGTTTAGTGTCGCTAAAGGTACACTCAAATATTCAGCACCCATGGGCCAATTATCAACACCCGTTCTCAAAAAGATATAGGCAGAAAATAGCCCACCAAATAACATGACCTCTGACGCCAAAAAGAGCCAGACGCCCAATTTCCCATTATAAAGTCCTGTATCCGGACGGTTTTTAACGGTATAAGGGATATCCATAAATCTTAACCCTTCTCACTTTGCGGTGTAAAATCTTTATCAGCACCGGGCACACTATATTCATAAGGCCCACGGTAAACGGATGGTACTGTTTCAAAATTGCCATGACCCAATGGCGGCGATGTGGTATCGGTCCATTCGATGGTTGTGGCATCCCATGGATTCACCT
Organism: Fidelibacterota bacterium; assembly: GCA_016845785.1. Taxonomy (GTDB): domain Bacteria; phylum Fidelibacterota; class Marinisomatia; order Marinisomatales; family TCS55; genus TCS55. The sequence goes on from JAERSH010000065.1 coordinate 34,515, forward strand.
CAGCTGTTTTCTTACCCCGTAAACTGACAATCATATTTACGATAAAGAAAATTTGAGCTAAACCCAAAAGCCATGCAGAAACAGACATGACTTCATTCAAGTAAAGGACATCAGCGGCATGGGCATAAATTTCTCCACCATCCCATAAGCGACGCGATACCCCTGCCAATCCTTGGACAAACATGGGCATAAAAACCCCATTCATAAAGATGAATGAAAAGAAGAAATGAAGTTTCCCCAATGTTTCGTTGGTTTTCTTCCCCGTCATCTTCGGGAACCAATAATAGATACCTGCAAACAATGCAAATATGGTTCCTGGTGCAACCACATAATGAAAATGGCCAATTACATAATAGGTATCATGAAGATGGATATCTGAGGCTGCGAGCCCCAAAGGTAATCCTGTTAATCCACCGATACCAAACATCGGTATGAATCCAAGCGCAAATAACATGGGGGTATTAAATCGAATAGAACCACCCCACAGTGATAAGAGCAATGCGGTTAAAATCACGACAGATGGAATGGAAATAATCATGGTGGTGGTTTGGAAAAATGCACCAATAGTAGTTCCCATACCTGTGATATACATATGGTGAGCCCACACAATGAAGGACATGAATCCTAAAAAGATCATGGCATAGACTAATGCTTTATAACCCCAAATTGGCTTCCGTGTATTGTTTGCTATAATTTCAGTAATAATGCCAAAAGCAGGTAAAATCAAAACATAGACTTCCGGATGAGCCAAGAACCAGAATAAGTGCTGCCACAGTAAAGGACTACCGCCACCAGCATTGGTTAATACTTCGCCCGAAACCACCAATCCGCTTGGCATAAAGAAACTCGTCCCAGCCAATCGATCCATGAGCTGCAATACACCTGCTGCTTCTAGTGGCGGGAAAGCCAATAGAAGTAAAAATGCTGTAATGAACTGTGTCCAAACAAAGATAGGCAATTTCATCCACGTCATGCCTTCGGTCCTGAGCTGAATTACAGTTACAAGAATATTCACAGATCCCAATAATGAGGAAGTAATTAACAATACCATTCCCCAGAGCCAAACGGTCTGTCCCATGGTGGCCACATCTGCCAATGGTGGATAAGAAGTCCAACCGGAATTGGCTGCACCACCCGGCACGAAAAACCCAATAGCCATGACAACAGATCCCATGAAGTACATCCAGTAAGAGGCTGCATTCAATTTGGGGAAGGCCATATCAATGGCACCAATCTGTAATGGGACGAAGTAGTTACCAAAGGCACCAAATGCCAATGGTACAACGCCTAAAAAGATCATGATGGTTCCATGCATGGCACCCAATGAATTATACATTTCAGAGGGCAATATGCCGCCATCACCCAACAATGATCCAATGAATGGAACGGGTGATTCTGGATAAGCCAATTGATATCGCATGATCATCATGAGTGTAAATCCGAAGAGGAGCCACACTAATGATGTAATACCATATTGGATACCAATAATTTTATGGTCTGTGGAGAATATGTATTTTGTCCAAAAACTTTCTTTATGGTGGTCAGTGCTCATTAATGATTCCTGATTAATCTAAAATGGTTGGTATTCAAAAAAATGAATTCAAAAATAGGAGCGGAATTTAGTCCACCCAAAAGTGAATGAACAAATACTTCAGAAAGTATTTATAAAAAAATATAAAGAGATTAGCTACGCATTATTTTCCGCTTTTCGATCACCCTCTTTGCCAAGTGCTCTAGTGACTCAGAATCTAGCATGTGCCTTAATTGGTGGCGAATAGGTTTCCATTGTTCATGAAGAGGGCAAGGTGTGTCATCTGAGCAAAGATCTAGTCCCACAACGCATTGTTCTTTATCTGGGGGTAAGCCATCAATAGCAAAAATGATATCATTAAGAAAAATTTCTTTGGCAGATTTGGCAAGATTAATTCCTCCATTCCTACCCCGAGTTGCTTTTACTAATCTTTGTTTTACCAATGATTGCATTATTTTTGACAAAAATTGAGAAGGAATACCATATTCTTTCGCAATTTTATGAATCATTACTGGCTTATCAGGTTTGTGTTCAGCCAGATAAATCATCGCCTGGATTGCATATTCTGCTGATTTTGAGTACAACATGAGGAGCGACGTTACCATGACAATTCCTTATTTTCCAATATCAATATATTTATCTTTTAGATTTAATATAATAAACGACTCCACCCACAATAATAAATGGTGAAATAATGATCCCCGCCAAGGGAATATATACAGACAATCCACCGCCAATTGAATCATTCGTAGCGCAGTAAGGACAGGCCCAAATGCCCTGTTGCATCAATAGTAATAGTGATAATATTTTTTTCAATGCACTTAAATGGTCCAGTTAAATGATAGGTCGTAGACCACGCCCCACAAAAAGAAAAGGGCCAATGGAATGGGCAATACAATCAGTCTTCGAAGTAACTTGGTTTCATACCTTAAATGCATGTAGATCAATGCCACCAACATCATTTTAGTCACGGTAAATGCAATGAGGATTGTGACCATAGCAATGCGATCCAGATTCGTCCCCACAATCCAAACCTCAAATAATGTAATAATGGTTAACCATGCTGCATTATAAAAATAATCTTTTTTATGATCTTTCATCGACACCTCCTATAACAAATAAATTATGGTAAAGACCAAAATCCAGATTAAATCCACGAAATGCCAAAACAATCCTGCGATTTCTACCCTATCAAAATTATCCGATCCATAAATACCATTTTTTGCCTGCAAGAATATGACGAATAAATAAATCACACCAGACAATACATGAAGTCCGTGGAAGGAAGTTGTGGTATAAAATACAGCCCCATACATCCCCGTTGATGGCAAGAACTTATCCCCCGAAAAACCGGAAGCAGATAAAGCTGCACCTAAAGATTCATTGCCAGCGATAAAATGGTAATATTCATAAACCTGGATTCCCAAAAAGACAACCCCGCCCAAAATGGTTAAACCTAAATATTTCACCAATGATTTCTGATCATTTCTCTGGACTCCATTCAACGCCATCACCATTGTAAAGCTAGTGCAAATCAACAAAAATGTATTAAATGCAGTGAGTGGAACATTTAGAATTACATCGGCTTGGGGCCAGGAAGGCGCCGCATTCCGTAATGCTATACCACCAATTAAAATAGTGATAAATGTGAGTGCATCCATAACAAGGAAAAGCCACATTGCCAGCTTCCCTGTTGTGGCTGTTCCGAATGATTTTCCTGCAGCAAGTGTTTGATTCATTATTATCTCAAATTTGGATTAATATTAAAATTGCAGATAAAAGTATGATCCACAACCCGGTTAAAAAGTGCCAATACCATCCAATCAGTCGAAATCGAAGGGGTTTGATGGGGATCCCCCGATATAATTGCACCCAAACCCAAGCAACAAAAACCAATCCCGTCAATAAATGGACCCCATGGGCGCCTGCCATCAAGTACGTCATTCCTGCCAGTACATTTGTACCGCTCTGCAAACCATCACTGACCAGGATTTGCCAAATGGTGATTTGACCGAATAAAAAAACCAATCCTAAAATGTGACTTGATAAAATGAAACGGTGACTTCGTGTACTTTTTGTACCCTGCCATTGTCTGAATCCGGAATCAAAGAGTAAACTGCTGACGATCATAAGACAGGCATTCCCAACAACGATGGCTTGGTGTGTACCACTTAATTTGATATAGGATAATTCTTTAGCCACCATGGCCCCAAAGGTGGATAAAAATGTAATAAACAGCATGGTGATACTGCCAAGAAGAATGATGATACCCAACTTGGACGTATTCTCATCACATTGGATGGGTACAGTCGAATCCATGGTTTTCATCCGGCACTCTCAATCTGGACCGATTGGGGTACCCAATCCTGCCCCTTCACTTTCGGATTACTGTATTCATTAGGGCCGTTATAGACTTGAGGTATTTCCGCAAAATTCCCATGGGGAACGGGGTAATCCACTGTCCATTCCAAGGTGTTCGATTTCCAGGGATTCTTTTCAGCAATCGGACCCTTAAACATGGACCAAGTGAAGTTGAATAAATAGATGAATTGGAAAGCACCCAACACAATGGCGGCATAGGTAATAAATTCATTCAAACCCATGAGTGGTTTTATGAAATCATATTCTGCAGGGTTATAAATCCGGCGATGGTGACCGGCATAACCCAAAACCATCATATTGAAGAAAACCAAATTCAATGAAATGAATGTGCCCCAAAAATGGATGCGGTTCATCAATGGATTCATCATGCGCCCAAACATTTTGGGATACCAATATGAGATAGCGGCATATCCACCGAATAATACGGAAGCAGCCATAGTATAATGAAAATGACCCACCACAAACATTGTGTCGTGAAGATAAATATCCGCTGTGACTGTGGCGTTATATAATCCTGTCAATCCCCCAATGGCAAATACCCAAATCACTGCCATGGTATAAAGCATAGGTGTTTTAAAATGGAGGGAACCCTTCCATAAAGTCAGTAACCAATTGAAGAAGAAAATGGAAGATGGAATACTGATCAACAGGGTTAAGAACATAAAGGACTTGCCCAGCAGTGGGCTCATGCCCGTGGTGTACATGTGATGCCCCCAAACGATTGAACTCAATACCACGATGGTACACATACAAATCGCCGTCACTTTATATCCAAATGCGGGTTTCCGGGAAAAGACAGAAAGCAATTCAGAAACTATACCCCAGACCGGTAAAATTAGGATATATACTTCTGGATGGCCAAAAATCCAAAAGACATGTTGGTACAACAGTGGATCTCCACCCCCGCCGGCGGCCAGCCTTCCGGCTAAAAAGAATTGGGTGCCCAATAGACGATCCAATAAAAGCATGATCAATCCAGCCGCGATTACAGGAACAAAAATGGCATTCAAAATGGATGTAAGCCATAACCCCCAAACGGAGAGAGGCATTTTGAAATAGGTCATTCCCGGAGCACGCATTCGAATTACAGTAATTACATAATTGATGGCACCCATCATGGTGGATGTGCCTGCAAGGGTTAGCGCCAATGTCCAATATGTTTGGCCATGGCCGGGGATTCCCCCTTCCTCCAGGCTCAAGGGTGGATAAGATGTCCACCCTCCTGCAGCCGTACCGTCAGGTAAAAAGTAGGATGCCAAGAGAACAATACTGGCCAAGAACATGGTCCAAAAAGACAGCATATTTAGGGTGGGGAATGCCATGTCTCTCGCACCGATTTGCAAAGGGATAACGTAGTTTCCAAAGGCACCAATTAAAATTGGTGTAATGGCCCAGAATATCATGATGGTCCCGTGCATGGTAAATAATTGATTATACATGTCCGGGTCAATAATCCCGCCAGAACCTTTAAATAGAAATCCCAATAACCACCATGGCACCGGCTGCTCGGGATAGGCCAATTGCCAACGAATCAACAGGGCTTGAAATCCGCCGAACAATAAAAAGAAAATACCTAAAAACAAATATTGCTTACCGATCATTTTGTGATCGAGTGAAAAAATATATTTTCGCCAAACTGATTGATGTTCGCTCATTTTACTTCCTTCCAGGGCCATCCCCATTTTGTGGGTACACCTTCATCTTCATCGTCTCCCCAATCATCCCAATCGTCTTCAGTCACTTCTGGCTCCTGTTCACTTAGCCATGTATAAAAGTCTTCCTTGGATTGCACTTTTAGGTAGCCCTTCATTTTAAAATGGCCGTTGCCGCAAAGTTCAGCACAGGCAATTTCATATTCACCCGTTTCCGTTGCTTGAAACCAAATAGCGGTGACCATTCCCGGTGTTGCGTCCTGCTTTATTCTAAAATTGGGTAAATAAAATGAATGAATGACATCGTATGTGGTCAATTGGACGACGACAGGCGTATTCACGGGAATATTTAAAATGTTTTGGGGTGGCACAACATCATCATCGGTCCCAAACTCTTCGTCTTCCCCGGCATAGCGAAAATTCCACGCATATTGCATGGGCATAGCCTCGATGCGAAGTACATCCTTTCCTTTAGGAAAATTCCAAAATGCCTCTTTCAAATCTCTGAAAGACATGGTTTCGATTACCACGTCAATTGATAAAAAGACCACCATCCCCATGACCACGGTCATGATAAGGTGTTTCTTTTTGTCCCCGTGTTCATAAGCTGCTTTAGGGTGTTTTCGGGAATTGTACTTCCAAACGAAAAACGCCAATGCCGCCACAACAATCCCAAAATATAATGTAATGACAAAATCAGTATATTGAATGACATTATCAATGCGATAACCATCCAATGATATATCCTTCGGTGGATCCATGAACCAAATTCCTGGAAGCCACTTTTTCAAATTGGTCATTTATTCTCCTAATCCTGAAGGAGAATATATTAACTATATCATAATATTTATACCTTTTTATCCTGTTTATAGATTAACAGATATCATGAGGTACCCCCATTGTGCCATTTTCCCATCCTCAGCAAACAACTCTCCGGGGAAGAAAAATGAATGGCCCAACACCATTTTTGATTTACCTATAAATGGAAAACTCAAATTATTATCGATTTCTGTACCAAAAATATTTTTTCCATCTTGGTTATTTTTTTGAGAATAAAACTGATGAACAGTGGTATTCAGTTTCCACCCCAAAATGGTTGTAATCACCTGAATTTGGGCATCCACCAGCCCTAACCCCTTGGTGTGGACAGGGAGATTTAAAAAATAATCCATATGCCCATAAAATTTATGGTTTGTGGCAAAGAGGGTATTAAAAGATTCATCTTTAGTCGTTGTGGAATCATCGCCACTGATGATGTCGATCCCGGCACGAAATACCACTGAATTCAATTTGTAAGCGCCACTAACAGAAGCCATCCAACCTGCCAAATCCTTTTCATTATGTTTCCCGGATTGAAACCCCAACTCGCCATTAAAACTGAAAGCTCCTGATTTTTTACCCAAGGTCAGTAACCCTGTAATGCGGTCTTTATCCTGGAGTAGCAACCCTTCCTGAACAAGAGGAAACGTGTTATTGATGAAAAAATTTATACCTCTTACATTGGTATCATCCTTTTCTTTATTTGGATATCCTTCAACCTGCTTGAGATTAAAAATATCCATCTTTGAGCCATTGGACAGTTGATATGTAAATGTATATCCATCAAAACTCCTGCCGATATTATGCCAGCCTACAGCGCCCATGATTCTTTGGGATCCGTAAGCCACTTCATAGCGGCCCATTTTTAATGATAATGGACTATCATTCTTCAAGACAGTATAAGCTTGGTGCATATCCAGAGCATCTGCTGATCCATCTTTCAACGTATTGGTTTCGGTACCCATAACCCTGGAGTCCTGCAATTGAAGGAATACAAATTTATTGTCCTTTTCATATGTTGAAGAAAACCGCGTTCTTTGGTAGTTCAAATTGTTGAACCCTGTCGTGTCCGAAAAATCCTTATTCAATGCTTCATGACGAATCCGTACCGATCCGCCAAAATACCACCCCTGTGCAATCAATAATCCCCCCATCGCTATTGCAATTCCAATAATTTGTTTAAACCGTTTCATATTTCCCCCGATTTATTTTGTTATGTATGCAAATTCAAACTTTCCTGTAAATATGGATCTTTTGTGGGTACCATATTCCCTTTTGAAATCCTTGCCAACACCACCCATAGTGTTACCCCCACAATACCAACAACTATTCCAATCTCTAATAGTCCGAAAACCGGTACTGCTGTATCCAATAGCGGTGGAAAAATCATCATATATAAATCTGTCCAGTGCCCAACCAAAACGATGGCAGATGCCAATAAGAGAGATTTTTCTGATCTCTTTGTTTTACGAAACAGTAAAATAGTAAATGGGATGAGCCAATTAAGACAAATATTTAAGACGGCCAAAACACCGAATGAGCCAAAATGTCGTTTCAGGTAATAACCCGTTTCTTCAGGTAGGTTGGCGTACCAAATGAGCATATGTTGCGAAAACCAGATGTAAACCCAAAATGTAGTAAAGGCGAATAAGTAACGGCCTAATTCATGAAGATGATCATTTTTGAGTTCAGGTAAATAACCACCCCTTCGTAAAAAGATCAGCACAATAATCATAAAAGCCAAACCCGCATCGAACATGCCTGCAAAATTATAAAATCCAAAAATGGTGGAAAACCAATGGGGCTCTACCGACATAATCCAGTCAAAACTGGCAATCACAAATGCGATGCCGCCCAAGTATAAAAAAGCTGCGGACCATCGGACAGATTTTTGGGTATGGGCTTTATCTCCATCTTCATCTTGCAATCGTGAATGTTTTAGAATCGGTCTCCCAAACAGAAGCCATAACCCGAAATAGATGGGAATTCGAATAATGAATCCGGGAAGATTCAACCAAGGTTGTTTCCCCTGTAAAATGAGGTCTTTCGCCACAACGTCTAAATGGGTCCATTCGTAAATATGATGAGCGCCGAGTACCACCAATATCATTAAAATAAATCCGATCGTTAACGCAGAAAACATCGCTTCGGGAATGCGTCGAATAGCCACTCCCCACCCTGCGTTACTCACATAATGGATGGCCACAAACATAATGCCCGAAAATCCAATACCGGTGATGTACCACGCTGCCAACAAAATATTAGGCCAAATTCGTTCAGAAAAAAGGACTCCCAATATTAAGGTTAGAACACCGATGGCTGTAGCACCACTCAGCCAATTGAATTGAGATTGTTTGATTTTAAACTTTTTTGCCATTTTTTACTTCATCGATTTAATAAAATGCACTACCAGCCATCGATCATTCCGCTTCATTTGTATTTGATACGGTGGCATATTCCCAACTCCATGGGTGATCAAATAATATAGGTCTCCATCCTTCATATTTCGGACTTTATCTGTTTTCAGAGATGGAGGTGGCGGCACACCCCGTTTTGTCACTGGGCCGTCTCCATCACCGGAAAGTCCATGACAAGTTTGACAAAATGTGGCATACATTTTTGCACCGCGAGCCATATCAGCCGTGGCCGCATCATAAGGGCTCTTGAGTAAATCACCGGCATTTTCTCTTGTCAGTTCACCATCGGGATATTCAGGCATAAATCCTAAAGCGATGGTTCCCTTCGGGGGTGCCTGTAGTGTTTTTCCATCCTTGGTATTTGGATTGGGCGCATAGGTTTCATAGGCCACCGAATAAACCATCTCCGGCATTACTTCCACGTTGGGTTCCGTTTTTTCCGATGAAAGGCCTTTACCAAGTCCATAGACCACCACCAAAGCCAACACAAAATAAATCAGTGATTTCATGTTCATATTAAGCATCCACCATTTCGCCGTGATGGACGTGAATTATTTCCGACACAGTCGAGTTGGACTTACGCTGTTGCCCTTGTTTCATGACCAAATAAAATCGATCATTGGTGGCGCGCAAACTGGGCTGAAGGCTTTGTTTACCATATTTCAATTTTCGCCATGCGAAAAAGCTGAACACGGTGCCCAATCCTGCGAATAGAACAGTAACTTCAAATGCCACAGGCATAAATGCCGGCAGCGAATTCCATGGGCGTCCACCAATATTAATGGGCCAATTAATGGCAGATACCCAATATTGTCCCAATACACCAATGGTTAAACCCAAAAAGGCGAACATGAAGCATACTTGGTTCAATCGAGATTTTTTCAGTCCCATTGCTTTATCCAATCCATGGACGGCAAACGGTGTGTATGCATCTACAATTTCCACCCCAGATTCACGGACTGCGCTTACTGCATCTATAAGATCATACTCATTTCTGAATTCAGCTACTTGAAGTCGTTCCGTCATGATTTTTCTCCATTGCCGCGGTAGTGCAATACCGATTTCACTTCACCCATGGAAATCATGGGCATGGTACGGATAAACAATAAAAAGAGTGTAAAGAATAGTCCGAAGCTTCCCACCAAGGTGCCTATTTCTACCCATGTTGGCGAATACATGCTCCATGCAGATGGCAAAAAATCTCGATGTAAGGATGTTACAATAATAACAAACCGCTCGAACCACATACCAATATTCACAAAAATGGACAGAATGAAAACAATCACCACATTTCGCCTAATCGATCGGAACCAGAAAAATTGGGGTGTAATCAAATTACAGCCCACCATGATCCAATAGGCCCATGCGAAAGGTCCTAAGGCGCGATTCAAAAAGACGAATTGTTCGAATCCATTCCCTGAATACCATGCAATGAAAAATTCTGTTGCGTAGGATAGTGTCACTATCCCACCCGTAACAATGATCACTTTGGTCATATTTTCGATATGATTCAGCGTAATGTATTCTTCCAATCGGAGTGTTTTTCGGGCGATGATCATGAGCGTGAGCACCATGGCAAATCCACTGAAAACCGCTCCTGCCACAAAGTAGGGTGGAAAGGTTGTGGTATGCCACCCTGGAATGGATGACGTAGCAAAGTCAAAACTCACAACTGTATGTACAGACACTACCAGCGGTGTCGCCAAACCAGCCAAGAGTGCATAGACCGTTTCGTAACGGTGCCAAACACGGTAGCTTCCATTCCATCCCAAACTCAGGATACCGAAAAAGAATTTCTTAATTTTATTTTTCGCTCGATCTCGTACTGTGGCCAAATCAGGAACCATCCCCACATACCAAAACACAGCAGAAATGGTTAAATAAGTTCCGATGGCAAAAACATCCCATGCTAATGGTGATCTAAAATTGATCCATAGTGGGCCACGAAAGTTTGGATAGGGAAATACCCAATAGGCGAGCCAAGGTCGCCCCATGTGAATGATGGGAAAAATTCCTGCACAAATTACGGCGAAAATGGTCATGGCTTCTGCCGAACGGTTGATGGACGTCCGCCATTTTTGCCTGAATAAAAACAGGATTGCCGAAATCAATGTTCCAGCATGACCGATTCCAACCCAGAAAACAAAGTTGGTAATGTCAAAAGCCCAACCCACAGTTTTGTTTAAACCCCAAGTCCCGATCCCCGTCATGATCTGATATGAAACGGACACAAGTCCAAGGACCAAAGCGCTCAATGCCAAACTAAAACCAAGCCACCAGAGCCATGTGGGTTTCCGTTCCATGATGTCACAAACATCATTGGTCACATCGGTTAAATTTTTATCTCCGTGAATTTGGGGTGGCCGCGTAGAATGGTTATCCATGATGTTCCCCCATTTCACCAGATGCATCTCTATTTCGCACATTGGTCAAATAGCCCACCGTTGGCGCCACATTCAAATCTTCCAATACATGGTAATGCCGCTCGGAATTCACCATTTGTGATATTCTGCTTTCAGGATCATTCAGATCTCCAAACACAATGGCATCCGCCGGACAAGATTGTTCACAGGCCAATTGAATATCCCCATCTTTCAGGGGAAGCCCCAACCGTTTCGCTTCAAATTTTGCTTCTTGGATGCGTTGGATACACATGGAACATTTTTCCATGACACCACGGGATCGGACTGTCACATCTGGGTTTAATACCATATTCTCCATCACATCATCGTGGGCATAATCAAACCAGTTAAATCGACGTACTTTATATGGACAGTTATTCGCACAAAATCGTGTTCCCACACAGCGATTGTACACTTGTTGATTTAATCCTTCTGAACTGTGAACCGTGGCCAATACAGGACAAACCGGTTCGCAGGGTGCATTGTCACAATGCTGACACATCATGGCTTGGAAGGAGACATCCACATCTTCTCCATCCCCGGAATAGTATCGATCCAATCGTAGCCATGCCATATCCCGTTTCCGCAATACTTCATCTTTCCCCACCACAGGCACATTGTTTTCTACTTGGCAACCGATGATGCAAGACGAACAACCCGTACAGGCAGACAAGTCCAAAGCCATACCCCAATGGTAACCTTCATAGATATGGTCATCACTCCACATGGTTGTGACAGGATGGCCATGATGGCTTCCTGCAGATGGATCCTTTTTATATTCATCAAAGGTGGTTTCCTGGACAAAGGGTCTAACAGGCATGACAGCCGGTGCTGTGTTCTTTGGATTCTCTAATGAATGATAGGTTTGACTGAAGGCCAAGTCCCAAGTTTTACCCGTTTTTTTAACCGTGACAGGCATCCCACTATAGGACAAGGAACCATTCATACTTAAAAACGGCATAATGGAAGCACCTACCGTTTCTCCCTTTTTGACAGTGGGCACTTTTTCGAACCAATCGGGGCCAATATCGTGAAACCGTTCTGTCCCCTTCCGGCCATAACCCATGGCCACAGTAATGGTATTTTTCCGTTGGCCCGGTTGAAGTAATGCAGGAAGATCAACTGATTTTTTTCCTGCCTGAATTGAAATGACATCCCCTGTTTTGATGCCTATGGATTCACCTGTTTCGGGTGAAATGGACGCAACATTGTCCCAAGCCACTTTCGTGACGGGGTCGGGCAATTCTTGAAGCCACGGATTTTCGGCGTGGGTTCCCGTGCCCATTTGGGATGACTGAAATACCACCAATTCCAATCCATTGGATTTGAATATTGGTTTGGGAATAGATTGATCTTTGAATGATGTAAGATTTATAGATGACGATGACACTCTCGCAAATCCATCATGGACCAATTCGTTCCAGAATCGGGCGAATGTTTTGCCACTCTTCACACGTGTTTTAAACACTTTTATCCAATAATTCCGCACCAAATCTCGTTCATCTTGTTGGTTTCCTATCCAAACTGAAAGCGATTTTCTGAACGATCGGTTTTCACCATAAGGATGAATTACCGGTTGGGTCATGGAAATTAATCCAGTGGTCAGTTCTGCATCATGCCAGGATTCCATATCGTGAAGCCCCGGCGCGGTGATTTGGCAAAAGTCGAATGTTTCATTACGTTTATCTGAAAATGAAATAGTGAGATCGACAGATTTCATCAATTTGCCGAAGTGAGATCCATTGGGTAAAGCGTAGACCGGATTGGTGTCTGATATCAAAAGAGCGCCAACCATACCGCTCTCAAGTTGATCTATAAGTGATTGTACAGATGAGTCCGATCCGCCAAATTGTCGGCTCGGTTTCATTATATCCAATGTCCGGTCTACGTTACCCAATTTTTGGTTTATTCGATTCACCAACAACTGGATTTGGATGTCATTGATGCCTGAAACCACCAAGGATTTTCCCCTGTGTTTTTTCAACAATCGGGCGAATTCTTTAACTTTTTCATCCTTAACATTTTTTCCCTGAATTGCCTGATCCAGTTCATAGACGAATTGAGCCATTTCTGACGGAGATTTGGTTAGTCGCTCATCAGCCTTTGCGCCCGTGATAGACATGCGGGACTCAACCTGAATGAGTTTCGAAATATGCTTCGCATCCAGATTTCTGTTTTTTCTAAAATCTTTTGTGAATTGGGTTGGCGAAATCCATGAACCCAAAAAGTCAGCATCGATAGAAAGGACCACATCCGCTTTATCAAATCGGTATCTGGGCAAAATCCGTTTCCCATAATTTTTCTCATGGGCATCCAATATGGCGGAGTAAGAATAATCATCCATTTGGATATGGGTCGCAGTCTTGAATTTCTTTTTGAATTTTTGAATGGTGAATTCAAGAGAAGGACTATTCACCGTCCCCGTGAGTAAAACGATGGCTTTTCCTTCGTCTCTCACCTTCCGAAGTTTTTTAATGACATAATCATCTACCGTTGCCCAATCGGCGTTCATCCCATCCACTTTCGGATTAAAAATTCGTGTGGAATCATAAAGTTCAATTAGACTCGCTTGACACTGGGCACAAAGTCCACCCTGAGTGATGGGATGATCCGGGTTCCCTTCCAATTTGATGGGACGGCCATCTCGATTTTTCACATGAACGGCGCATCCGCTTACACAAGCCAAACTGGTGGATGCGTACCACGTAGCTTTCCCCGGCGTAATTTCTTCCGGCTGAATCAAAAATGGTATGGCTTTTCGGACGGGTGTTTTGCTACACGCCGTCATTAAAGCGGCGAAGGAAAATCCTGTCGTTTTTAAGAAACTTCTGCGTGTGAATCCTGCAGTTTCCTTCACTGCTTCTTGCGATGGCAAGTCTGAATGACAGCAATCCGAATCGCAGGGTTTATCTTCGTAACTGGTATAATATTGTTTAATTAATCCTGGCATAAATCTTTAATAGTGACAGGCGGCGCAATCCTGCAATTGTGCGGTTCGCCCTGCCGCTTGTTGAAGGGATTCATGATCTTGACGGTGGCAATCCAAGCACCATCCCATGGATAAATCATTCACTTGTTTTACGCGCGTCATGGTGGTGACATCGCCGTGACATTTAGCACAATCCACCCCCGCATTGACATGGGGTTTATGGCTAAAGAAAACGAAATCCGGGACATTGTGTACTTTTACCCATTCGGTGGGCTTTGTTTCTCCGGATTTTGTACCATCCATATTTTGCCCAAGGGATGCATAAATTTTCGCAATCTCTTCACTTGGAATCGGTTTCCGTTTTTCTTCATCGGCCAAGCGTGATTCGTTAAACGAATTGTTTACAAATTCGTGGCAATTCATACATATACTTGCCGGTGGAATTCCCGCGTGTCGGCTGTCTTCCGCCCCAAAGTGACAATATTGACAATTGATCTCCATCTCCCCCGCGTGGAGTTGATGAGAAAATGCAATGGGCTGAATCGGTTCATAATCCTGCTGGTTCCCGGGAATATGAAAGGTGGAATTCCGGAAGGACATGACCAACCCAATGATCAAAATCAAAACGATCATTGTGGAAAATTGCTTATTGAGTCCTTTATCCATTAAAGTAATTACCCAATAAGTTTGGATTCCAATTCAATGGCTTTGGGGAACAAAATATTATTTTCCAAATGGATGTGAAAATGGACATCATCCTCCAAGGCTTTCAAATTGGCATAGGCTGCTTTGTACGTATTGCACGCATCAGAAGGTGGTGTATATCCCGAAGTAAGGTCATTTAATTTTTTTAACATTTCACCGGCGAGATCGTGCTCCATTTCCATAACACGAATCGGATGAGCCACAAAGGGTCGGGTCGTATTCGACTCATCGGCTTCTGCCGCCAACAAAGATTTCACATAAGGAAAAAGGACATTTTCTTCTTTCATCATATGGTGGTTCAATTCTGACAATAATTCATTATAAACTTTGGCCACTTCCACCGTTTCAGGATGGCGCTCACCATGAACATGAGCTACTTTATTTACGAATTGCGTTGTAATGGGCCCATTCTCATAAATGTATTTGTGGTGTTTATCAAAAATGTGGTCCACCAATTCACCCAATGGCATGGATTGGAAATCCACATCCGGATCAGATCCGCTCATGATTTGATTAATCTCTGCCATAAGATTGTCATAATTGGCGCCTTTTTCTTCACAGGCTTCTTGGATGGCTTTTCCGCCACCGCAGCAAAAATCAATCCCGAATTTTTTAAATACTGTTGCTGTCCTGATATCTTCCGTTACCAATTCACCGACTGTTTTTTGATCGTTCATAGTCTTTCCTTTATTTTTTCCATTCAACGCACGAATAGCATGAAGCCATTAAATTTCATTTTTAGGTGTGTTTCGTGAGCACAATTTTTACGGGTTATTATATTCTTTCTTTGGTCCCAAGTAATACCACCAGTTCAACACGGCACAGACTGCGTAGAATAATGCGAATCCATACATGGCATATTCCGGTGTTGTGGCTTTCATTTGTTCACCAATCACCTTCGGAATTAAAAATGCACCATAGGCTGCCACTGCGGATGTCCACCCCAACACTGGTCCGGCCTGTTCTTCATTAAATACCATTGAAATGGTCCGGAAAGTGGATCCATTTCCAATTCCCGTGGCAGTGAATAAAATCACCAACAACACAAAGAAAGGCATGAAATAATCTTGGGGTGTAGCGGACTGGTAGGCCAGTTTTGCATAATATCCAACACCGATAGCTGAAACAACCATCACAATGGATACCCATTGAGTAACAATGGCACCGCCCACTTTATCAGACAATTTTCCACCAATAGGCCGAATCAATGCACCGATGAAAGCGCCCACCCATGCAAACATAAATGTTGCCGGTCCGTCGGGATTGGCCATGGTGTGGGTCATAATTCCATCAACCATTACATGCTTTACGCCAAAAATGAATTTGATGGAAAGTCCCACTGCTGCGGAAAACCCAATAAAGGACCCAAATGTCATGGTATAAATGATGGTCATTATCCATGTATGTTTATGGTCAAATATTTTAAATTGTCGTTCCAGGTTTTTCTTGATTTCTCCCGGGGATAATGATTTCATCAGGAAAACGGTTGCTGCAATAACGCCCGGCAATGCCACCCATTTCACCCAAGTATGTGTTTTAAATGTGAGAATGAAATAGAGCCCAACAGCGGCTGTGACAAAGCCAATCATTAAGAGCCACGAAATACGTCCGAAAGAAATGATTGGATTTTTCAACCCTGGTGTGACATGGTCTGTTTTAATGTTGTTTAAACCAGTCCAACCGAAAAATGCCAATGGAATGAGCCAAAGCATCCATACCCAACCAGCATTAGCAAGCCACGTTTCTGACCCAGCCATAATGCGTTTAAAGATGGTTCCGCTGTTGGCGGTTAAAATCATGGATTCACCACTAAATGCACCCAATAAAGGGATCGTCATAACCAAGGGCACTAGGATTTGCATGGTGGTCACACCAAAATTTCCCAGCCCTGCATTCATCCCAAGGGCATACCCTTGCATCCGTTTGGGGAAGAAGAAACTGATATTGCTCATGGATGATGCAAAGTTTCCGCCACCGAAACCGGACAAGAATGCTAAAATTTGGAATACCCATAGGGGCGTATTTTTATCCTGAAGAACTAAAGCTGATCCAAAGGCAGGAATCATCAACAATGCTGTGGTGAAAAAGATGGTATTTCGTCCCCCAGCCAATCGGATAAAAAATGAACTGGGTATTCTAAGGGTTGCACCGGTGAGTCCAGCGATGGCTGTAAGTGTAAATAATTCACTTTGAGAAAATGGGAATCCGAGATTCTTCATTTGCACAGTGATTATACCCCACATGAGCCATACAGAGAATCCTACCAATAAACTGGGGATGGATATCCATAAATTCCGTTTTGCAATATGTTGGCCTGTAGAATCCCAGAATTCCTGATTTTCTACATCCCATCTTTCTAGATCAACTTTTGACATAATTCAATTCCTTAAATAGGTTTATTCTTCAGCGAAGGAGCCTTTTGGTTCTTCTAAAAAGATCCAACAGTACAAGAAGCTGAGAAAGGCACCGCCTGCAATGATGAAGAAAAATGTTTTGGCATCTACTAAAGAATAGATCACGAGATAAACTACGGCACCGACATTTCCGTAAGCGCCGGCCATTCCGGCAATTTGTCCTGTCATTTTTCGGTTGATCATGGGAATCACAGCAAAAGTGGCCCCTTCTGCTCCCTGGACAAAAATTGATGCCATTACGGTAATCACTATAGAAACAATGAGCCATCCCATGCCATCAAACATGGGAACAAGCGTTTGGACGCCATTTTCCACAGGACCCCATTCAGCAATATGTGCCATCCCTAAAAATCCAAGTGTAATGCCGACCATATAAATCAACATGGTTCGTTTTCGGTTCGCCATCATATCGGATAGAAGTCCACCTAAGGGACGAGCGAACAAATTCACAAATGCGAAGGATGCTGCAATCACACCAGCTAAAGTTGCTGTCATGATTAGATTACCATCCGAATTGGTGAGATTGGAAAAAGTCGTTTCAAAAAACCATGGTAACATTGAAACGACTGCAAGTTCTGCACCAAAGTTGGCAAAATAGGTGCTATTTAATGCTGCCACACTAGACCAATGGTATTTTTCTTTTTCTGGGACACCGGCTTTCAGATAAGGCAAATTCACCTGCAACGTTTTTACCACGTGGGCGATATAGATTATTGTCAGAATTCCGTATACCATAGTTAGGATGTCACCAGAGATGAGTGGGACACCACCTACTTTAACATTTCCAATCCGCCATGCCAGTACACCCATGGCACCAACCAAAGGAATTGACCACAATAAATATTGCCCTAAATCAATCCAAGAAGTGACCATCATGGGTTCAGTTTTCTTTGTTTTGGCAACAGGACGATCATCCGAGTGGTCTTTTACCAAGAAGTAATACATGATACCGTAAATGAATGACACAGCGGCGTTTACGGCCAAAGCGTAGCGCCATGCGTCACCATCAAAGCTCAGTTGTTCATTAAAAAAGTGTAGTGCAATCCATGGCATGGTCATGGCAGCCCAAGCAGAACCGAAGTTTCCCCATCCTGCATAAAACCCTTCTGCACGACCAATCATTTTTGGCGGAAACCAATTGGCAACCATTTTTATCCCGACTACAAAACCGGCACCGATGGAGCCTAGAACTAACCGAGACACCAACAGTTGTGTAAATGAATTTCCAAAAGCAAAAAGCCATGCAGGAATGGCCATCAATACCATAAGCCCTGAAAAAACGATTCTCGGACCATAACGATCAATTAGCGCGCCAATGATAATCCGCGCTGGGATGGTGAGTGCCACGTTGGAAATCGCTAATACTTTCAAATGTTCTTTGGTGAGCCATTGAACATTTTTCAACATGGTGGTCGCCAAAGGGGCCATATTGAACCAAACATAAAATGTGATAAAAAACGCAATCCATGTAAAATGAAGGACACGGATTCGCTCTTTCCCGAAATCGAGCAATTCAGGTGTTTGCCGCTTCGATTGAATGTTAGCCATTTTTATTTTCCTTTACAAAGAGCTGACTTAAGAATTCTTTTCCGTAGTACGGATTTTTTTCCGATCCCAATTCCACCTGACCACTTGGGTCTTTCGCCAGAGATAGGGGTTGGGCACCACCAAAGCGTGAACCAATCGTGTGAAGGGGAACAATAGAATAATGGAATAGGCACTGACGATATGGGCCTTCACCATAAAGGGCATTGCGGTGATGTAGGTGAGATCCGGAGACAGCTTAATCACGGACCATAAATAGGGCGTTAATGAAGACGCAAACCAACTGGACCCCCAGCGATAGAAATATGCAGTGTACAATCCTGTAATCACTTGAACTGCGAGAAAGCCCAGCACCCACCAATCCGCTTTGGATGTGACAATCTTTGCCTTGGGATTTGAATGACGTCGCAGGACAATATTAATCAGACCGATAAAAGTCATGAGTCCGAAAATGAACATGGATACTTCCATGATGTAGAGCCGCGCAGGAACTTGATTCCACCATAGGACAGTTTCCGGGAGTAAGAACCAAATAAAATGGGCTGTCAGCACGGCAATGATGCCATAATGAAAAGGCACCAATCCCCAAAAGTGCTGGCGATTTTCTAAAAATTGGGATGATAAACTGGAATAGGTAAATGCCTTGGATCGATACCGTTGAATGGTGACCAAGAAAAAAGTAAAGATGGTCACATAGGGAAACATGCCAAAGAAAAATGTGTCGAGAAATTGTTTAAACTGATCCATTAGGCATCTCCCCCTTCTTTGCCAAATTGATGTTGAAATTGCTCATCCATAAACTGAATGACATTTTGATATGGATTGTTGGAATCCTTAAATCCGTCCAAAATTTTTGTCAGCGCCGGTTGGATGTACTGATGAACGAAAGCCTGTTGATCATCTTCAATTAATCCGTCCAACGCAGCCAGAATATGACTCAAATGATCCGGCAATTCGGATGATTCAGCAATTCCTTGCTCCCGAAGTAATTCACGAATTTTGAGCATAAATGCACCTCGCTCATAGGCTTCACCATAGAGATGCCAACCCAAATCCAAGCATGTATTTGGACTCATATCAAATGTTTGGGTGAACTTTTCTTGGAGATCAGCAATGGGTGTTTCTGAGACGAAATCTATAAAATCACTTAAGGGCTGAGAGTCATTTTTATTCAAAGATGAAATCGCTGACACCGTAGATGACTCCGGGTAGGACACCATGGGAATCCACTCTTTGAATGATCTTCCCATTACATCCCCCGTGCCGGCGCATCGCGAAAACCAAATCCGGCCGTTTGTTTATGTTCAAGGGGATCTTTCATCATTTCGATGGCTTCTTCTCGGTGTGCGGCCGGAATAACAAATCGATCGTCAAAGGTACACAATGATGTAAGTTTGTAAATATTGTCTGCTTCAGTCGGATTACAATCAGATTCCAATAATGCTTTTTCCGCTTCCAAAAGATCAATATCCCCTACCGTAACCGCACGGCGATAGGCACGGATGGCCGATTGTTTTTTCAGCACATAACGGAGATGGCTTTCATTGCCACCGCCAAACATGGATGCCAAATATTTGATGGGAGCCCGGGCTTTATCAAAATCGGGGAAATATTCATCATTAATATTTCGTACCGATTCCCCTTCTTGAGCGGACATAACCGGTAACATGGGTGGCACATAAAACAACATGGGCAATGTGCGATATTCCACATGGGGTGGCAGTGCGATTCCCCAATCCTTTACGAATTTATAGACAGGAGATTCCTGTGCTGCTTTGATGGTAGAATCAGCAATTCCGTTCTTTGTGGCTTCACGAATTACATTTTCATCGAATGGATCCAAAATCATTTCACGCTGTGCATCCACCAATTCGTGATCCGGACGTTTCGCTGTCTCTTCTATTTTTTCTGCATCATATAGCAAAACACCCAAATAGCGAATCCGACCCACACAAGAATGAAAACATGCCGGCGCTTGCCCCGTTTCTACTCTTGGGAAACAAAGAATACATTTTTCAGATTTTCCCGTATTCCAGTTGTAATAAGTTTTTTTGTAAGGGCATGCTGTTATGCAAGACCGCCACGCACGACACCGCTCCTGATCTAGCAACACAATTCCATCTTCGCCCCGTTTATACAATGCGCCTGATGGACAAGATGCCACACAAGATGGGTTCACACAATGGTTACAAATCCGCGGGAAATAAAACATCATTAGCCGTTCGATGGCAAACAATTGATCCCGCTGCTCTTCAGACAACACATCCAAATTGATATCATTTTCTGCATAAAGTGGTGACCCGGACAAATCGTCATCCCAGTTGGGCCCAGCTTCAATATTCATATATTCACCGGTGACCATAGAAACCGGTTTTGCCGTCGGTTGATCATCCCCTGCCGGTGCGTCAAACAATTCTTTATATTTGTAAGTCCACGGTTCGTAATAGTCATCCAAAGTGGGCATGTCTGTGTTATGGAAAATATTGGTAATGGTTTTCCGCTTGGATGTGGATTTAAGTTTGAGCTCGCCGTCCACCAATTCCCAGCCACCTTTGTACTGGTCTTGATCTTCCCAACGTGTTGGAAACCCCGTTCCGGGTTTGGTTTCCACATTGTTCCACCACATATATTCTGTCCCTTTTCGGTCGGTCCAGATATTTTTACAAGCGATGCTGCAGGTGTGACATCCAATACATTTATCGAGATGAAATACCATTGAAATTTGACTTCTAATATCCATATTTAATTTGTTCTGTTAGGTTGGTTGGTTGAAGAAATCATAACTACCAGTTCAGGATAGGTAGTTTTCGTACCATGATGAAAGTGTCTCGATTGGCACCTGTTGGCCCCCAATAATTGAAGTGATAAGTAAACTGGCCATAACCACCTACCATCAAATTGGGTTTCAACCGCGCTCGTGTCAGACTGTTATTCATTCCCGCACGTTTATTGCCACGCAAAGGTGATTTTGGTACAGACAGTGTCCGTTCCGTTGCATGATAAATAATCACAATGCCCCGTGGGATTCGCGCACTCACATTGGCACGTGTCACCACGACACCATTATCATTGTACACTTCTACCCAGTCATTATCCACAATACCCAATTCTTCTGCATCTTTATCATTGATCCAGAACGGCTCCACACCACGGCTTAACGTGGACATACGGTGGTTGTCTCCATAGGTGGAATGGATATGCCATTTCCCGTGGGGTGTGAGATAGTTAAACACCTTGGTTGGATGCTCACTTTCACTAACGGTCAATTCTGCATATTGAGTGGGTGTTGGTTTCGGTTTATAAGTAGGTAAATGTTCACCAAATTGGATATAACCGGGGTGATCCAAATAAAATTGTTGGCGACCTGTCAAAGTACGCCATGGTACCAACCGTTCTACATTGTAAGTAAATGGAGAATAGGCGCGACCATTTTCTGTCAACCCGGACCACATGGGGCTGTTCAGCAATCGTCTTGGCTGGGAGCAAAGATCATCAAAATCCACACGTGAGCCCCGGTTCTTCTCTGCTAAATCCGCTAAGACTAATCCGGTTTTTGCTTCCATATTTTTATAAGAGCGATAGGCCAATTCACCGTTGGTTACGGTGGCCAAAGTCAATACAGTATTGGCAACGTGTCGTGCTTCCCGAAGAGATGGATAGGTATTTCCATCCCATTCTTCGGTTGGATGTTCATCCATGAGCCGTTCATATTCATCTTTGACTTGGTAACCGGTCCCGTGAGCACCCAACCCATTTTTTGGAATGTTAGGACCGTATGAAATAAATTGTTTATAGACATTTTTATAATCCCGACTCACCACTTTCATCCCTGACATTGTCTTGCCTGGGATTGCATCGGTCTCGCCCTTAATCCAATCTTTGATTTCTTTTTGGGCGATTTCAGCCGGCGTATCGTGAGCCAATGGGACGGAGACTAAATCTTCTACAGAATCAGGAAAATGCTTTTTCGCCAATTCAGAAAAGGATTCCGAAATGGCTTTGAAAATATCCCAATCACTTTTGGATTCCCATGCTGGTGGCACTGCTTCTTGCAGCGGATGAATAAAACTGTGCATGTCTGTAGAATTCAAATCGTCTTTTTCGTACCATGTGGCTGCGGGTAGAACAATATCCGAATAAAGGGCAGACGTATCCATTCTGAAATTGAGATCAACCACCAAGTCCATTTTTCCTTGGGGCACTTTATCGTGCCAAACCACTTCTTCTGTGGACCCTTCCGCAAAATTGCTGTCAGACACTTGATTGGTGTGTGTGCCAAGATAATGATCTAAAAAGAATTCGTGACCTTTGGCGCTACCCCCGATGGCATTCCCCCGCCAAACGAACCATACGCGTGGAAAATTGGCAGCGTTGTCCGGGTCTTCGATGGAATATTTCAATTCCCTATTTCTTAATTTTTCTACAACGTGATCTACCACACCTTTTTCATCCACAGCGCCGTTTTCTCTTGCTTCTGCCACAAGGTCAATGGGGTTCGCTTCAAATTGGGGATAAAATGGGAGCCAACCGTTCCTTACCGCTTTCACGTTCACATCAATGGTATGTCCCTTTGCAAGACTATTTTCCGGTTGATGCTTGGGAACAGTGTGATAATCGGTGAATCCTTTTTCATATCGCCATTGGTCCGAATGGACATAATGCCAACTGGGTGTATTTTGAAGTCTCGATGGACCAAACCAATCCTTCGCCAATGCAATGGATGCCCAGGATTCGCCTGGGGCCAATTTTTCCTGCCCTACATAATGGGCTAAACCGCCGCCATTTTTTCCAATACATCCTGTAAACATGAGCGCATGAATAGCAGCACGATAAATCAAATTTGCATGATACCAGTGATTGATGCCAGCGCCAATAATGACGGTGCATTTTCCACCCGTATTCATGGCCGTACCTGCCCATTCCCGCGCAAACCGAATTAATGTGTCGGGAGAAATTGCAGTATATTTTTCTGCCCAGGCCGGAGTGTATAAATCATCCGATTCATAATTTTCTGGATAGCCTTCCAATCCACGGCCCACACCATATTGCGCCATGAGTAAATCATAAACGGTGGCCACAGGAACTTTACCATTTACGGTTTCAATATATTTGATCGGCACCTTTCGAAGGTTGGTTTCCCCTTCGGCAAAATTGTCTAACTCGATGTCCATCAATTCGTCATAATCATTTAAAAAGGAAAGCTGTGGATCGATTTTTGAACCGTCCACATTGTCCTCTAATTTAAGATTCCACTTGCCTTTATTTTCTTCTGCCCAGCGATTGCCCACAGAGCCCATGGGGACTTTCGTTCTCTGTTCATTTTCATCCCACATGAGAAACTGCCAATCTCCATTTTCGATATTTTTATACTGATTGAGTCGATTGGCCCGGAGCATTTGATCGGGACGATTTACATCATTATTATTTTTGATCTCCACCAAGAAAGGTGAATCGGTATATTTCTTGGAATAATTAAGAAAATCTTCGATCGGGTTTTCATGATGAAATTCTTTCAATATCACATGATTCACCGCCATCCAAAATGCGCCATCCTGTCCTGCATTTACTGGAATCCATTCATCCGAAAATTTCGAAACTTGAGAAAAATCAGGAGAGAACACCACCATCTTCGTTCCATTGTGGCGTGCTTCTGCGGCAAAGTGCACATCAGGCGTCCGCGTCATATTTAGGTTCGCTCCCATGACAGCAATCATCTTGGAATTATACCAATCGGCAGATTCTTGGACGTCGGTCTGCTCACCCCATGTTTCCGGAGACGCATTGGGGAGATCGCAATACCAATCATAAAATGAAAGGGAGACACCACCCACCAATTGCATGAGCCGTGCACCGGCAGCGTAGCTCACCATAGACATAGCTGGGATGGGTGAAAAACCTGCAATCCTATCGGGGCCGTGTTCTTTAATTGTGTGCACCATAGATGCAGCAATCAATTCTTTTACATCTTTCCAACCTACACGGCGGAACCCACCCTTCCCACGGGCTTCTTGCCAGCGTTTCCGTTTACCCGGATCGGTTACCATGAAATGCCATGCTTCTGCAGGGTCCGCATATTCAGACCGCGCTTCTTTCCAGAGATCCAACAGGATGCCACGGATATAAGGGTACTTCACTCGAAGGGGGCTATACAAATACCAGGAGAATGAAATACCACGTTGACAGCCACGGGGCTCATAAGGCGGAATTCCGTTTTCTAATTTTGGGTAATCCAAGCCCTGCATTTCCCAAGTAACGATACCGTCTTTCACGTGAATCTGCCATGTGCAACTTCCGGTACAATTCACACCGTGTGTGCTGCGGACGACTTTATCGTATTGCCAACGGTTGCGGTAAAATTCTTCCCATTTTCTATTTTTCGGTTCGATTTCATCCCGGATCCAGGATAAGGTGCCTTTCTTATTACTCATTATAAATTTCCTTTAATCATTTTTCTTCTCACGGATCGGAGACGATTCCCCCAAAATAAATCAAATAAAATCAGGACGATGGCCAGTCCGACAAATCCAAAGATGAGAAAATTGAAATCGTGCATTCCTGCTTCTGCAACATTCATTGAAGCCTTATCTTTAAAGAAGGCCACTAAGGGGAGTACTTCTGACTCATCAATCGGATGTTTGGCATAGATTGGTCCCATGGTCTCACTGGCAGGACTTGAAAGCCAAGCCGCCAAGGCAGTTTTTCCACCCAATCGCCCATATACATCGGTCAGATCTGGACCCAATAAACCACCACCCAACTTGCCTTCACCGGCAATAGAATGACATGCAATACACGTGGGGCCATTATTTTCGAAAGGCATTTCGCCAACAAACAAAGCGCGACCTTTCACAATATCACTTGGGGTCAGTGGACTGTCAGCAAGGGTTGAACCCCCAAAGACTGATTTTTCTTTCGCTGATTCTTCTTTAATAAAATCAACTAAACTTTGAATAATAAATGGTGTCAGTCCCCCCACTTTTGGCATAATGACACCGCGGGATTCTTCCACAATTTGACGTGCGTACAAATCACCGGAATTGATAACAGCCAACGGATCTTCAATAAAATCTTTGATCCATTGCTCATCCTTCCGTTCGTGGATATTTTTTAAATCCGGTCCGGTAAGGCGTCCGCCGCCAATGGTATGGCAACTGGCACAATTTTGTTTATAGAATTGCTGGACATCTTGACTAATGACTCCAGAAGTCCACATTAATCCTAATACGAGAATTGGAATGAGTTTTTTCATAATTACAGAATTCATTTATGATGTTAGTATGAATGAATGGTTGGTTTTTAATCCGGGCAAATAGTTTCGATCAATCACATCCTGCGCAAGGTTTTCCAATGTTTCTGATTCCATGAGTTCATAAACTTGAGTTATTACATCGCTCCACCGATGGTGAAATGGACATGGGTATTCTTTTGTACAAGAATCATACCCGAAGCCACATTTAGGGATGATAGATTCTGGCCCATCGACCGCAAATAAGATATCATTAATAAAAATTTCATTCGCAGGTTTTGACAATCGAATCCCTCCATTTCGTCCCCGCGTTGATTTAATTAAATGATGTTTCCTTAATGTCCGAGTAATTTTGGATAAAAAGCTTTGGGGGATATTGTATGCTTCAGCGATCTCAGAAACCATGGTGAGGTTTTCTGCTTCTTTGACCGCTAAATAGATCATGGACTGGATGGCATATTTAGCTGATTTTGAATATAACATTTATTCAGATATGATTATCTCGTTTAAAGATTACAATGAATAGGTAAAGTGAATCAAGCTTTTATTAGGATATTATCATCCTTTTTTTGGGTTATTTGGAATTTTTCTTAAAATCAAACCTGCTGCTGTGAGCTTTGGCCCCTCCTTAAGAAGAATACCGCCACTCGTGTGAAGTCCCCCTTCAAGGCCGGTTTCACGGAAATTAAATAAAAGATATTGCAGAGACTTTCGAGTGATATTTTCATTTTTAATCATCGCCCCTTCCAAATTTCCGGAAATGCGATAATGACTGTTTCCGAGTAACCTTAAAATCCAGTGGTTATTTTCTAACCGACCATCTTTTAATACCGCATCACCGATTCGCCCCGTGACTTCACCATTTGATTTAATATGAATATGAATTGGAAGTGAATCCTGTTTTACCCAGGTCACTATAATTTTAGCTTGCCCCTTCCAACTCCCAATCAATGAATCTGTTGGAACAAGTTGGTTACCGTATCCAATGGAGGTCAATAAAAATAAAATCCGTATTAACCCCCTTTGAAAACGAGAGGCATTTCTTTGCATTGGCTGAAAAGGGATCAGGTGAAAATCACCTTGGCATCATCCGTTTTTTCATAAAACTCCCCAACGGTCAGGACCCCCTTCACCCTTTCATCCAAATCATCCTGCTTTAAGTGAAACATATCCATGGCCAATTTGCAGGCATAGATTTCTGCTCCGGCATCGTCCAGCATTTCAATGAATTCATCCACATGGGGAATATCCAATTTATCCATTTCTTTCATCATCATATGCGTCGCCAACTTGGACATTCCTGGTAGTCCGCCCAACATGGTTGGAATATGCATGGCAGGGTTACCCACTGTGGCCACTTGGATATTTTTCATTTTATCCTTTGTAATTGCCTCCAATCCAAAGAAAGTGAAAAAAAGCATCGCATCCATACCTTCCATTCGAGCGCCATTGGCCAAAATCAATGCTGGATAAATTCCATCCAGTGAACCCCTGGAACAGATTATTGCGATTTTTTTCGATGATTGATCCATGATATCCTCCTTTATTAAATGCATCCGTGGGGCTTTTTAACACCTGCGATCCGTGCCGCTTTTTTACCCGGTCCTCCGGGAAACAACTGATATAGTTCCTTGGTTGGGAATCCATGGACTTTAGTCAGCCGGCGAAGGGTTGGTGCTTCTCCTTTTTCGGCAAATTCACCCCGAATGGCATAAATCACCTCCAAATGGCGTGAAGTCAGATCATAGATTCCTTCTTCTTCAGCCATTGTCTTCGCTAAATCTTCTGACCAATGTTCGTGGTTTTCCAAATAGCCTTCATCGTCAAATTTGACCTTTTCAATATATTCAGGCATAATCTCCTCCTTTTTTATGATGAAAAGGGAATGTCTTTCCCTTTAATTATTCTATTCCAGTACAACCATTTGAATGCCATTTTCCCAAGATGGTTGATTCGTGTTTCTTTTAATAATGACATGGGACCCAGACCATGGATTGGAAAACGCCCTCGCGTCGGATCATTTTCATAATCAAAATCAATTAATATTGCTTTTTCATTCCCTGTTTCGATAAAGCAATTGGTATGGCCGTCAAATTTCGCATTTAATGGGTTATTTTTGATCTTAGAAATTAGGTTTTGAACAATCACCTCAGCCTGGTAGTGGATGACTGAACCGGCTTTAGAAGTGGGAATATCCGTTGCATCACCGGCAACAAAAATATTGTCAAAATTCCGAGCCTTAAGAGTTGCTTGATTTGTGGGCATAAGGTTTAACTCATCCCCCATTCCCGAACGGCCAATGAATTCTGAACCCATATTGGTTGGCACTGTAACCAAAAGGTCAAAAGGAATTTCACGTTCATCCCATGAAATGATATTTTTATTTTCATTGTCTACCGCAGCAATATTGAAATCCGTATGGATTTTTATATTTTTATTCAAAAGAAAATTTCCGAATACTTTTGCCGCTTCCGGTTTGGTAAATGCTTCCGGCAAAGGCGTTACATAGTGAATATTCACTTCCGGCCGATACCCATTTCGTTTAAAATAATAGTCAGATAAGAAGGCGAATTCTAAAGGGGCCACCGGGCACTTGATGGGCATTTCGGTCACATGGACGACTAAGTTTCCACCCTTAAAATTTTTCATCGCCATTTGAAGGGAAACTGCTCCATCAAAGGAATAAAAATCAAAAACTTGCAGCCCCCACAAATCACCTTTCATACCTTCGACCTCATCCGGGGCAATATCAACGCCTGTGCTGATAATCAGATAGTCATATTTCAACGCACTTCCATTTTCTAAATAAACGTTATTCTCCTGGGGGACAATCCTATCTATTTCCGAGAATACTTGGTTCACATTGGGATGAAGCAGTTCGGATTTATTTTTCACAACATCTTCAGGTCTATAAATCCCAAAGGGAATAAAAAGGAAACCGGGTTGGTAATAATGAATGGGTGAACGATCAATAACGGTGATTTCCCATTCATCAGTATTTAAAGACTTAACCAGTTTATGGCTGAAAATATTCCCGGCGGTTCCGCCACCCAAAATAATGATTTGCTTCTTATTCATGATTTATATGTCCTTTTATCTACTTCTATAAATTTGATGGATAATTTTATCATTGGTTACAAAAAAAATGATTTACGGTGGCACTTTTTTATGTCCAACCGGATTGTAGCTACAGATTATTTCTCATCATACCTTTCTTCATACATGGCTTTCAATGCCTTGACTTCATCGGGATTTAGCCCCTTCTTCCACAGGTGCTCTTCTGCCATCATCATTTTATCAATTCTGTTTTGGTATTTTTTACCCATAGATGACGAATGCTCTTTTGCCGCTTTCACCACTGAAGGAAGGAATTTATTATAATAATGCTTAGAGACTTCATACATCCCATGCCAGTGTGTATAGTCTGGTCCCATCATGGAGGCACCGTGTCTTGCACGACGTCCTTCATGGTGCCAAAGTTCCCAAAATACCCATTGTACTTCTTTCTCGAATGGGGCATTTGCTTTCAGCACTCCATCCTTTTTAAGATCATCCATCATGGTCTTTGCAGGGATGGCAAATTTTTCATTATATAAAACAACAAGATCGTCAAACTGCTTGTAAAAATTGTCCACATACGTTGTGTTGTGACAATTTAAACAGGCCCCTTTCATTTCGTCCCTGCGTTTTTCCCACGGGATGATTTCTGATACTTTTCGCTCTACATCAATGGTCACAAGTTCTTCATTTTGGACTACCTTTTCTTTCGTCATGACCATACTACCGATTTTCGGCAATGATCGGGAATCCGGATAATCTTCTTTATATCCATCATGATAAATCACCATATTCAGTTTGGAACTCACAATGGGCCGCAATGTCCAGCTAATCCGTTCACCCACATCATGGGTGTTTCCTACATATTCGCCGCTCGGTGTCATATAAGAACTCACATGACAGGTGGCACAAGTCGGTGCGGCAGAATAATCTTTGCCCAAAACCCAATGGCCTTGTTTATCTAAAGCCATACGATCCTTGTTGGCATGGTAAGCAATTCCGTGTTTGGATTCATTATAGACTTCAATTTGTGGATGATCCGGTCCCATATGGCATTTACCACAATTTTCAGGTTGGCGTGAAAGACTTGCCTGGAAAGCATGTCGGGAATGGCAAGCATGACAACTTCCCTTTGAACCATCCGGATTTAACCGACCCATACCACTATTGGGCCATGAATCTGGATCGATCAAGGGTTTTTGTTCACTCCCAGATGTGAGAACTGCCCCATCTTCATCACGCAAGAATTTGATAATACTGCCATGACACTGCCAGCAACCGTTTACTGCATCTGCTTTATTATGCGGCAAACCAGCTACCTTTTCAGCTAAGATATTATCCAAGGAGGCTAATATCTCCCCCGCTTTGGCGTGGTGGCTTTTGGAGAATTCATCAAATTCCTTTTGATGACATTTGGAGCAATCCTTCGGAGTAACCAAGGCGGAGACATAAGTCCCTTCATGCTTCCAGGCATCAATTTCACCTTCATTGGCTACATGACACTCGACACATCCGATACCCACTTTTGCATGGCGGGATTCTTCCCATTCCATGACCAAGGCAGGCGAGTCGTTTTGGTGACATTCTACACAGCTTTCATTGACAGCTGTAACAATGGCGGTTTCCTTTTTTTCTATTCGCTTGTGTTGTGACTCATTGTAGGCAACCAAAAGGAGGGACGCAAGGAATAGAAAGGAAAGTCCACCGACAATCCACCGTTTCATATCGAGTGTCATAGCCAATTCCTAATTAAAATGTTAAGCAAAACTTTCCCAAACTGTTAAGGTGAGAAACCCAGTAAATGCCAAAGCACCTAGAATTATGGAAACTTGCTTTGGCATATTGAAATATTTAACAAAAAATGATTCTATAAACGGCCAAAAGAAAGCAATCCCACCCATGGTCATAGTAATAATTACGCTCATTTTCAGGGTGGTCAGTTTTAGTAGACGATAGCTAAAATAGAAAAACCACTCCGGTTTAATATGTGCAGGCGTCACATTAGGGTTTGCCGGTTCCCCGAGTCCTGCCGGAAAAATCAAAGCCATGATGGTTAACAGGTAAATGAGAAATGCACCTACCATCATTTCGGTGGTAACATGATCTGGCCAAAATTTAAAATATCGTTTTTCTTTAAGAACTGAATTAAGATCTGAATCGTCTTCTTTTACCCCATGTAGACGAACGAACATGATATGGAGAGCAACCAATATGAATGCAACTGTCGGGAGAATTCCAATATGGATGACATAAAACCGTGTTAATGTGTCACCACCAACCGTTTCACCGCCACGCAATAAATAACTGGCCCAACCTCCAATGATAGGCATGGCATCTACCAAGTTTGCCGCTACCGTCGCGCCCCAAAAACTCAGTTGCTCAAAAACCAGAGAATAGCCGGTTAATCCAAACATTAAAGTGACCATGAGGAGACTAAATCCCACCATCCAATTAAGTTGGCGTGGATGTCGGTAGGCTCCGGTGAAAAACACCCGCAATAGGTGCAGGATCATGGCAACAATCATGAGGTTGGCTGCCCACTTGTGAAGAGAACGTATATACCACCCAAACCGAATCTCTTGCGTGATTTCTGCGATGGATTGATAGGCTTGCTCCGGGGTGGGCACATAATAAAACGTCAACATTATTCCTGTGACGATCTGGATTATAAATAAATACATGACCGTCCCACCTAGAGCAAACCACCATTTCTTTAAATGGGATGGAATTGGTTCTGATCCAATCTGCTGAAAAATTGACCAATCAATTGGAATCATTTTTTGAGATGTGATCGACTGACTCACGCTGAAATTTTTTCCTGTAAATAGACAATGCCGCTTGAATCATCAACCCCTAAATCAACTGTTGTCATATTCTGACCTGCATCTGCAGGTGGCCCCGTAATGGCCTGACCATCTGAATCAAAAACTGCACCATGGCAGGGGCAGAAAAATCGATCTTTATCCGATTCCCAATGTACCTTGCAACCTAGATGTGGGCATGTGGCACTGAAACCTTTTATGGTTTCTTGGGTCCGTTGAACTAATATTTCCTGCCCCGTTAATCCATGGACAGTTTCAACAGATCCTGTTTTGAATTGATCAATGGTACCGACAAAAATCTTCTTCGTCGCTTTTATCCCCCGCTTGGGTGATAAGAACAATAGACCTTTAACTGCGAATGCGCCATAGGCCAAGATGGACCCAACACCCATGAAAAGCTTGGCCAAAAAAGATCGTCGGTTTTTGATTTGATTCATTAATTAGGAAATGTATATCCTAATATTAATATATCAAATCTATACAAATCAAGCTTATTGGATTTCTTTATCCTGTTTTACTAATTCAGAGATATTTTACGTTTTTATAGATTGGAATTATTTATTCAACGCAGGTAAAAGCCTATTGCTCACGCGGGTATTGTTGGGATTAATATCTAAGGCTTTTTTATACAAAGATTTGGCTTGGGATTTATTACCAGATTCTTGCTCAATAATTCCCAACCATGTATAAGCATCTGAATGTCCCCATGTTGGCATGATGGGATCACTTGTATCATTTTCGAAAAATATAATTGCATCATTTAAGTGCGTTTTCGCCTTTTCCGATCCCCCGCCAAATGCGACCGGTGTATGGTAAGCAGAAATTCCCATGATTAAATGGATTCTTGGATTCTCCGGTTCAACCTCCAATGCCTTACCCATAATTTTTCCTGACTTTGGGCCATAATACATTGCCGCCCATGGCATGACGGCTATTTTTCTACCATATAATGATGAGAGCATGGCATGAGATTCCCCAAATTGTTCATTCAATTTTATGGACGATTCCAAATGATTGATGCCATCATTAATATATGTTTTGGCCTGATCCATTTCATTCTTCCCCATCCAATAGTTCACCAAATTATCATTGCAATAAGCAATATAATAATGAATGAGCCACCCTTTTTTCTCTAACGAAAGGGCGCGTTCAAAATGGGCACGAGAGGTCAACATTTCTTGTGCATTCCAATGTTGAATGGCAGACTCTATTTGATCTTTACCACTGATAATCATTTTATCAATGGATTGTGAAAACCCAAATGACAGTATTGTCAAAATTGTGATCATTATTTTATTCATTGTTTAGCTCCATTAAATATTGAATGAGAACCCAAAGTAAATATTGCGACCGTGGGTACTTTTTAATTCTGTTCGTTCCGAATAATCAGGTGAATACAAGTAACCGTAAACATTTTGACTATCCAACACATTGGATACAGCGCCGTAAATCACCAGCATTTTATCATTGGGGTAAAAGAATACACGGCTCATGGATAAATCTAACCGCTGCATGGGTGGTAATCGTTTTGAATTCCATTGATCTTTCGCCGGTGTGTAGGGCTTCCCTGTGGTGTATCGATAAGTGACGCCAAGCGAATTGACAGTTGCAATGCTCATTTTGAGCGCAGCTGTAAGGTTATGATTAATATCATAATTTGTCGGTACTACTCTCAAATGATCTAATGCTTTCCTTTCAGATCTTAAGTAACTATAGGATACCCATCCGGAGATTAATGGCAAGTCACCCTTTAAAAATATATCCGCACCATATGCAAATCCACGGCCATCATTTGTGAAATTTGCCACCGAATCTTCCAAAACTAAGTTGGTATAATTCTTACGATATAATTCTATCTTTAGATTGGTGATTTTTGCTTTATACTCATAGCCGAAAATGGCATGTGTAGCGGCCATGGCTTTTAAATTGGGGTTGCCATTATAATTATCCCGATATTGTGCTTTTGGATATTGATGATAGAGGCCTGTGGCCAATTTAAAAAACTGTGTATCAGACAGTCGATAATTAAGGGACAGGCGGGGATCTACCTCTTTTTGTTTTGGGTCATCCAAAATGTCAGATCGAATCCCGATGATAGAAAATAACCTTCGTGTAAGATTCAGCTCCGTTTCTGCATAAACTCCATAATGACGCGTTTGGTAATCAATATCATATGTCCCTTTGGGTGCAGAGTCACTCAAATCATTTTCATCCAATGGATAGGTCATAACCAAATCCGTTCTTAAATCATCAGAAATAATACCAGCGTTTACTTTTACATTCTCTGAAATAGTATAGGATAAATCTGTGCGCCACTTCCAAATGGAATCATTCATATCCTGACTAAAAATGCCCATAGACATGCCCTGATTAAATTGATTGAGCGAGAGACTGGATTTCACCATGAGTCCATTGCTAAATAAATGGCGCCATTGAAGATTGGTTAAATCCGTTCCATTATCACTGAGCATTACACCATTGAAAGAGGGCGATTCAACATTGACCCCAATCTCATCTATATTGCTATAGTGGAATAATTTGAATTGGCCCTTAGGAGAATATTTATATACAGCACTCACATTTCCATCCCAACTGGTGGGCATTTTTTGAAATCTATCTTCTCCTCCATTGACTTTGAATAAATATTTTGTATCGGAATAATTGCCCGAAAACTGAATGCCCAATTTATCCGGAGAGGCCACCCATGCGCAGCCTAAAGAAATTGCCGCCAACCCGACCCCAATATTGATTGAGGACCGAGAAGGCATATCTAAAGATTCCATCGCCAAAACACCGGATAAAACATTGCCGTATTTTGCTGAAAATCCGCCGGAAGAAAAGTAAGTCCCCGACAACAAAAACGGACTAATCATTCCAAAATATCCACCTGTATCTGACTCATATTTATACGGATGGCTAATCGTAGCTTGATCTAAAATGACTGTGGTTTCAGATACATCACCCCCGCGGACGTACATCCCCGCCCCTTCATCCACTTGATTCACACCGGGGAAAGTTTGGATGGCGCGAAAAATATCCGCAGCTGCCCCGGCAGTAGTGACCACATCCATTGTGGTCAGCGTCTGCCCTTCTTCATCAGCCATGGTGAATGAACCGGCACTAACGGTTACTGGATCCATTTCCATAAAAGATTTAGACAATACCACATTGATCAAGCTCATACCTTTTTCCACAGAAATGGATAAATCAATTTGCTCGAATCCAATGTGAGAAATTCGTAGCACACGCTCACCACCCATTGAAGTTTCTATGGAAAAATCCCCCGCTGTATCCGAAATGGTCCCCTCCAAATCATCGATGAAAAACACATTTACATAACTAAGACTTTCACCTTCATCTGATTGAATATGTCCGGAAACATTAAATTGGCCAAGTAAGATCGATATAGATCCACTGACAATAAGTAAAAATCGCTTCATTTAATCCCCGCTGATTAATCCGCTTAACCGATCCACATAAGCACTAAATGCCTTTTGTCCTAATGATGTAATTTGAAATGTCGTCACTGGTTTTCGATCGATAAATTTTTTGGTGGATGATACATATTTTGCATCTTCTAATTTTCGGATATGGACGCTGAGATTTCCATCGCTGGCGTTTACCTTTTCTCGAATAAATACAAAATTGGCCGATTCCACAGATACGAGCAAGGCCATGATCGCCAAGCGAATCCGAGAATGAATTATATCATCCAGTTGTTGATAATCGAATTCTGCCATTAAGTCTAACTCCAAGACCTCATTTTATAACCAGGAATGACCATATAACCTATTGTCATGGCGGCCATTAATAATAAATGGTATGTGCCGGTAATAAAAAACATAATAAGGGCACCAATCCAATAGCCCATGGCATTATGACGCATCCATTTTGCATCATATATGAAACCGGATGTAAAAAATCCAACCGCCAATAAGCAGCAAAAAATAGGCGAAAGATATTTTATTGAGATGCCGCCTGTATAAATACCAATAAATCCAAGAATGGTCATACTTATACCAAATGAACACCATAAGCCATTGGCGACTTTATCCGCATATGTCAATACAGGTTTTTTACTTTCTACTTTTCGTTTATATATAAGTTCAAAGGTCCATCCACCGGCAATCAATAATGCCCAATGAATCCATTCTGTATTACCCCCAATTTGAACTTGAGTCAAAATATAACTGACGATCATCCCAATAGAGGTAATGATACCCCATACCATCATATGGTCACCAAGGCCACTGGCATTTTTCCGACTGTCTTCAATGACCTGTTTAATAAATGCTAAATCTTGTTGTGCATTTTTGTTTGTCATCTTCATCTCCCAATTATTTATACTTTAATTTATAAAGTACTTTATTTTTAAACAAATCCTTTTGTTTATTTATCCGTGAAACTCATGATACTTGATCTAAGTTGCTTGTTATACCCCGATTGAAAGGATTAAATTCCGTAGCTGTAATTGACAGCACAATTTTATCAATCTCAGGAGAAAATCATGCGAAAAATGATGAACATTGCCATCATCGCCACCATCGCCGTCAGTGCGATGTTTGCAGGTGAAGTTACGGGCACTGTAAAATTTATTGGCAAAGGACCCAAAGCAAAACCTATCCGTATGGATGCGGATCCGGTTTGTGCTGCATCCCATAAAGCAGCTGCAAAAGCAGAATCTTTTATTGTGGACAAAGACGGTAATCTGGCCAATGTAATCGTTTATTTAAAAGGGGTAAAATACAGTGGTAAAGCACCATCTACACCAGCAGTGTTAGATCAAGCTGGCTGTATTTATTCACCACACGTTATTGGTATCCAAGCGGGTCAACCGGTAAAGATTCTCAATAACGATGCCACCATGCACAACATTCATGCACTCCCTAAAGTGAATCGTGAGTTCAACAAGGGTATGCCAAAATCATTAAAAGAGATCTCAACTATTTTTGATAAACCTGAAGATGTCTTTGTGATTAAATGTGATGTGCATCCATGGATGAAAAACTACACACAAGTGTTTGACCATCCTTACTTTGCGGTTACGGGCACGGATGGAAAATTCAGCATCCCGAATGTACCGGACGGCACTTACGAAATTGTGGCATGGCAAGAAAAATTCAAAAAGAAAGTCCTCACTCAAAGCGTTACTGTTAAAGGCGGCGCTGCTGCTGTGAACTTTGAATTCAAACGGCCGAAGAAAAAGAAATAATTTAGATTGAATCTAAATGCTTTTTAGAAAGCCTCGTTTCATTAATTGGAACGGGGCTTTTTTTATAATTGAATGACCCGCCGGCCAGGTTTCCCTCCGATTAAATCTTCATAGGCCAAGTTTACTTCATCTAACGTATAAAATCTGGAAATCATATTTTGAATAGGGAGTTTTCCCAATTGATATAATTGAATCAATTTCAAAAAATCTTTACCTGTTTCTGAAGAGCCATAATAAGATCCCTTTACTGTTTTTTCATGCCGTGTTAGTAGCTCGCCGGAAAAATTAGTCTTTGTCCCCATGGGGCTAATCCCGGATAAAACAAGGGTCCCGCCCGGTCTCACCGCTTCTATAGCCAATTCTTGGATAGACGGGTTCCCGATGGCTTCAAAGACATAATCCGCGCCACGCCCATCGGTTTTTGATTTTATTTCATCAGAAATTTTATCATGATAAATAATAAAATCTGTGGCGCCGCATTGGGTAGCCACATCTGCTTTATCAGAATGGATATCCACTGCGATTATATTATTTGCCCCAGCGTATGCCGCTCCCATTATGGTACTGAGCCCCACACCACCGGCGCCAAAAACAACAACACTATCATCTATTGACACTTGGACAGTATTAATGGCTGCCCCAACCCCAGTGGTAACTGCACAACCGACCAATGCACCGATTTCACTGGGGACATCATTGGGAATCACCACACATGAAGAAGCCGGCACAACTGCATATTCTGATAAACATGACAAAGCACAATAATGATACACTGTGTCCCCAACTGTAGACAAACGGGAAGTCCCATCCATGAGGAACCCATCCCAGATATGTTTGGTATAGGCTTCGCACAAACTGGGGCGCTTACGATTACAATAAAAACATTCTCCGCAGTTTGGGGCCCAATTCAATACGACTTTTTGGCCCACTTTTAGGCCTTGTGTTTCAGGGCCCAACTCCATGATTTCGCCACACCCTTCATGACCAGGGACACATGGCAATGAATGGTGCGTATCTCCCGTTACCAAATGCCAATCACTATGACATACCCCAACAGCATGGACTTTAATTAATACTTCATTTTCTTTCGGTGATGCCAAGTCTACCTTTTCGATCTGAAAAGGCGTATTTGTGCCGTGAATTAATGCTGCTTTTGTCTGAATCATGAATGAGAATATAAATAAAAAGCCCTGCTCCGGACATCCGAAACAGGGCTTTTTAAGTTAATATGTAATTGAGAACTAACTTTACCAGTCTTCGTCGCCCCAATCGTCGTCTTCTTCAATCACAAAGCCATAGCCTTCAGATTCAAGGTGTGCTTTTACGATTTTGGATACATCCGTGGGTCCAGACACGCCCCAGCTAAAGTCAAGGATTGCCTGTAACAGTTTTTTCGGGTCGCTATGGAGTTTGGCCACATCTTTACCCCAAACTTCTCTCACAGATTCTAATGGTTCTTCGGATGGAATGTATGGCGCAGGCATCTTTGTCCCCGGCATTACATTTTGAGGATCTTTAAACCACTCCATGAGCCACTCAGGGCGCAATCGTTCTTTGGTCAAGGCCAAGTTCGGCCCCCAAGTGACGGCAGCTTGTTTTGGCTTTTCATTGCCATAGAAGTGACAATTTTGACAGCCGCCCATTTCAGCAATTACATCCCCTGCTTTATAAGAAGTGGATCGTTTATTCACTGTGTGTGGATTTTCATAAGGCAATGTTTGCCCATCTTTCAACTGGAAGTATTTAATAATGGCATTCCAATCTTCATCCGACATCATACTAAATGTGGGCATCCGAGCAGCCAAATTGGGTCGAATCATGGTTGGATTTTTCAAAAATTTCAAAAGCCAATCAGGCTGAACCTTCCGGCCTTCTGTATCCAGCATGGGTGGTGCAAATGATAGTACAATACCCCGATCTTCAGAAGTCGCCTCATCAGCAATTTCACCAAGCCAGGAAGCAACCGTTGGTTGAATGGCACCCCCATCCCCATCAATGGCATGACAGCCTTGACAGTTATATTGTCGGATTAATTTTTCGCCCGCTTCAATGGCTATATTCCGTTCATTTTGGGCAGGCAGTTTCGAAGGCGGAATTTCATCCTTCACCCAACCCATGATTACGGTGGTGATTGCATCCAATTCTTGGTCATTTAATCCAAAGTGTGGCATTCGTAATTTTTCAAGAGGTGCCTTCACCTTAATCTTATAGGATTCATCTTCCTGCGGTATCATATCAAAAATGCGGGGATTATCCACTTTTTGTCTGAACCAATCCCATTTGGTATGGGGCAGTTCATCATGGAAATAACCAAAATCTAATTTTGAAATCAGCTTACTGGCTTCCGTTGTTAATGGGGTACCGATTGGTTTCGCATCTTCAAAACCATCAATATCATGGCAACTAAAACAGCCATACTGTCGGATCAATTTGCCCCCTGCATAATTCAATTTATCATCCAGCCCCATGCCTGAGATACGGGCGTCCACTTCTTCTTTCCGAAGATTAGAACCCAAAAATTCTTTAACAATTACATTTAATATGGATTCATCCACACCGGGGACGGATTGATCTTCAAAATTTTCGTCTCGACTTGAAATCAAGTAAGCAGATATATCCGCAGCTTCACTTTTTGTCAAACGTAGGTCAGGCATTATAGTTGCGGTGTGATATCCCTGAGGGTCGCGAATCCAGTTATATATCCACTGTTGGGTGGTTTTTGAACCAAGTTTCACCAAGTTGGGACCATGCTCTCGACGCATAGAATTCACTGATTTAAATTCCATAGGATCTTCACCCTCAGATGCATGGCAGCCCAAACAGCCAAGTGAATTGACCAACATGCGTCCATTTTCAGAGTCGCCACCTTTAGGCAATCGATCCATTGTATAATCTTCACTTCGGTCAAATAAATATTCGACCATAGCATGAATTTCCTGCTCAGACCGTTCTACGGATTCAGGATCATCATTATTGACCTGATTAAAAAAGTGCGGCATCCATGAATTCTCTCTAAATCCACGGGGCTCTAAAATCCATTTGAATGCAAAATCTTTAGACGTTTTTTGAGCAATTTTTCTCAGCCCGGGGCCGGGTTTGGGTGTATCTTCAAAACCATCGATCTGGTGACAACCAAAACATCCACCTTTTTCTACTATAGACATCCCCATGGCAAGTGTGGGAGATTCCTGTACGGGGATTGAACCTGCATGACATTTCAAACAGGATGCTTCCACATATTTCATAGGCAGCATGGGTGTATCCCAATGGTGAAGCGGGTGCCATTTTAATTCTTCATCATTTTCCCATCTTTCCGCCATTTTTGCATGATCAGGACTATGGGCAGCGGATATAAAATCTGTACCACGGCCACGGCCAGCATGACAGCCGGTACAGCCATATTCATTCATGGGGTGGGGAGAATTCGCGCCAAGATATAAATCTAAATTGGGGTGGGTTGTGTATGGCTGAGGCGCTTCCTCGAATCCTTTTTTGTCAATACCCAAGTGACAGGTCATACAACGATCCACTTTAGGAACGCCCATATAAATCATATCATCCTGAATATCTTTTACGACAACCTGTTTTACATCGTAATATGGATCGATAAAATCAAGCACCGGTACATCCCGAATTATATTGGCCACTTTGTTGGAAAATGACATGGCCTCCGGATCAATCTTCGATAATTTTCTTTCCAGCAAATCTTTTTCTCTGGAAATGGAACTCAGGGCATCATTCGCTTGCTTTAATGTTAGCCGAATACCCTTTAATTCTTCATTCGCAGCTTCAACCTGACCTTCAATGACTTCAGCCTGAAGTTTGGTATCTGCTGTAAGTGCGACGAGTTTGTCTAGCGCTTTTTTGGATGATGCCAAATCACCATGGCCGTGCTGGGCCTGTTCAAAATTATATTTCGCCACGTCCATATCCGCTTTGGCAAATTGATAATTTTGATTCTTCGCATATAAATCTGCATCAAGCGTGCCGATTTTTTCTTCCAGTGCAGTTATTTCTTCTTGGCGGGAATCAACCTCATTCTGGGCATTTTCAAACGAAACCTTGAGTTCAGCATATTCTTCATTTTCATCCAAAGACGTACTGGCAGAGGCAATGTCCGATTTTGTTTTTTCAATCTCCAGATTCCTGAATTCAATTTGGTATTTTTTCCACGGACGATTGAAATCATTGGCAAAGGTCAATAGCCAGACAAAGGTAAATAAAAGACTAGAAATGGCGAACCATTTGTTGAGCTTCAGAATATTGTAATAGCGTTCTTGTTGATTAATCATAATTCGTTCTGATTCTCAGCTAAAAGTTGAAAAAGTATTCAGGAATTGAAATGATGTACTTCAAGTTAAACATCCATCTAAGATACATCTTAATCGGCAATGTAAGTGCAGAAATGATGAGGACAATAAATATGGAATACCTTGCCACGCCCAATTTTGCATACATATCTTTGAGCCAAGTTTTGGCTAATAATGGCGGCAATACCATAAAATATCCTAGGGTAATGATAATACCCCATATTTCCCGAAGGAGGATATTTCCAGGGAGCCCCGTCCCCATCCATTTTACATAGATGAATTCTGAAAGATTTACATTGGTCAATGCTTCTACTTTGTGACTGTCCCAATATTCAAACGGCCCAAAAAAGTTCCAGTTTGGTCCGCGTAAAAACGTACCAATCACAATCAGCAATACCCATAATACCAGCCAGCCAAACATGAAAATTGCTATCGATAATTTTCGATTTTTATAACTGTAATACCCAGCCCCTTCCGGATTATTATCCAGATAAGGAATAGCCATGAGACCCAAAATGATTAAACTGGGCAAAACCACACCGGCCATCCATGGGTCGAAATATACAAGCATTTCTTGAAGACCTAAGAAGTACCATGGCGCTTTCGCCGGGTTTGGCGATTCAGATGGGTTTGCCGGTTCTTCTAGTGGCGCTGCCAATCCGATAGACCAGAGTAAGAAAAATGCAGAACAGAGGACTAAAGAAATCAACTCCACATAGACTAAATCCGGCCAGACAAGTACTTTATCATTGGGGGCATCATAATGCTCATCCACCGGTTTGCCCGCTTCTTGCAATTCATCATTCTTATAGGCTTGACTCATGGACAACCATGTAAAGAAAAACACCAAAAATATTAGTCCAGAAATCGGCACATTATCCGGTTTGAGAACGATGGATCTAAAATCCGGGTCACCTAATCCAAAAACGAAAAAG
Source organism: Fidelibacterota bacterium (assembly GCA_016845785.1). GTDB lineage: Bacteria > Fidelibacterota > Marinisomatia > Marinisomatales > TCS55 > TCS55. Next base: position 76,893 of record JAERSH010000065.1, read on the forward strand.
GCAATTAGCAACCCGGTAATAATGATTAATGATTTTTTACCCCAAAGTGCGTCAAATTTCAATCGGCGATGCCACTTGTCAAACCAATCACTTGGGGGAAAAATAAAGAAAAAGATGACGAAAGTGAATGTCACCAATATCGTTGGCTTCGCGAGAACGTCTATTAAATGTTTAAATCCTTCCATAGCCTACACCGGTGTGGAAATACCGCCATCTTTACGAATCCGCCAGAAGTGCACGGCCATAAAGATCATGATGACAAATGGAAGGCCAATGCAATGAAGCACGTAGAACCGAAGCAATGTGGCTTCACCCAAGAATCGACCACCAATTAATGCAAAACGAACATCACTGGCAACGGTTACAAAATTGATATCACCAATAGCCAACAATGCTGCACCGGGGCCTTCATGTCCTAAGAATGGTGTTGCACGCGCCATATTTGATCCAACAGCGATGGCCCATATTGCCAACTGATCCCAAGGGAGTAAGTAGCCCGTAAAGCTGAGGAGCAGTGTTAAGAGCAATAGTACCACACCGATGGCCCAGTTGAATTCTCTTGGTGGTTTATAGGAACCGGTCATAAAGACGCGGAACATATGGAGCCAAACGGTAATGACCATGGCATGAGCACCCCAACGATGAATCTCTCGCATAATGCCAAAAGGCACCTGCTCGGCTAAATCAATAATATCGGTATAAGCATATTCAATCGTCGGACGATAATAGAACATGAGCAAAATACCGGAAATGGTCAAAATCAAAAATATAAAAAAGGATAATCCACCCATACACCAAGTGAATTTTAATTTAACTGCATGCTTCGGCAGACGTACCGGATGAAGATGCAAAAACACTGAATTCAATACCACCATCATTCGTTGGCGTCTTGATTTTGGCACACCGCCACCACGGAAAATGGAAGTCCAAATCTGGCCTTCTGCTAACCGTTGAAGTAAATTTTTCTTTTCAGCCATAAAACTCTCTTACACTTTCAAGAAGGCTTCTGGGTCACCCCATTGGCCTTTTTCTTGTTGATATTTTTTGGTTTTATCTACAATGATTTGCCCATCATCTGCCAATACGATTCGATACCGTTCTAATGGACGAGGTGCAGGGCCCTCGAAGTTGATGCCTGTTTTTCGGAATCCAGATCCATGGCAAGGACATTTAAATTTTTGTTCGGCGGCAAGCCAGTTTGGGGTACATCCTAAATGGGTACATACAGTTGAAAGGGCATAAATCCCTTCATCATCACGGACGATCCATACACCAAATTTGCCTTTCCAGCGCAAATCTACTTCACCGGCTTGGTATTCATCAGGGGAACCTGCACGGAAGGTTTGTATCGGTTCAAATAAAACATTGGGGAAAAAGAATCGGAGCATCATGGTAAAGAAACCACCGGTGGCTGTGACGAATGCTAGCCATCCAATAGATATCCATGAAAAGAATGAGCGGCGGGTGACACCGGAGCCATCATCCGCTTTGCCCAGTGCTGCTGGGGGCGGACTACTAGGCGCAATGGTGGCCGTCTTTTTTTCGGTTGCCTCAGGCATAAATAAATTACCTTTTATTCGAATTGTGTTAATGCAACACGGGCTGCTTCACGAATCTTTAAATTCGGATCGCTGTCCCGAAGCGTTTTTAATGATTCTCTTAACGCTAAATCTTGAACGAAATGGGCAACTTGGATGACCACCATCATGGCCTGTACCTGCTCCGTTTCATCAATATTAGGGAACGAATCTAAATAATTTCTATCCAACAGGTCTAATAAAATTCTCAATCCTGTGCGATCTTTTTGTTTGGCCAATGCAATAGCAGCATCCCATCGGACATTCACTTCCGGATCGGCCAGCATTTCCTTTAACAATGGGATGGTATTTTCACCACCAATTTTTCCTAAACTGATGACCCCTTGAAGACGGACTTGAGGCTCACCATTATTTAATAATTCTGCCAACGGCTCAACAGCTCGAACATCCTGCATATTCCCAAGGGCAAAGGCGGCCGCCATCATGACCTCCGGCTCATATTGATTGAGTGCTTCAATCAGTGTGGGTACATATTGCTTATCCTTGGTGGCGCCCATAGCAACAGCCAGATATTGACGGACACGAAGATCTTTATCGTTGGTGGCGTATTCAAAAGCTGAAATAAGTTCCCTGCTAAATCGTTCATCGGTAGGGATCATATCCGGATTGGATAATATTTTAGATAATTCAAAAGCCCCTTGCCATCTTTTGGTGGTGCCGCCAATTTTTACATCTTCTAAATAATCATGGGCAGAATTGGGTTCAGCAGTCATAATGCGAACCACTAAAAATATAAGGACAGCAAAAATGGCTATAATAAAAGGGACCACAAAGAAACTATGCACGACCACGCGGAGGGCAGATTTCTTTTCAGGTTGCTGTTCGGCTATGGGTTGATTATCCACTATATTTTCGAGGTTTTGTGCCGCGGAAAGGATTCCCTGCCCGACTGCTGACGCAGTCATTCAGGCGGGGAACCTTCACCATTAATTCTTTATGACGTGCCGCGGAAAGGACTCGAACCTTCACATCTTGCGATACTGGTTCCTAAGACCAGCGTGTCTACCAATTCCACCACCGCGGCAATAAATCTTTTTCCCTATTGAAAAAGCCCGGAAAATTACAATTTCTAGACTGTTCTTGAAATAAATAATCCGGATTATTTTGACAACGCAGTTTGAAGATCGGACTGTAAATCCACAACATCTTCAATTCCAATGGAAAGTCGAATGAGTGATTCGGTAATGCCCATTTCTAATTTACTTTCAACAGGTACGGCAGCATGTGTCATATCATAGGGGACACAGCATAAACTCTCGACACCGCCTAAACTTTCGGCTAAGGTAAATACTTCCAGCTTTTCTAGAAACTGATCTCTGGCTTCAATTGATCCTACATCAATAGAAATCATATTCCCGTAGATTACCGACCCATCCGGTGTGCGCTGCTGCTGGGCCAATTCATGCTGGGGATGACTTTTTAATCCGGGATAAATCACCCGTGGTAAGTCCAATGTATCTAACCAATTCGCCAATTTAACTGCATTGTCTGATGATTTCTGGTATCGCAATCCTAACGTTTTGGTTGAACGCAATAAAATCCAATTGTCAAATGGACTGGGTACGCCACCGGTGGCTTTCATTAAAAATCGGAGCCGTTCGTCCAAATCATCGCTATTCGTGGTTAAGACGCCGCCCAATACATCCGAATGTCCTGATAGTGATTTGGTGGAACTTTGCATGACCACATCTGCGCCTAATTCCAGAGGCCTTTGACCATACGGACTCATAAATGAATTATCCACACTCAGAAACACACCGGCGGATTTACAAACGGCTGCCGTCCCTTCTAAATCACATAATTCCAAAAGCGGATTCGTAGGCGTTTCTACATGAACCAATTTGGTATTGGGTTTAATATGCTTCGCAACATTTTCTGGATTACGTGTATCGATCCAATCGAATGTTAATCCTTGGCGTTTCAAGACATTCATGGACATACGATAGGTACCGCCATAGGTATTTCGAGAAATTAGAATATGGTCACCTGCATCAAATAACTGAAATAATGCAGTTGTTGCCGCCATACCTGTGCTATAACAAATGGCATGTTTTGCGTTATCTAAAGCTGCAAGGTTTGCTTCTAATCGTGCGCGAGTTGGATTGGACACCCTCGAATAATCATGTCCTCGGTTTTTCCCAACGCCATCCTGCTTGAAAGTGGACGTAAGATGAATTGGCGGAGAAACGGATCCTTCCTCTTTATCCGGTGCATTGCCAACATGAATAGCGCGGGTAGAAAATCCCCATTTATCTTTCGATTTTCCCATTATACCTGTGTATATCCTTGGTTTAAATATTGCTGTAATTTTTTGTATTTCACTTCCACTTGCTTGCCGCTTGGGCTCACGAGTTTAATTTTTGCATTTCGGCCGATCTTTTCATCCACATGTACCGGTTGTTTGGGTGCACCAGACTGCACTGCGGCTTGCTCCTGCATCGAAGGACCTGAAAATCCCATCCCTGTAGATTCGTCATGCTGGGTTTGTACATTTCTTGCTTTGGAAACGGGCATTTCTGGCGCAGCCTCCATCCCTTGAATCTGGGTACGGTATAGTCGCTGGATGGTCGCTTCGGATGTGTCGGCCATCATTTGCTGAAACATTTGAAAACCTTCGGATTTGTATTCCAAAAGCGGATTTTTTTGACCATAGGCTCGAAGGTTTATCCCTTCTCTAAGTTGATCCATGGCGTAAAGATGATCTTTCCATTTTTCATCAATGGTTCTGAGTACCACAAATTTTTCAAATCCCCGCATGACATCATTCGGCAATAAGGTTTCTCTGGTTTGATACACTTCTTTGGCTTGGGCCAACACAAAATTTCGCACATCCTCTATCGTAATATCCTCATTCCCACTGGCGTCTTGAACCTTTTCTAAACTTGCATCCACCAACATATGAGAAGATAAGTTTTGACCTAAATTATCCCACTCCCAATTCTGCGGGCTTGTATCTTCCATGCGAGTGAGTTCATCATCTACGTAATCGTCCACCATGTCATCAATCGCATCGGTTATATCGTCGTCATTGAGTGCTTGTTTTCGCAGATCATAGACCACTTGGCGCTGCTGGTTCATCACATCGTCATATTCTAACAAATGTTTTCGAATGCCAAAGTTGCGCTGCTCTACTTTTTTCTGGGCGTTTTCAATAGCCCGCGTCACCATTTTTGCTGTTATGACCTCCCCTTCTTCTGCGCCCAGTTTATCCATTACGGTGGCAATTCGCTCACTGTTAAATAAACGCATGAGGTCATCCTCAAGGGATAGATAAAACACACTCGATCCGGAATCACCTTGTCGACCGGAACGGCCTCGAAGCTGAAGGTCAATTCGCCGGGACTCATGGCGCTCTGTACCAATAATATGGAGTCCACCCACATCTTTCATGCCTTCGCCTAGTTTAATATCGGTACCACGACCGGCCATATTGGTAGCAATAGTAACAGCACCACGCTGGCCCGCGCGGGCCACAATTTCAGCTTCGCTTTGGTGCTGTTTCGCATTCAATACATTATGGGGGATTCCTTTTCGTTTTAACATCCGAGATAAGAGTTCAGATGCCTCAACTGAGATCGTCCCAACCAGTGTGGGCTGACCACTATGGTGACATTGGGTAATTTCATCCACCACTGCATTATATTTCTCGCGAGTCGTCTTATAGATTAAATCATCCCGATCATCCCGAACAATCGGGCGATGGGTTGGTATCACCAATACATCTAAATTATAGATAGAGCCAAATTCTTCAGCTTCCGTCTCTGCCGTACCGGTCATGCCCGCCAGTTTATCGTACATCCTGAAATAATTCTGAATGGTGATGGTGGCCAAGGTTTGGGTTTCCCGTTCTACAGTAACATTTTCTTTTGCTTCTAACGCCTGATGAAGGCCATCACTATAACGGCGGCCGGAAAGAATCCGCCCAGTAAATTCATCCACAATCTGAACACGGCCATCTTGGACTACATATTCTACATCCTTTTCATAGAGGGTATATGCACGCAGCAATTGGGTCATATTGTGGATACGTCCCGATCGATCCGCATGGACTTGATGGGCTTTTTCTTTTTCTTGATCTTTCTCCAATTTAGAAAGCTGATCATTTTCATCAATGTCATGAAGCAATTCACCAAGATCTGGAATGACAAATACATCGGGATTATCTGGCGCCAATGCATTCCGACCTTTTTCAGTAATATCAATCACATGTGTTTTTTCATCAATGCTGAAATAAAGGTCATCATCCACTTCATGGAGTTTCTTATCTCGCATGAATTCAGATTCAATCTGGTGCGCCAGTTTTTTCGTTCCTGCCTCTTGAAACGTTTTCATCACCTTGGGATGTTTGGGCATTCCTCGAAGGGCTTGAAGGAGTTTATATCCTGCATCTTTATCCTTCCCTTCGTTCATTAAAGATTCACCTTCGCCTACAATTTTGGCCACCAGCGCATTTTGGTTTCTTACCAAGTTTTGCACCATAGGACGCAAATCTTTAAAGGATGTATCCACGGGCGCATCCACCGCACCAGAAATAATCAATGGCGTTCGAGCCTCATCGATCAATACGGAGTCCACCTCATCCACAATGGCATAGGCATGATCTCGCTGAACCAAATCTTCTTTTTGCAGGGACATATTATCCCGCAAATAATCAAAACCGAATTCATTATTCGTACCGTAAGTAATGTCACAATTATAATTGGTACGTCGTTGTTCCGGTGTCATGTTGTTAAGAATAAACCCTACAGAAAGTCCCAACCGGCGGTACACTTCTCCCATCCATTCTGCATCTCGTTGGGCCAAGTAATCATTGACCGTGACCAAATGGACACCCCGACCTGTCAACGCATTGAGATAAATAGGGAAAGCTGCCACAAGGGTTTTTCCTTCACCGGTTTTCATTTCGGCCACATTACCGCGATGGAGAATGATACCACCGATAATCTGCACATCATAGGGAACCATTTCCCAACCCAGTTCTCTCCCGACTACAGGCCAACTGGTACCACACATGCGACGGCAAGTTTCTTTCACCATGGCAAATGCTTCCGGGAGGATTTCTTCTAATTTTTCATGCTCCGCCAATAAAACAAATTTATTCGCTTCATCCTTATCCGAAATGTCTTCATCGGCCTTGGCTTGAGCCGCTTCACGGGCGTTGATAACGGAATCCCGAAGCGCATGGGATCTTTCAATCATTCCCTCGTCTGAAATATCCGTCATACCTTCGGCCAATTGATTGATTTGGTCCACCAAAGGGAGTAGTTGTTTTACTTCCCTTGCCGATCTGGATCCGAAAACTTTTTTAACAAAATTTTGTATCATGAAGTTGTTTCCTTGGCGCTATTGGCCATCGATTTATATACGTTATCTAATACACCATTCACAAATCCGGCACTATCCTCTGTGCTGTATTGTTTGGCAATTTCAATTGCTTCGCTTATAGATACTTTTGGTGGTACATCATCTATGAAATGGATTTCACTAATGGCGACCACAAGCAAGAGTCTATCCAACAGGGCCACACGGCCAAACTCCCAATTATTGAGCCTACTTTTTATTTGACCTTCGCACCAATCTTTATGATCAATAGCCGAATCAAACAATGTGGTGATAAACTGTTTCATTTTATCATCATAAGGTCGCCGTGCCAAAATATCCTGCAATACTTTGGCCCGATCTTCACCGGTAATTTCAGTGGCATAAAGGGCTTGAAGCACTGCTTCTCGTCCTTGTCGCCGGGGATGGTTAGCTGTTGTCACGCTTCCCCATGAAATTCTTTTTGGGCAAATAGAAATTCTTCAATTTTGAAATATCTTCCATTCGCTTTTCAGCCACACGATTGGCCGCCATGTATGTTGGAATATTTTCATCCTCAGCCAATTGAAAAATGGTCAAAAGAATATCATAAATGCCTTCGGCTTGACTAAATGCACGGTCTCGGTTATACCCTTCAATTTCGTTAGCTACATTAATGAGTCCACCTGCATTGATGGCATAATCCGGTGCATAAAGAATTCCTCGATCTTTTAGCATTTGACCATGGATGGATTCATCCTTCAATTGATTATTTGCTGCGCCGGCCACGATGCTGCATTTCAAATTCGGGATGGTTTCATCATTCAATGTGGCACCCAATGCGCAAGGGGCATAAATATCAACATCCAAATCATAGATTTCATCCGGCCCGACAGCAATAGCGCCAAAGTCATCCACCACGCGTTTAATACTATCTTCAAAAATATCCGTCACATACACAGTGGCACCTTCTTCGGTCAAATGCTTCACCAAATGATAGCCAACATGACCCACACCTTGCACGGCTACTTTCAACCCGGAGACAGAATCTTTACCCAACTGTTTTTTTACGGTGGCTTTCAATCCTACAAATGCACCAAATGCAGTAACAGGAGACGGATCACCACTGCCGCCTAATGCGCGGGATATGCCGGTGACATATTGGGTTTCCATTCGCACCCATTCCATATCCATAACGGATGTACCTACATCCTCTGCTGTAATATATCGACCATTCAACCCTTCCACAAATCGCCCGAATGATCTAAATAAAATTTCGGATTTTTGCTTTTTAGCATCACCAATGATAACGGATTTACCCCCACCCAAATTCAGACTGGCAATGGCCGCTTTATAGCTCATCCCCCGAGATAAACGAAGCGCATCGGTAATGGCCTCTTCATCGGATGCATAATTCCACATTCTACAGCCACCCAATGCGGGCCCGATGGTGGTATCATGAATGGCAATAATCGCCTTTAAACCTGTATCAGGATCATTACAGAAAACGACCTGTTCATGATCTTTTGTATTCATTGATTCAAATATTGAACTCATTTTTTCTCTCCTTTTTTCACTAAACCGGATGGATCCATCCATAGGGGTCATCTATTTCTTCCCGTTGGATACCCACCAAGGTTTGTCTTAATTCCGTAGCTGCTTCACCCATATTGCCATCGCCAATTTGATGTGTTTCGTTTTGAAATGTGATTTGACCGATCGGTGTTACAACAACGGCAGTCCCGGCACAAAATGCTTCGTCTGCTTTAAAAATATCTTCTAACAATAAATCGCCTTCCTCTACATCCAACCCAAGTTGATGGGCCGCCAAATGGAGGATTGAATTCCGTGTAATCCCGGGCAATATCGAGCCGGACAATCTTGGTGTTACCAATTTATTTCCTTTACGCATAAATATATTGGCAGACCCTACTTCATCTACATACCGCTCATCATCTGCTCTTAAATAGAGGACTTCATGAAATCCATCTGCTTTGGCTTTCATGACAGGTTCAAGCGATGCGGAATAATTCCCAATAGCCTTTACATTGCCAATCCCTTTCGGCGCAGCACGGTGATAGGTTTCTGACGCAATTAAATTAAGTGGTTTGATGCCTCCTCTAAAATATGGACCTACAGGCGCCGTAAATATCAAGAATGTATAAGAGTCCGCAGGCGCAACACCAATCGTTGGTCCTGTTCCCCACACCACCGGTCGAACATATAGACCTCCCTTTTTATAAGGGGGTACATAATCCATATTATCACCAACGACTTTTTTGACAGCATCCATGAAATATTCAGTGGTCATTTCCGGCATACATAACCTTCTGCATGAATCTTGAATACGCTGCCCATTCATGTCCGGGCGGAATAAAACGATTCGATCTTTGGCTGTGTGGTAGGCTTTCAATCCTTCAAAAACACCCTGACCATAATGTAAAACACCAGCCGCAGGAGACATTTCTATATTACCGTAAGGTACTAATTCTCCCCCGGACCATCCGCCACCGGATTCGCAAGTGGCCTTCCACATACTGCGGGTAGGAAATACGCTGAATCCAAGCTGATCCCAATCGATATTTTGTTTATTGAGCGACATCTTTAATTCCCTGCCAGCACATTTCGGGCAATAACCAATTCCTGGATTTCTGAGGTGCCTTCATAAATTTGTGTAATTTTTGCATCTCGCATGAGCCGTTCCACACCCGTCTCTCTTATGTATCCATATCCGCCAAAAATTTGCACACATTGAGTGGATGCATCCATGGCCACCTTAGAGGCAAAATTCTTTGCCATAGCTGCTTCTTTACCGAATGGTATACCCTCATCTTTTTTGGCTGCAGCTCGATAGATCAAAAGACGTGCTGCGTCCACTTGAATGGCCATTTGAGCAATCTTGGTTTGGATGGCACCAAAATTGCCAATCTCTGTACCGAACTGTTTTCGTTCATTGGCATATTCAACCGCTCGATCTAATGATTCTTTTGCAATCCCCAAAGCTTGTGTGGCAATACCAATTCGGCCCCCATCTAATGTGCCCAACGCAATTTTAAATCCGCCACCTTCATCTCCCAATCGGTTTTCAATCGGGACTTTGCAATTTTCAAAATATAATTCACAGGTATCAGAACCACGGATACCCAATTTGTCTTCTTTTTTGCCTGTAGAAAATCCTTCAAATCCTTTTTCAATTATAAATGTGGATATCCCTTTATGACCTACCCCTTTTTCCGTGAGACACATGAGTAAAACAATATCTGAGGTGATCCCATTGGTTACCCAATTTTTTGTCCCGTTGATGATATAATTATCGCCCTCTCTTTTGGCGAATGTCCGCATATTGCTCGCATCCGAACCGGACTGAGGTTCTGATAATGAAAATGCCCCTAATTTTTCACCACTGGCCAATGGGATGAGGTATTTCTTTTTTTGATCTTCACTGCCAAAATTCTTAATTAACTGACATACCAATGAATTATTTACAGACATTATGACGGCGGCAGATGCATCCGCTTTGGCAATCTCTTCCATAGCGAGGCAGTATGAAATGGTATCGAGTCCCGCACCACCATATGCTTCAGGCATCATCATACCCATGAATCCCAATTCACCCATCATCTTGACTTGTTCAGCAGGGAATTCTGCTTTTTCATCTCGCTCGATCACACCGGGACGTAATTGATCATTGGCAAACTCTCGAGCGGTCTTTTGGATGAGTAATTGTTCGTCTGTTAATTTGAAATCCATATTACCTCGTAATTACCAATGCAGACGCTTCACCACCACCAATACAAAGGGTAGCCAAACCAGTATGGGCATTTCTGTTTTTCATAGCATGGATTAATGTGGTCAATATCCGTGCACCACTTCCACCAATGGGATGACCGATGGCAATAGCGCCCCCATTTACATTTACTTTTTCTGCGTCCAAATTAAACTCGTCAATGGGTGCCATGGCCACCGGGGCAAATGCTTCGTTAATCTCCCAAAGATCGATTTCATCTGATGTTAATTCTGCTTTTTCTAATACCTTTGTAATGGCTTTTATGGGTGCCGTGGTAAACCATTCGGGCTCGTGGGCTGCGGAGGCTTGTGCAACAATCGTGGCCAAAGGAGTTAAACCCAATTCTCGTGCGGTTTCACCAGACATAAGCATGATGGCTGCTGCTCCATCATTGATCTTTGATGCGTTGGCCGCAGTGATGGTCCCGTCTTTTTCAAATGCAGGACGTAATGTGACCATTTTATCAAAATTCGCTCGTCCCGGTTCTTCATCTGTATCTACAATTTTTGGATCCCCTTTTCGTTGAGGAACGGATACGGATACAATTTCATCCGCGAATGCCCCTTTTTCTTGGGCTGATAGGGCACGAGAATAGGATGCCTTGGCAAATTCGTCTTGGGCCTCTCGTGATAATGATTTTTTTTCTGCAAGCATTTCTGCGCAGTTACCCATGTGCTTATCATGATAGGCATCCCATAGGCCATCCTTAATCATTGAGTCGATGACTTGGCCATGGCCCAATCGATGGCCATCTCTTCCTTTGGGGAGTAAATAGGGCGCTTGGGTCATGTTTTCCATACCACCGGCAATTACAATATCTGCATCGCCAGTTTGAATGGCTTGGGCACCCAGCATAACCGCCTTCAATCCGGAACCGCACATTTTATTAATGGTGATACATTCTACTGAATCGGGAAGCCCTGCACCGAGTGCCGCTTGACGAGCCGGTGCCTGCCCTTGTCCTGCAGAAAGAACGTTTCCCATGATCACTTCATCTACAGACTTGGGATCAATTTTCGTTTCATTTAAAACAGCTTTGATTGTTGCGGCGCCGAGTTGGGGGGCAGAAACAGAAGACAATACCCCTTGGAATGCACCTACCGGTGTCCGTTGGGCAGCAACAATAACAACATCTCTTAATTCAGACATAAATGGTCTCTCGTATTTTGGGTATGATGAAATATTCAGCGATTGCTGAGGGGACGGGCGGGCCGATAAATTGAATGTGCTTAATCAATGAACAATGTCTTTTATTTTTATCTCAAAAGTTTTCAGTGGGCACACACTGAAAAACAGTCTTCAAAAGTGCCGAGAAGTTAATACAATTCGTCTGTGATTATTAACGAATTTGAGGGCTTAATTATTCATCCTTCTTGTCATAAGCCTTAATGATATCCCGCACCAGTTTATGCCGAACCACATCCGATTCATCCAATTGTGAAAAGCCTATGCCGTCAATCCCTTTTAGGATATTGATGACTTGAAGCAAACCCGATTCATTTTTCTTCGGCAAGTCGATCTGGGTTATATCACCCGTAATGATTGATTTGGAATTCACGCCCAATCGAGTGAGAAACATCTTCATCTGCATGGTGGTGGCATTCTGGGCTTCATCCAAAATCATGAATGCATTATTTAATGTTCGCCCGCGCATATAAGCCAATGGAATGACTTCAATGGTATTGTTGGCCAATAATGGCTTTAGGCGAGTGGATGGCATCATATCTCCCAGTGCATCATATAAGGGTGTTAAGTAGGGATCCACTTTTTCTTTCAGATCCCCGGGGAGAAATCCCAGGTTTTCACCCGCTTCCACCGCGGGACGACACAAGACGATTCGATCCACTTCTCGATTGTCCAATGCTGCCACGGCAAAGGCGACGGCAAGGTATGTTTTTCCTGTTCCCGCAGGCCCCACCGAAAATACAATATCATTTTTCCGTACCGTATTGATGTAGGCTTCCTGCCCTGAGGTTCGGGCGGTGATGGCGCCTTTTCTTCCGTAATGAACGGTGGTGCTTAGATTGTCTGTATCATGGCCATTCTGAGATGCAGTCACATTGATGAGTGTTTTTACATCATCTTGTGTAAGGGAACCTTTACGATTCAGTGTGGAACCCATTTCATGAAACACTTCATGAATGATGGATACTTCATTTTCATCACCATCAATTTTGATGATATTCCCTCGAACAATGATTTGACTGGAAAACGCATCTTCCACCAATTTCAAATTCGCATCTGCAGGACCAAACAGTTGGCTCAGCTCAATCCCTTTTAATTCAATAGTCTTTTCCATAACCCCAATTATTATGTTTAACTTTAGGACTGAATTTAGTCAATTTCACAAGGAATTCATCAGCCTTCGGCACAGCTGATCCCATGAAAAAGCAATCGACCTTCATCCTCCTTGGCATATTGCTGTGGATAACAGGATGCTCAACAAATACCAATACCTTAAGTCGGTATATATCCAAAGAAAAGAATATTCAATTTCTTGTGGATCAAGGCCGTTCCCATTGGGAGCAGCGCGTGGATGGTGAAAATGCCCGCACGGCTCGTCTGTTTTTATCCAAGGCCAATGCCTTAAATCCTGATGATCAAGCCGTGACCGCACTCTATTCTCAGTCCTGCCATTTTATCGGATATTATATTGAAAATGATCCCCTTAAATCCGATTCCTTATTTTTAAAAGGTATGGAAGCTGCCTGGGAATTCATCATTTCTACCGATGCATATCAAGAAGGGGTTGCCCTTTCTGACGGTGATTCAACCGCCAAAATGATTGCAGGACTTGAAAATGCAACGCAAGATATGGTGCCTGTGCTCTATTGGTGGGTATCTAATTATTCAAGGTATTTAGTCACAAAGCCTGTGATGGAGCGATTAAAACAGCGAGATATTATTGAAACGGCACTCCACCGGATTTTGGCACTCCAGCCGGATTTCTTTTATCATGGTGCCAACCGAATATTTGGCGGTATCTATGCGCGATTGCCCGGTGTAGATCTCAACCATTCCGTCACTAATTTTGAAAAGTCCATTCAAGGCAGTCCCAATTATATGGGGACCTATGTAATCCGGGCGAAATACCTTTATACTAAAAGTGGAAACCGCGAGGGATTTTTAAGCGATTTACAACTTGTATTGGATGCGGATCCCACCATTTTACCGGCTGTCTCTCCGGAAAACTTATTTGAACAAGAAAAAGCCAGAGCCCTGTTGACACAAGTTTCTTCTCTGTTCGAATAAGTCCAGCGATTTCTCTGGCAGTTCTCCTTCTCCTCGTTTCAAATTAGACCATGATTCTTCAAGTGGTCTTATGGACTTTACTGGTCCTATTCAGCATTATCATCCTATTGATGGTTCTCCCCTATCGATTGACTTTCCGGGGAAGAATGGTCTGGAAAACCGAACAAAAAGACGGAAATGCTGCCATTCATTTCGGCGGAGTAAATCGGGGACTATCCGTTGCCCTCTACCCTTCAAGGCACATTGGTGTAGGGAAATATAACCATCCATTATTTTCGTTTTCTTTCCCCCACAAGAAAAAACGAAAGGCATCAAAAAAGAAGGATCGGCCGAAACGCCCATATCTTAAAATGGGGAAAGCAGCTTTATCCGAAATTCAATTTGATCAAATTTCATTGACCGGGAACTTGGGCCTCCCCAATCCAATGCATACAGGGCTCATCTATGGATGGACGCAATCTATTGGCAATTTTATCAACATCGATAGACTGCATGTGGGCATCTCCCCACTATTCAATAATCGATTTGAAACTGATTTGGATGGGCAATTTCGCCTGAAGATGGTACCAGGGAAAGTTCTGTGGCAGGCAGGAAAAACTTATTTTAAATTCAAGGCATGAAAGGGAATCCATGAATATTGCAGAATTAATTAAAAATACATTAAAAGAAGCCCAAGACCTTATGTCATCACGAACCGTGGTGGGCGAACCCATAAAAACTGATACCCATACGGTCATACCCGTATCCAAGGTCATGTTCGGTTTTGGCGGTGGTGGTGGTGAAAAAGGCGGCACAGAAAGCGGTGAAGGCGTTGGCGGTGGATGGTCTATTGAGCCTGTGGCTTTTGTCATTGTTGGCCAAGATGGGGCTAAACTCATGACCATTGGCGATAAAGAAAGTATTGCGGGCCGTCTGATGGATCTGGCGCCATCTGTCATCGATACCGTAAAAGAAATGGTGGGAAATGATTCTGAATCATCTGAAGAGGAGGCATCGGAATGAAGCCAACATCTGTTCGAGATATTATGGCGACGAAACTCCTCACTTTCACACCGGAAACGAAAGTAGTGGCAGCCATTAAGGCATTGGTCGATCGCAAATTTTCAGGGGCACCTGTTGTAGATGAGCGCGGGGACCTTGTGGGGATTCTATCCGAAATGGATTGCATGGAAACAGTGGTCCAAAATCTTTACTATGGCGAAACAGGTGGTGATGTAAAAGATTTTATGTCAACGAATGTGACGACGGTCAATCCTGAAATGGGTATTGTTGATCTAGCGCAAATGCTTCAAGAAAAACATTTTAGACGACTCCCTGTTGTGGAAAATGGAAAATTAATAGGCCAAGTGAGCCGAAGGGATGTGCTGAAGGCCATTCAATAAAATTATTAACCCAATTCAAAGAGGAGGTTTCATCATGAGGAGGATGATTCAATTTATTTTAGTGTTCAGCATGAGTTTCATTTATGCCGATTCACTGGATGTATTTTTTAAAGATGCCATGCAATGGCGTAATATTGGTCCATTTCGCGGTGGCAGATCGCTCACAGCCGTGGGTGTCCCCTCTCAACCTCTTACCTATTATTTTGGTTCCGTTGGCGGCGGTGTATGGAAAACAACTGACGCAGGACTGGAATGGAAAAATGTGTCCGATGGATATTTCAAAACGGGATCTGTAGGTGCATTGGCCGTGGCCGAATCGGATCCCAATGTCATCTATGCAGGGATGGGTGAAGCATGCATCCGCCCCGTTATGACCTCTCATGGAGATGGTGTTTATAAATCCATGGATGCAGGTGAAACTTGGTCCCATATTGGATTGGAGAACTCCCGAACCATCTCTCAAGTCCTCGTCCATCCAAAAGATGAAAATTTAGTTTATGTGGCGGTACAGGGCGATCAGTATCAAGCCAGTGAAGACCGCGGTGTATATCGTTCCACTGATGGTGGTTCAACTTGGGAAAAAGTCCTTTATGTCAATGACCATTCAGGCGCCAGCGGCATCAGCATGGATTTGAACAATCCACGCATTTTATATGCATCTTTGTGGGACCATCATCGGCAACCGTGGCAAATGCGGTCTGGTGGTGAAGGAAGCGGCGTTTATAAATCCACTGATGGTGGAACCACTTGGAATAAATTAACCAAAGGCCTCCCGGAAAAATTGGGCAAAACGGATGTAAGCGTTTCCGGAGCCAATTCTAAAGTCGTTTATGTAATTGCAGAGGCAGAAAAAGGTGGATTATTCCGTTCTGATAATGGCGGTAAATCATTCAAAAGGGTGAATAGTGATCGCATCCTTATCGCCAGGAGCTGGTATTATATCCATGTATTTGCTGATCCTCAAGATGAAAATGTGGTGTACGTACTCAATGCGCCTTTTATGAAATCGACGGATGGTGGTAAATCATTTAAGCGCATCTCTGTCCCCCATGGTGATAATCATGGTTTATGGATCAACCCTTACGATAATACCAATATGATTAATGCCAACGATGGTGGCGCCAATATTTCATTTAACGGAGGTAAATCTTGGTCCACTCAAAAAAATCAACCCACCGCTCAGTTTTATCGCGTCATTACAGATAATCGTTTCCCCTACTATGTATATGCAGGCCAGCAGGATAATTCCAGTGTGGCCGTCCCCAGTGCCACCAGCGGCCGTGGCATTGATTGGTCTGATTGGTATCGTGCAGCCGGTTGTGAAAGTGCCTATCTTGCATTTGATCCGGATAACCCTATTGAAGTATATGGCGGATGTTATCAGGGGTTGATTGAAAAACTGAATGTGGTTACCCAAAAAAGCCGAAGCATAATGGCTTATGAATATTTGGGGCTTGGATCTGTGGCTAAAGATCAGAAGTATCGCTTCAATTGGAATGCACCTATTTTCGTATCGCCTCATAATCCCCAAACCATTTACCATGCAGGTAATGTATTATTCAAAACCACCGATGGGGGCGACTCCTGGGATATCATTAGTCCGGACCTCACCAAAAATGATATAGAAAAACAAAATTGGGGCAGCGTCCCTTTCACCAATGAAGCGGCCGGAGGTGAAGTGTATAACACCATCCTTTATGCGGTGGAATCCCAACATGAGGCCGGTACCATCTGGGCTGGAACGGATGATGGTTTAATTCATATTACACGAGATGGCGGCAATAATTGGAAGAATGTAACGCCTCGCAGCATGGATGAAGGTATGGTCAATGCCATTGAGATTTCTCCCCATGACCCCGGTACAGCCTATGTGGCGTTTACCAAATATAAGTTCGGTGACTTGAAGCCATATATTTATAAAACCACCAATTATGGCAAAAGCTGGACCATGCGGACTAAAGGCATCCCTGATGATGCATTCGTTCGAGTGGTGAGAGAAGATCATCACAATAAAGGGCTCCTATACGCCGGGACTGAAACGGGATTGTATCTATCCGATAATGGCGGTAAATCATGGGTGCCATTTCAACTCAATTTGCCTGTCACACCGATTACGGATCTGACCATTCGTAATAATGATTTGGTGGCGTCTACCCAAGGTCGGGCATTCTGGATTTTGGATGACCTGACCCCTCTTCATCAATATGCATCCAGTATTGAAAAATCGTCCCTCCATTTATTCGAACCGAGAACGGCCTATCGCACATCCGGTGGAAGCGGCAAATCCACCACCATGGGGCAAAATCCGCCCAGTGGTGCAGTCCTTCTCTACCACCTTTCTGAATCGTTTGGAAAGGATGCTGAATTAAAGCTTGAGGTAATAAGTGAGAATGGAGATGTGGTTCGGACTATTACCAATAAAGGGGGGAAATCATCCAAAACATTTGGCGGTTCCCATAAACCTTCGATAATACCCGCGAAACAAGGGATGAACCGGTTTGTGTGGAATTTCAGAATTGATGATTTGACCACCGTTCCCGATGTATCTTTTTATGGCGGGTATAGCGGATACCGTGTAGGCCCGGGGGACTACATCATTCAATTGACTTTAGATGATAAAACTGTTTCTCAACCATTAACAGTTCAAAATGATCCTCGTATTGATATCAGAGGTCAGGATACTAAGGCCCATCAAGAATTGATGGCGGATCTTTACGACCAAATCAATGACCTTCATGCATCAATAGTGAAAGCGAGAAGCATCCGCGGTCAAATTCAAACCATGAATAAGCGATTGAAGGAAAAAGATGGGATGGATGCTTTAATCGAAGCAGGACAATCTGCCATTGATGTCATTGATCAATGGGAAGGGAATGTGATGCAAACGGATATGGAAACATTTCAGGATGTGGTTAACTTCCTCAATCGTTTGAATTCCCATATGATCAATTTGCTTCAGACCATTGATGGTTCTGACCCCCCATTGACTCAAGGCCAGCGTGAACGATATGCGGACCTCATGGATGATTGGGATATGTATAAAGAAAATTTTGAAAATATCCTGAATAATGAAGTGAATGAATTCAATACACAATATAAAGCCGCCGGATTGCCTGCGGTTATAATTCCAAACTAACATTCAACTTTCCCCTCCTTGAAAAAGGAGGGGATTGAGGGGTGTGGTTTATATTAATGAATTAACTGTAGAAATGATTCCCTTTAATATGTAAAGTGAGACTAGTTTTTCCGCGCTGCCATATTCAAGAAGAATCCACGATAGTAAGAAAAATCTTTGATTAAAAATGAGTAATTATCCACTTCCTTCGGCAAACTCAGTAATTGAATAATTTTAATCCCAAAAATGAATTTTTTCTACCGGAATAAACCCAGACAAACTTTCTTTCATAAAATGTGTAACTGCCAATCGTTCCGATTGGGTAACCGTCACCACTCCATCAGCATTCTCAAATTGTTGATAATATACATTTGATTCGGGGCTAGACTTACGAATTCGGTTAAAATAATCCTGCCCCATACGGAATACACCTACCGTTGCATCAAAAATTTGATCTCCCTCCAATGTAGATATGACCTTATCAATCAATGCTTTGTAATCCGATTCCCATCCGGAGTAAATCATCACTGGATCAAAGCATATCCTTACCTTCCACCCTTTTTCCATGGCAGACCGAACGGCAGCAAGACGTTTGGTTAAAGGTGGCGTATTTAATTCATTGGCCTTAACCACTTTTTCAGGTGACAACGTCCATGCCAGCAATACTTGATCCGTTGGAACCATCTCATCAATGGCACTGAATAAGGCACTTTTGGTCCGCACTTCTAATTGAAGTTCAGGATGTTGTTTTGCAAAATCAATCCATGCTCGAGTCATGGGGAGTATATTTTCGAAGGCCAAGAGATCTGTATTATATGAAATGGACAACATCATGGGATCCTCGGGAAAAGGTCTTTTCACCATTTCATCTTCCACCGATTTTTGCATATCATCCTGATTCACAAACACAACCAAATTGGCTGAGGGGTACATCCCTTGCAGAAAACAGTAATCACAATTATAGAGACAATTTAGGATGGGTGTATTGTAATAGAAATTTTTGAAACCACCATCTTGAAGTATATCCGTCCCCTTATAGATAAAAGGTGGTTTCTTCACTGCCAAAATCAATTTCATGGATTGCTTCTGAGTTTGAAAATCTTGGTTGGGTCGATTGAAGATGGACTTATAATCCGGTACTTCCACCACTTCAGCTTTGGGAAATCGATCAAAGCAATCATAGGCTAATGGATAGTCTAGCGCTGCAGACTCCACATAAATGTGAGAAAATTTAGGCAGAAAGCTGTTGTCTGATTTTTTCAAAAATCTGATTCCTTTCTGCTTTTGATTTGGATGTCATTGTGAAATATTTTTCCAAAACTTCTACACTTTTACCATGGCGTTTTATAAAATTTTCTGACCATTCCATCAATTGAATC
>JAERSH010000066.1 GCA_016845785.1 Fidelibacterota bacterium
GAAATGGTTATGCCCGGTGACAATGTGGAACTGGAAGTGGAATTGATTACCCCTATTGCTATGGATAAAGAACTTCGGTTTGCAATCCGTGAGGGTGGTCACACTGTCGGTGCCGGTGTGGTAACTGAGATTGTAGAATAGAGGCTTTGAATGGCTGGTAATAGTAAGCGGGCAATCATACAGCTTGAAAGTACAGCTGGAACCGGTTATCGTTATACGGTAACCAAGAGTAAGCGCCTGCATCCAGGACGGGTTGAATATCGTAAGTATGATCCCGTTGTGCGTAAGCACGTCATTTTCAAAGAGACCAAATAGATCTTCTTGAATGGATCCCGGTTGTTTAATCGCAGCCGGGATTTAAGAATTACATAGGAGTGTAGCTCAATTGGTAGAGCACCGGTCTCCAAAACCGGGGGTTGCAGGTTCAAGTCCTGTCACTCCTGCAAAACCTTCCGAATAAATCGGATTGATTAGAACGAAATGAATAGAATTAAAAAGTTTTTTTCCGACGTAAAATTTGAAATGAAAAAAGTATCCTGGCCAAAATGGGATGAACTGAAAGGATCCACTTTTGTTGTGATTTCTTTCTCCATTTTGATCAGTGTTTTTCTATTCTTTATTGATCGGATACTGGCAACGGTCCTCCAGGTGGTGCTATAAACCATGAATTGGTTTACGCTTAGAGTCATCTCAGGGAAAGAGAAAAAAGTCCGCGACACCCTATTGTATGAGTTGGACTTTCAAAACCTTGCTGAAGAAGTAGAAAATATTCTTGTCCCTTCTGAAAATATCGTCGAAATGAAAGACGGTAAAAAGAAAGTAAAAGAAAAGGTTTTTTTCCCCGGATATATTTTAATTCACATGAGCGATTCTAAAGAAGCGCGATATTTGGTTGAAAACACGAGCGGTGTTATCAGTTTTGTTGGACCAAACGGGGAACCGCAGCCGCTCAAAGAAGAAGAAGTTACACGCATTCTGGGCGAAGTTGAAGGTCGTGAAGGCCGCGAAGTGGTCATGGCACCTTATCGTGTGGGTGATGCGGTCAAAGTAACGGATGGTCCTTTTGCTGATTTCACTGGACATGTGAATGAAGTGAATGAAGAAAAACAAAAGGTGAAGGTATCTGTGAGTATTTTTGGCAGACCCACACCGATCGAATTAGATTTTTTACAGGTAGAATTAGAGAAATAGGCTAAATAATGGCAAAAAAAGTTTCAGGATTTATTAAGCTTCAGATTCCAGCCGGTCAAGCAAATCCGGCACCACCGGTTGGTCCCGCATTGGGCCAACATGGGGTGAATATTATGGAATTTTGTAAAGCGTTTAATGCGGCAACACAAGATCAAGCGGGCATGATTATTCCGGTGGTCATTACCGTGTATGCCGATCGCAGTTTTACATTTATCACCAAAACGCCGCCCGCAGCAGTTTTATTGAAGAAAAAAGCAGGTGTGCCAAAAGGATCCGGCGAACCCAATCGCGAAAAAGTGGGTAAAGTTTCAGAGCAGGATCTTCGTGAAATTGCAGAAATCAAAATGAAAGATTTAAATGCCAACTCAGTAGAAATGGCAATGGAAATGATTCGCGGAACTGCCCGGAGTATGGGTTTAGAGGTGCAAGGATAATGCAAATTTCAAAAAATAAAAAATCAGCCAATGAAAAATTGGATCGTATGAAAGAATATTCACTCGAAGATGCGGTCAAGTTGATGAAGGAAGTCAAATTTACCCAATTTGATGAATCAGTTGACTTGGCGATTAATCTGGGTGTGGATCCCCGTCATGCAGATCAAAATATTCGTGTCACCACAACACTTCCTCATGGAACAGGTAAAGAGGTTAAAGTATTGGTGGTAACACAAGGGCCGAAAGAAAAAGAAGCCCAAGACGCGGGCGCCGATTACGTAGGTAAAGAATATTTAGAAAAACTTAAAGGCGGTTGGGATGATGTTGATAAAGTCATCGCCACCCCTGATATGATGCCCGAATTGGGGAAATTGGGGAAAGTGCTCGGACCAAAAGGACTGATGCCTAACCCAAAAAGCGGCACCGTCACCATGGATGTGGCTAATGCCGTAAAAGAATTAAAAGCAGGTAAGATCGAAATACGCGTCGAAAAGACTGGTATTGTACATGCGCAATGTGGTAAAAGTTCATTTGAGGAAACTGCATTGGTTGAAAATATCCGGGCGATCTATGATACTGTGATGAAAGCAAAACCAGCGTCGGTAAAAGGGACATATTTTAAAAAAATGAGTGTCTCTTCAACTATGGGGCCTGGTATTAAAGTGGATCAAGGAAGCATTAGGTAAACAAATGCCGAATACAAAAAATATTCAACAAGTAGAAGAATTGACTGACAAGCTCGGTAGAGCAAAAGCAGTTTACATTACAGAATATCTTGGACTTAATGTTGAAGATATCACAGCACTTCGTCGTGAATTTCATGCCAATGATGTTGAATTTAAAGTGGCGAAAAACACTTTACTAAAACTGGCAGCGAAAAATAATGAATTGGAAGGATTGGATGATTATTTAAGTGGATCCACTGCGATTGCACTTTCTTATGAAGACCCGACCAGTCCGGCGAGAGTGTTAAAACAATTCACGAAAGATCACGATTTACCTGAAGTCAAAGGAATTGTGTTCGATGGGGATGTGATGGCAGGCAGTGAATTCAAACGGATTGCTGATATGCCGACCAAAGATCAATTGCTGGCCCAACTGGTGGCACTATTGAGTTCCCCAATGACCAAATTGGTATGGGCGCTGAAATCCCCAATGACCGATGTGGGCAATGCATTAAGCAATTTAAAAGATCAAAAATCTAATTAAGACTAATAAGGAGCAATGACAATGGCCGATACAAGTAGAGCCGATGTGCTAACCTATCTAGAAAATGCCAATATGATGGAAATCTCTGAACTTATCGGAGAGATTGAAGAAAAATTTGGTGTGACTGCTGCAGCCCCTGTTGCTGCGGTTGCTGCTGCACCCGCTGGTGGCGGAGAAGCAGCTGCTGAAGAAAAAGATGAATTCGATGTTGTATTGACATCTGCTGGTTCATCCAAAATTAATGTGATTAAGGCCGTGCGTACCATCACCAGCCTTGGCTTGAAAGAAGCCAAAGAATTGGTAGATAGTGCACCGAAGGCAATTAAAGAAGGTGTTGCCAAAGCAGAAGCAGAAGAGTTGAAAAGTCAACTCGAAGAAGCTGGCGCTTCAGTCGAATTGAAATAAATCGGCTTTAGCCCCTATCTTTTTAAAAGATATCAAATCGCCCTTTTCCACTTTTACAATGGAGGCTTAATTGGCTGCCATAACCAATCCGTACGCCGAACGCACGACGTTCGAAAAGACGAAATCTGAGATTGAATTTCCTGACCTGCTTGCTGTGCAGGTTGATGCATTTCAATCCTTCATCCAAGAGCATGTTCCTGAAGATGAACGGCTGAATATCGGACTTGAAGAAGTCTTTAAAAATGTATTTCCGATTGAAGATTCGCATCGGAACTATATTCTGGAATATAAAAGTTATTTTCTAGGATTAGCGAAATACACCCCCGAAGAATGCATGGACCGGGGATTGACTTATTCTGTGCCATTGAAAGCGCGTCTCGTCCTTCATATTACCAATGAAGATGATCGGAGTAAATTCGATCAATCTATTGAGCAGGAAGTCTATTTTGGTAATATTCCAAATATGACGAACAAAGGTACCTTTGTAATCAATGGTGCTGAGCGTGTTATTGTGTCTCAGTTACAGCGGTCTCCCGGTGTATTCTTTGATCATTCGATTCACCCGAACGGAACCAAGTTGTATCAAGCGCGGATTATTCCTTTTCGTGGATCTTGGGTCGATTTCACAACAGATATTAATGACTGTATCTTTTCGATCATTGATCGTCGTCGGAAATTTCCTGTAACCATGTTGCTTCGTGCCTTAGGGTATTCAACCAATGCAGATATTTTCCGTGCATTTGGTTGTTTAGAAGAAGTGAAGTTAGGGTCAAGAAATATATCCAAATCGATTGGTTCTACGGTCGTTGAAGATGTGATTGACCAAGAGACAGGTGAAATTTTCTTGGAAGGTGGAGCTGAGCTGACACAAGACACGATTGATGAACTGAAGGCAGCGAAAATCAGATCCATTGAAGTGGTAAATCAAAATAAAGACTTCCACTCCATGATGTTGTTAAACACCATGGTGAAGGATCCAAGTAAAAATACCGAAGAAGCATTGAGTATTGTATATCAGTTGCTCCGTTCCGGTGAACCGCCAAACCTTGAAACTGCGCAGAAATTTATTGAGCGCATTTTCTTTAATCCGAAAAAATATGATTTAGGTGAAGTCGGGCGATACCGCTTGAATCAGCAGTTTGGATTAAAAGTGCCTGTTGAAGATACAGTTCTAACCATGGATGATATCATTCAAGTTGTGAATTTTCTCGTGGATATGCGGAAAGGTGAGCGGGGATCTGATGATATTGATCATTTGGGCAACCGGCGTGTTAAATCAATTGGTGAACAGCTGACCAACCAATTTTCTGTTGCGTTGAGTCGTATGCTTCGTACCATTTACGAACGCATGAATCTCCGTGAGCAGGAATCAATTACACCGCAGGATTTAATTAACTCCCGTGTGGTAACCACTGTGATTAATACCTTTTTTGGTACAAGTCAAATGTCACAGTTTGGTGATCAGACCAACCCATTGGCAGAGGTGACGCATAAACGTCGTATTTCTGCATTAGGGCCTGGTGGATTGACACGTGAACGCGCTGGATTTGAAGTCCGTGATGTTCACTATACACACTATGGACGTCTATGTCCGATTGAGACGCCTGAAGGTCCAAACATTGGTTTGATTTCTTCATTGGCATTGTTGGCTAAAGTCAACCGTCATGGGTTTATTGAAGCGCCGTATAGAAAAGTGAATGTTAAGGATGGTAATGCGTTTGCCACCCATAATGTTCAATATTTATCTGCAGATGATGAAGATCGGGTCATGATTGCGCAATCCGATGAAGATCTGGATAAAAATGATAAACTTACCGGGGATCATATCCGTGCGCGGATTAAAGGTGACTTCCCCATTGTGACGCCGGATCAAGTCCAATTTATGGATGTGGCACCAAACCAGATTTTATCGGTTGCTGCTTCTTTAATTCCTTTCCTAGAACATGATGATGCAAACCGTGCCCTCATGGGATCCAATATGCAGCGTCAGAGTGTGCCTTTGATGATGCCGGATTCACCCATTGTTGGTACCGGGTTAGAAACTAAAGTTGCAGTGGACTCCCGATCAGCTGTTGTGGCACCGGTCGGTGGACGAATTCATTCTGTTGATGCAGAAAAAATTGTCATCCGAACCTATGATGTCCCAGAAGATTTGACATTGATCGAAGGTGAAAATCTGGTAACAGTTGAATTAAGAAAATTTAAACGGACGAACCAAAACACAGCCCAAAATCAACGTCCCATCGTAACAGAAGGTGAACGCGTTGAAAAGGGACAGCCTATCGCTGATGGTACTTCCACTCAAAATGGTGAATTGGCACTTGGTAAAAATGTGACCGTCGCCTTCATGCCTTGGCGTGGATATAACTTTGAGGATGCAATTGTCATTAGTGAACGATTGGTAAAAGAAGATCTGTTTACCAGTGTTCACGTAAATGAGATTGAACTTGAAGTCCGTGATACCAAGCGTGGTGAAGAAGAATTGACCGCTGAAATTCCAAATGTTGGTGAAGACGCCACGAAAGAATTGGATGATCGCGGTATCATTCGAGTGGGTGCAAAAGTTCGTGATGGCGACATCCTTATCGGTAAAGTAACACCAAAAGGTGAAACCGATCCAACCCCAGAAGAGAAACTTCTCCGTGCCATTTTTGGCGAAAAAGCCGGTGAAGTCAAAGATGCGTCCAAACGGGCGGATCCTGGTGTGAATGGTGTCGTTATCAATACAAAATTATTTGAAAAACGCAGTAAGACAGCTCGTGCTGAAGAAAAGAAAAATATTCTTGAGCTTCAAAAGGGGACTGCAATTCGCAAGAAGGAATTAAAAGAATCCAGAGATGTAAAATTAATGGATCTTTTGAAGGATCAAGTTTCTGACGGGATTCGTGATATTTCTTCTGGCCGTACCTTGATTAAAAAAGGGACAAAGCTTACCGCCAAACGATTGAACAGCTATAACTTGGAGCGCTTTGCTCAGGATGCATCTTGGGTAGAAGACAAGCAGGCATGGCGTAAAATCAAAGCGGTATGGCGTTCCTTTTGGAAGGAATGGCGCGTGATTGAAGAAACCCTAGATCGGGAAGTATTTAAACTGCGCATTGGTGATGAACTTCAACCAGGTATCTTAAAACTGGCCAAAGTAGATATTGCCAATAAACGTAAAATTCAGGTCGGTGATAAAATGGCCGGCCGTCACGGTAATAAAGGTATCATTGCAACAGTTGTACCTGAAGAAGATATGCCATTTCTTGAAGATGGGTCTCCGGTTGACGTTGTATTGAATCCGTTAGGTGTACCATCCCGTATGAACTTGGGACAGCTTTACGAAACCATGTTGGGCTGGGCCGGTGATATTTTAGGATTGAAATATTCCACACCTGTGTTCAATGGTGCAACACCTGATGAGGTAGAAGCTGAAATGAAAAAAGCAGGTCTGCCAATTACGGGTAAAACGACACTTATTGACGGTCGTACCGGTGAAAAGTTAGATAATCCCGTTACCGTTGGTGTGATTTACATGATGAAGTTGAGTCATATGGTAGATGATAAAATGCATGCACGATCCACTGGGCCATACTCCTTGGTTACGCAACAGCCTTTGGGAGGGAAAGCACAGTTTGGTGGACAGCGTTTCGGTGAAATGGAATGCTGGGCACTAGAAGCATATGGCGCTGCACATACCTTGCAGGAAATACTCACCGTAAAATCGGACGATGTGGATGGCCGTTCAAAGGTCTATAACGCAATCGTGAAGGGTGAGGATTTACCTCCATTTGGCGTTCCGGAGTCGTTTAACGTACTCATCAAGGAATTGCAGGGACTTGGATTAGACATCGAATTAGATTAAGGGAGAATTGTTTTGACCTTCATTCAAACCAATAAATTAGATACTAGTAAAGGTTTTTCATCCATCACCATCGGATTGGCGTCGCCGGAAGGTACGCTTCAAAAATCCTATGGAGAAATTTTAAAACCTGAAACCATTAACTATCGCTCATATAAACCGGAAAAAGATGGTCTATTCTGTGAAAAAATCTTTGGCCCAGTCAAAGATTATGAATGCCATTGCGGGAAATATAAAGGGATTCGATATCGTGGCATCATTTGTGACCGTTGCGGTGTTGAAGTCACGCGGAAAAAAGTGCGACGCGAACGGATGGGGCATATCACCCTGGCCGTGCCTGTCGTCCATATTTGGTACCTTCGTTCCATTCCGTCGAAGCTTAGTTATTTGGCTGGTATCAGTACGAAGCATCTTGAGCAAGTTGTCTATTACGAAAAATTTCTGGTTATCGAACCGGGAAAAAGTGATAAAGAACAATTTGAGATGATTGATGAGATTGAATATTTAGAGTTAGAACGTCAATTCGGATTCGATGCGGTTACTGAAGAAGATCGGGATAACGAAGATTACTTCTATGCAACCATGGGCGGTGAAGCATTGAAAGAAATGCTGTCCCGGATGAATTTGGTTGAATTACGCCGTGAATTGGAAGATGTCCTTAAAAATTCCAAATCCAAACAAAAGCGTGAAGAAGCACTGAAGCGACTAAAAGTTGTTAAATCCTTTTTGGTTGATCTTTCGACAGTAAAAAGAATTAATAAACCTGAATGGATGATTGTATCCATTCTGCCAGTAATACCACCGGAATTACGACCGCTCGTTCCTTTGGATGGTGGCCGTTTTGCCGCATCAGATTTAAACGATCTGTATCGTCGAATCATTATTCGGAACAATCGTTTAAAACAGTTGATGGAAATCAAAGCACCGGACGTCATTCTTCGTAATGAAAAGCGGATGCTTCAAGAATCTGTCGATGCGTTATTTGATAATAGTCGTCGAAAAACGGCTATCCGTAGCGGTACGAGACGTCCGTTAAAATCCATTTCAGATATGATTCGTGGTAAAACAGGACGGTTCCGTCAAAACCTGTTGGGTAAACGGGTAGATTATTCCGGACGTTCTGTCATTGTCGTAGGGCCTGAATTGCAACTCCACGAATGTGGTTTGCCGAAAAACATGGCTCTAGAATTATTTAAGCCACACATGATTAGCGAATTGATGGCCCGCGGATATGCGCAAACGCCGCGCAGTGCCAAGCTGATGATTGAGGATAAGGACCCCATTGTATATAAGGTTCTTGAATATGTAGTACAGGACCATCCAGTACTCTTAAACCGTGCACCAACGCTTCACCGTTTGGGTATCCAAGCGTTCCAACCTGTATTGGTGGATGGAAAAGCGCTTCGGATTCATCCTTTGGTATGTTCTGCATTTAACGCAGACTTCGATGGAGACCAAATGGCTGTCCACGTGCCATTGTCGTTAGCCGCGCAAATGGAAGCCCGTGTATTGATGCTTTCCAGTCATAATATTCTTCACCCTGCAAATGGTAAGCCATTGGCATTGCCATCTCAGGATATGGTCTTGGGAACATACTATTTGACCAGAAGGCGGGATGGTGCAAAAGGTGAGGGTAAGACATTTGGTTCATTTAATGAAGTCATATTGGCATACGAAAACAAAGCTGTGGATGCGAATGCAACAATCAATGTGCGACACAATGGAGAATGGTTTAAAAATACCACAGTTGGTCGTGTTATTGTTAATTCAATCCTCCCTGAGGAAATGGATTATGTTGATGATATGATTGATAAAAAACGTTTGAGTAAGCTGGTGAATGAGACATATCTCATTGCCGGAAACCAAAAAACAGTTATTTTCCTCGACAAATTAAAAAATATAGGATTCGATGCAGCGACTCAAGCAGGTCTCTCCATTGCAGTCAGTGATATTTTAATCCCTGAAACAAAGCATGATATCATTGATTTAGCTCAAAAGGAAGTGGACGGCATTCAGGAAAAATTTAAAAGACACGTTCTCACCGATGGTGAGCGGTACAATAAAGTGATTGACGTATGGACTCATGCGACGAATAATGTTGCTGCCACGATGATGGATGCGATGAAATCAAGTGACCAAGGGTTTAATCCAGTTTACATGATGGCAGACTCTGGAGCTCGGGGCTCTCAGGATCAGATCAAACAGTTGGCCGGTATGCGGGGACTGATGGCAAAACCGAAAAAATCAATGACAGGCGGAAAAGGTGAAATTATTGAATCGCCCATTACGTCTAACTTCAAAGAAGGGTTATCTGTTCAGGAGTATTTTATCTCCACTCACGGTGCCCGTAAAGGTTTGGCTGATACAGCGTTGAAAACGGCAGATGCAGGTTACTTAACCCGGCGGTTAGTCGATGTGGCGCAGGATGTGGTTATATCCGAAAATGATTGCGGTACAATTAATGGAATCCTTGCTGACGACTTGAAAGAAGGGGAAGATATTATTGAACCACTTTCAGAACGGATTTTGGGTCGTACCCTGTTAGAAGATTTTATTGAAGACGGTAAAGTTAAAATCAAATCTGGAACGATGATACGTGATGAGGAGGCGAAAATAGTCTCTGATAGTAATATCGAATCATTGCGAATTCGATCCGTATTGACTTGCGAATCACTTCGCGGTGTCTGTGCTAAATGTTATGGGTGGAACCCATCTAATCACAAGCTTGTGGATTTAGGTACCTCTGTTGGAATACAGGCGGCTCAAAGTATTGGTGAGCCGGGTACGCAGTTGACATTGCGGACATTCCACATTGGTGGTACAGCAACCCGTATTATTGAGCAGTCTGAAATGCATACAAAACGGGCCGGTACAATAAAATATTCTGATAATTTAGAAGTAGCGGAAGCGAAAGATGAAGCCGGTGTACTTGTAATGCGATGTATGGTTCGCCATGCAAAAATTTCGATCACAAATAAAGAAGGTCGATCCGCAACAGAATATAATGTGCCCTATGGTGCGAACTTAAATGTTGAAGATGGTGAAAAGGTTGATGCAGGTACTATCCTATTTCAATGGGATCCGTATACAGATGTGATTCTTGCCCGCCAAACTGGTATAGTGGAATTGAAAGATTTTATCGAAAATGAGACTTACCAGGTTGAAGCTGTTGAGGGTGGTAAAAAGCAAATGGTAATTGTTGAAGCCAAGGACCGAAACTTGAGCCCCCACGTTGAGATTGTTGACAAAGACGGAAAAATTTTGGCTGGTGGAACCATTCTTCCGGTCACAGCAAATCTCGTTGTCCGCCAGGGTGATAAAGTGAAGCGTGGCCAAACATTGGTGAAAATTCCCCGAACAATTGGTAAATCAAGAGATATTACCGGTGGTCTACCACGTGTAACCGAATTGTTCGAGGCGAGGAAACCTACCGACCCGGCTGTGGTCACCGAAATTGATGGATTGGTCAAATTTGGTGAAACCAAGCGCGGTGTACGGAAGATCCTTGTTGAGGGTGTGGATGAAGTTGTAAAGACTTATTCTATTCCTTACGGGAAGCATGTGGTTGTTCATGAAGGTGATCGCGTTACCGCGGGTACATCGTTATGCGAAGGTAGTATTTCACCTGCCGATATTTTGAAAATTTTAGGTCCGAATAAAGTTCGTGAGTATCTTGTGAATGAAATTCAGGAAGTTTACCGTCTGCAAGGAGTAAAAATTGATGACAAACATATTGAAGTCATTGTACGCCAAATGATGCAGAAGGTAAGCATTGATGACGTGGGCGATTCCCATTTCTTACCGAAGGACCGAATTAATAGAGCTGAATTCTTTGAAACCAATGAAAAACTCAATGGGATGGTTGTCGTAACTGATACGGGAGATTCTGAGTTGGAAGAAGAAGCGTTGGTTGATAAGAAAGAGTATGCAGAAATAAATAAGGCCTTAAAAGAGGATGGAAAATCGCCAGCGAAGTCGCGCAAAGCGAAACCAGCGACGTTCGAACCATTACTCATGGGTATCACCCGAGCCTCTCTGAATACTGAAAGCTTTATTTCAGCTGCATCTTTCCAAGAGACGACTCGCGTACTTACGGAAGCATCAACATCCGGGAAAACCGATTATCTTCGTGGATTGAAAGAAAATGTTGCAGTGGGGCGTTTGATTCCAGCGGGATCCGGCTCACCTCACTTGAAAAATATTTATGTTTCAGACCCTGATTTATCGCAAAATGATGAATCAGAGATGACTGAAACTGAAGTTGCAACTGAAGTAGAATAAAAAACAAAAACGACTTAGAAAGCAATTGCTAAGCAGTTGTAAACAGTCGTAATTTTATAAGCTTTTATGGAAATGAAATGCCGACGATAAACCAATTAATTCGCCAAGGAAGAAAGCGGGTGAAGAAGAAAAACGCTACACCAGCTTTAAAAGGCAATCCGCAAAAACGCGGCGTGTGCACGAGAGTGTATACAACTACCCCTAAAAAACCGAACTCTGCCCTGCGTAAAGTGGCGCGTGTTCGCCTGACCAATGGGATTGAAGTTACAGCTTACATTCCTGGTGAAGGTCATAATTTGCAAGAGCACTCTATCGTTTTGATCGAGGGTGGTCGTGTAAAGGATTTGCCGGGTGTACGATATCACATTGTCCGCGGTACATTAGATACTGCAGGTGTTTCTGATAGAAAAACAAGCCGTTCCCGTTACGGTGCTAAACGGCCCAAAGCATAATTATGAGAAGAAGAAGACCTGAAAAAAGAGAAATTTTACCGGATCCCATTTACGGGGATTTGGAAGTAGCCAAGTTTATGAACTACCTGATGCTTAGTGGTAAAAAGGGGGTTTCTGAACAAATTTTTTATGGCGCCATGGATACGGTTAAATCCCGGACAAAAAAAGATGGTGTAGAGATTTTTAAATTGGCTGTTAAAAATGCAGCGCCAATGCTTGAGGTTAAATCCCGCAGAATTGGCGGCGCAAACTACCAAGTGCCCATTGAGGTCCCAAAGCATCGTCAGTTTTTCTTGGCCGCCCATTGGATTATCAATTCTGCGAGAAGCCGTTCTGGTAGATCGATGGCTGATCGATTGGCAGCGGAGTTGATTTCAGCTGCAAATAACGAAGGTGGTGCCATCAAGAAAAAAGAAGACACACACCGTATGGCAGAAGCAAACCGGGCATTTGCTCACTTTAGATAAGATATAACCATGAAGAAAATTTCATTAGACAACGTTCGTAATATTGGGATTATGGCTCATATTGATGCGGGCAAAACCACCTTAACAGAGCGTGTGCTTTATTATACAGGTCGTACCCATAAGATTGGCGAAGTCCATGACGGTGGTGCCACCATGGATTGGATGGAACAGGAAAAAGAGCGCGGTATTACCATTACCTCTGCTGCAACCACTGCCATTTGGGAAAATCATCGCATTAATATTATTGACACACCGGGACACGTTGATTTTACTGTTGAGGTAGAGCGCTCCCTTCGTGTATTGGATGGATCCTGTGCTGTGTTCTGTGCAGTGGGCGGTGTTGAGCCTCAAAGTGAAACCGTATGGCGTCAAGCAGATAAATATGGTGTGCCGAGAATTGCATTCGTCAACAAGATGGATCGAACCGGTGCAGATTTTTATAATGTATTGGAAATGATCAAAGAGCGATTGGGTGCAAATCCGTTACCCATCGTACTGCCAATCGGCGCTGGTGATATCTTTACAGGAATTATTGATTTATTGACCATGAAGGCCATCCTGTACAATGAGTCTTCATTGGGCGCACATTTTGAAGTGGGTGAAGTCCCAAGCGACATGAGGGAAGAAGCAGAAAAATGGCGTCATCATTTAATTGAAGAAACCGCCAGTTATGATGAACATCTATTGGAAAAATATTTAGCCGAAGAAGAAATCACAGTTGATGAATTGAAGGCTGCGATTCGTAAAGGATGTTTGGATAATACTTTTGTGCCCACACTTTGTGGTTCTGCTTTTAAAAACAAAGGTGTTCAACGATTATTGGACGCCGTGAATGATTTCTTGCCTTCACCATTGGATATCGGTGCCATCAATGGATATGATCCAGATGATTCCGATATTGAAATGAGTCGTGAACCAAGCGAAGATGAGCCATTTAGTGCATTGGCATTTAAAGTGATGACCGACCCTTATGTGGGTAAATTGACATTTATGCGTGTCTATTCGGGTACGTTAAATGCAGGATCATATGTGGCCAATCCGAATACGGGTAAACGCGAAAGAATTAGTCGTATCCTATTGATGCACGCAAATAAAAGAGAAGAATTAGATAAAGTATCTGCTGGTGAAATTGTGGCTGCAGTTGGTTTGAAAAATTCGCATACAGGGCATACCCTTTGTGAAGAGAAGAAAGAAATTCTGTTAGAATCTATGGAATTTCCTGAGCCGGTTGTAGAAGTGTCAGTTGAGCCCGCAACCAAAGCGGACCAAGATGCACTCTCAAAAGGATTGGCAAAGTTGGCAGAAGAAGATCCCACTTTTAAAGTGTCCATCCATCCGGATACAGGTCAGACCATTATTGCAGGTATGGGTGAATTGCACTTAGAGGTATTGGTAGATCGCTTGCTGCGTGAATTTAAAGTGCAGGCCAATGTAGGTACGCCGCAGGTGGCATACACAGAAGCCATCACCAAGCGTGTTGAAAAAATTGACGTCAAATTCGCACGTCAGTCCGGTGGTCGCGGTCAGTACGGTCACGTTGTTATTAACGTGGAGCCGAATGAAGTGGGTAAAGGTTATCACTTTGAAGATAAAATTGTAGGCGGTGTGATTCCTCGTGAATACATCCAGCCTGTAAGTGAAGGTATCCAGGATGCCATTAAAAATGGTGTATTGGCTGGATATCCGATTGAAGACGTTCGCGTAGAATTGGTTTACGGTTCGTATCACGATGTGGATTCATCAGAAATGGCCTTTAAAATTGCCGGTTCCATGGCGATTCAGGAAGCCTGTAAAAAAGCAGGTCCTGTTTTAATGGAGCCCATGATGAAGGTTGAAGTGGTTGTCCCGGAAGAATATCTGGGTGATGTGATGGGCGATATCAATTCCCGTCGCGGCAGCATTGAAAGCATGGGGCAGCGTAAAGATGCGCACGTGTTAAATGCGGTTGTACCACTGGCAAGAATGTTTGGATATGCAACAGATCTTCGGTCAATTACCCAAGGTCGCGCAGTGTTCCATATGGAATTCTCAAACTTTAAAGAAGTGCCCAATTCAGTGAAAGAAGAAATCATTGAAAAAGTGCACGGTAAAGCTTCTTAACGAATAGGAATAGTTGTTATGGCAAAAGAAAAATTTGAACGGAGTAAACCCCATTTAAACATTGGGACGATTGGTCACGTTGACCACGGTAAGACGACGCTAACAGCGGCGATTACCATGACACAAGCCAACAAAGGCTTAAGTGAAGTACGTTCTTTC
>JAERSH010000067.1 GCA_016845785.1 Fidelibacterota bacterium
AGACTCAGCTTCTACTTCTGCAAATGCGGCCATGTTTTCAAATCGTGCAAATCGATCAATAAATGTGGCCTCTACAATCCCAGTAGGACCGTTACGCTGTTTTGCTACGATAATTTCTGCTTTGCCTCGATCTTCATCTTCTTGAGAATAGACCCAAGGGCGATATAAGAAAATGACAACATCCGCATCCTGTTCGATGGCGCCCGATTCACGCAAATCAGACAATTGAGGACGGCGATCACTTCGGCTTTCAACCGCACGAGACAACTGGGAAAGCCCAATCACCGGCACATCAATTTCTTTCGCCAATGCTTTTAACGATCGGGAAATTTGAGAAATCTCTTGCTGGCGGCTTTCTGCACCTTTTGGTCCGCTCATCAGCTGAAGGTAGTCCACAATCAAGAGACCAATATCATGCTCTGCCTTGAGACGACGGGCCTTTGCACGGACTTCCAACACTGACATACCCGGCGTGTCGTCAAGGTAAATGGGCGCTTCTGCTAAAGAGCCGACTGCGATACTTAAATTTTTCCATTGTGTTTTAGGCAATTTTCCGGTCCGAACCAGATGACTATCCACCCGTCCTTCTGCACAGAGAAGACGCATAGCCAATTGGTGATTTGCCATCTCAAGACTAAACATTCCAACGCCCGTTTTATCCAGAATCGCCGCATTACGTCCCATAGAAAGGGCCAATGCAGTTTTTCCCATCCCCGGACGTCCAGCTACAATAATTAATTCACCGGGATGAAAACCGGATGTCATATCATCCAAATCCATTAATCCGGAAGGTACACCGGTGACACTCCCCGGTTTGGATGCAATTTTATCTAATTCTTCAAAGGTATGATGGAGAATGGGGTCAATATGCTGAAATCCCCCACGAAGTCTTTTTTCCGATATATTAAAAATCGCCGATTCAGCTGAATCCAAGATATCATCCACATCCTGTGCATCTTCAAATGCTTCTTTAGATACCTCATGTGATACTTGAATTAATTTCCGTAAGAGATGTTTTTCCAGTACGATCTTCGCGTAGTGCTCTACGTTTGCTGTGGTGGGCACCGATTCGGCCAATCCTGTAACGTAGTATGCACCACCCACCCCTTCTAACTCTTTTTTCTTCTTGAGCCGATCCACGATTGAGATGGCATCAATGGGTTCACCTTTATCAAAAAGATCCACCATGCAGGCGAAAATCCGTTCGTGAGCTGTTTTGTAAAAATGATTGGCTGAAAGCCATTGCATCCCTTTACTGACTGCTTCTTTTGTCGTCAGCATTGATCCCAATACCGCCTGTTCGGCTTCTAATGCTTGGGGTTGAGCTGTAAGTTCGTTTAAAGTATTATTCTTTGCCATTTTTTATGCATCAATGATGGAACGGATCCACTTGAAATCTTTCCACGCTTCTGGTTTCCAATTTGGGTTTCGTAACAGTGCCGCCGGATGATAGGTCACGATTAATGGTGTACCAAGATAATCATGAAGCTGTTCTCGCATACTTTTCAACGGTTTATCCACATTAAGAAGTGTCTTTCCGGCCACTCGGCCTAAAGCTACAATGAGTTTTGGGCGAATCAAATTAATTTGATGAATCAAATACGGTTCGCATTCTTTTACTTCTTCTGCCAGTGGATCTCGATTATTAGGGGGCCTGCATTTTAATACGTTACAGATAAAAACATCCTTATCCCTTGTGCGATCAATGGCCGCGAGGATCTTATCCAACAATTTTCCCGCACGGCCTACAAATGGTTCACCCTTCAAATCCTCCTGTTCACCGGGGGCTTCCCCCACGAGAACTAAAGATGCTTTGGGATCACCCACGCCAAAAACAAAATTGGTACGCGCGTTGCCCAATTCACATTTATGACATTGGTTAATATGTTGATTGAATGCGGCTAAATCCGACGGAAAATCGGATGGGGATATTGTCTGGGTGCTTTTCGATGGAGAAGCACCCGATGGGGTTGGGTCCAGTTCTACATATAACTCATCCCCGAAAAGTTCTCGGGTTTGTCTTAAATATTTATTGACGTTTTCGTCAGAAACCGGACCCATGGGCGATTAACGGCTGCCCGTACCGGCTTATGCGTTATCCTGGTTGTCTTCCCAGTTCAGATTGCCATCGATAAATTCGTTGACGGCAACAGTCGTGGCTTTGTCCAGTTCCTCATAGTCTTCTGGATTTTTTTCAACCACTTGATCGTACACACCCATTTCAACTTCTTCGGTGGATACCATCATTTCTGCCATGATCCGATTACTCAGGACCTGTTTTGCCCGCTTGGACATGACCACTACAGCTTCATAAACATCGCTGGTGCGTGATTCCATTTGACGGATAGATAAGGGTTCAAGTGCCATGATACACTCCTTCGTTTTCATGTTGTATAATGTTCAAAATATCGTTGACGGCATGATCCAGATTATCATTGATCACATGATGATCAAAATGATCTTTGTAAGCCAATTCTGATTCCAGCCGTTCTAATCGTTTTGCAATTCTTGCTTCTGAATCCGTACCTCTTTGCTGAAGCCGGACCTTTAAATCTTCTAAACTCGGTGGTTCTACGAAAATAGAAATCGTTTGGTTCGGGTATAATTTTTTCACCGACATGGCCCCTTTTACATCCAACTCCAATAAAAGCAGCCGTTGCTGGTCGATGGCATCCTGCAAATTGGATTTAGGGGTACCGTAATAATAATCACCGTGAATCTGCTCCCACTCTGCATACTCACCATTAGAAATGCCGGTTTTAAATTCATCATCACTCATAAATCGATAATCCACACCATCTGCTTCGCCATTTCGTTGATCTCTTGTGGTGGAAGAAAGGGAAAATTGAATGGAACTATCCTTCGCCTGTAATGCACGACATAATGTGGTTTTCCCCGATCCGGAGGGTGCAGATATAATTACCAGATTCTTCATAAAATGTTTTGAACCTGTTCTCTCATTTTTTCCGCTTCATCTTTCATGGTAATTACATGATTTACAATTTTTTCTGATGAACTTTTTGAACCAATGGTATTGATTTCTCGACTCATTTCTTGGAGTAAAAAATTCAATCGGCGACCTGCAGGCTCTTCATCCATTAACATATCAGAAAATTGGCCAAAATGACTTTTTAATCGAACCACTTCTTCTGTCACATCTGCCTTTTCAGCCAGCATGGCAATTTCTTGTGCAATGCGAGATTCATCCAATGTGGCATTATCTAATAATTCTGCAATCCGTGTTTTATACTTCGTTTCCCGCTTTTCAAATTCTTGAGGCAAGTCAGTTTCAATTTCATTGAGTACAGATTTCAAAATATCCAACCGATCTAAAAAATCTTTTTTCAGTTTTTCGCCCTCGGATGCACGCATTTGCATCACTTCTCCGCAAGCGCGATTGATGGCTTCTTTCAGTTGCTTTGCCCCCAAGGCGCCATTATCCACATGAGTAAATAAATCCCCTGCATTGATAATGTCTCCCATATCCAAATGCCGGCCATATTTTTTCTGAATATCCAGTAAAATGCTCTCAATGGCTTCAAACCGCTCTTCATTAAAAGAAAGAGACTGAGTCTTCACACCATTTTCCAATTCAAGATTGATATGGATTGTGCCGCGAATCAGTTTCTCAGACACCACATCACGAATAGCTTTCTCGTCCGCGGGATCAATATCCAATCCACGG
>JAERSH010000068.1 GCA_016845785.1 Fidelibacterota bacterium
CCATCATATCGCCGGGGGAATTGAAACATATGACCATATTGCTCCCGCTCCATATAGGCGATGGCCCGAGATACAGTTGATGGATCATTTTCATTGATGGCAGGATCCTGCCCTGACCGGACAAAAATCATGGCATAACTGGAATAACCAATCAATATGAGCACCATGGATGTGAGTGCCAGAGCATACTGAAATCGCTTCATAACGATGGTGGCAACCATGCCGCCAAAAATGACCAATCCCAAGAGGATCGTCATGGTTAATCCAATGGCATTTACCAATTTGGGTGTGCCGTTAATAATACCCGCATTGATGACCAAATAGACCGCACCGGTGATGACGGTGGTGATGATAAATCCTTTGTAAGAAAATTCATATTTTCTGAAATAAATGATGAGTGCAATGAAAGGAAGCGCCAACAGATTCAAGAGGTGAACGCCCGTGGCCAGACCAATCATATAGGCAATAATGAGAATGTAGCGTTCATTTCCTTTTTCGTCGGCCCGCTCCTGCCAATGAAGGATTAGCCACACCACGATGGCCGTAAAAAATGTAGAAAATCCATAGACTTCTGCTTCTACAGCATTGAACCAATGGGAGTCCGTAAAGGCAAAGGTCAGTGCGCCAACCAATGAACCACCGAAAGCAATCATGGCATCCATTTGGGTTTGGATTTTACCGCGATAATTGGAAATCAATTTTACGGTGGAAAGGTATAGATACATGACCGCCAGAGCGCTCACTACAGGCGAAATTAAATTCACCCGAAAAGCAATATCCGGATTGAAAGGTATCATAGAAAAAACACGGCCAATGATGAGATACAATGGACTCCCCGGTGGATGGGGTACGCCTAAAATATAGGATGTGGCAATGAATTCACCCGAATCCCAATAAGGGACCGTGTCGGCCATGGTGAGCACATAGACCAAAAAAGAAATGGCCAGGGCCACCCCGGCGAAAATGCGGTTCAATCGAATATAATCAGTATGGATCAAGTCTTAGTCTTTCTTCTCTTTTTGAGACTTCGTCTCTTTCTTTTTTGATTTGGGAGACTTCTTCTCATTGCCGGCTTTTGGCTCTTCTTTTGCTTCAACGTCTTCAGTCGCCTCAGTTCCACTGGCTTCTAATGAATCATCACCCTGCGCAGCGTCCTCGCTGCCCTCGGGTTCCTCAGAGCCCTTCTTCTGTTCGTCAATGAAGTTGAGTTTTAATTCACTCAAGCTATGGATAATATACTGCTCTTCCCATTCGCTCAGGTTGCCCTTCATTTTGGTCTGGAGCATATCCAGCAAATCGATATAATAGGTGGCCTGTTCCAGATTCCGTTCTAATGTATCTGACACAGGATTTTTCACTTTACCCAGTGATATCCATGCGCTTTGGACGAATGTATTCACTAGATGGATAAATAATTGGTCTTCTTTTTTCATTTGTTCTTCGGCCATGATTTTCCTCTTGAGTGGCTTGTAGTCAATTTGGATAAAATTGTTTCAAAAATAGCCGGGGAAAATACAGTAAAATTTGGATTAAATGGATAAGTTCATTCAAATTGAAATTACTCTATGTTCTTTTGTCTTGATACAAAAGAACAAAAAAATCATGGTTAAACGGTAAGCCAGCGATTCAGGTCAGAACGAATTTCTGTTTGAGTCCCGCCCCAACTCGTCAGGATAGGACGAGTTTAATTCATTCCTGAAGCGGTGGTGAAACCGTCCTTGATTTTTCTACAGCGACAGTTCTTTTGTTACTTTTCTTCCAAAGAAAAGTAAAAGGCACTAAGAAATATTCGCCTGTTCCAATTTATCCTGGTATTCCGCCATGAAGCGGGTGCGAATCAGTTCATGTTCCGGTTGATTCAAATTGGGGTCATCTTTCACCAATTCAAATGCCGCTTGTCGCGCTTGTCGCAAAATGGGTCCGTCTGTCACCATGTCTGCAATTTTATTTGCCAAAAACACCAACTTGGATTTTTAGTGTATTATTAACTGGTAAAGATTTACTAAATGGTTCAAAATAATGACTGAGGGTAAACCCTCCATAAATCCCAATATTTTTTGAATTTAACCGATAATAACGTAGACCAATATTAAGGGGAAGAGATAATTTGGAATCAATACAAAATACTGAATCACAATAGGCCTCTTTACCCCCTTCTGTTCTTTTAATGCTCATCAATCCACCGGATAAATTTAGAACGGAGATGGCAGAATTATATCTATTTATTATATATTTTCTAGTTGAATAAAGGAAAATGCCAGATACTTTTTCTTGCCCCAAATTTTGATTTTCAACTCCTTTGTTGAAAAAATAATAGCCAAAAGCAATTCCTTTGGTCTTTTTTAAACCACCATTTTCAAATAAATATTCCTTTTGTAGTTCAATAGTATAAAAGGAAGCGTTTCTACCATAAAATACAGGTTTACCGATGGCTAAACTCCCAAATCCTCTATTTAAATTATTTTGACTTAATATTAAACAGCTTAATAATACAAAACGAATTGCGTGTTGTGTCATTTATTTAAATCACCGCCTAGGATTCTTAGGGCATGGTTCATATATTTTATATTTGCCACCCCCTGAACCAACTTTCCCCCAACCATCTCTATAGGCTGGACCTCGAGGTGGAGTATTTCCTACGTTAACAAATGGAATTACTTTGGACCAATCTCCATAGGATTTTACATCTAAATAGCCCCAGTATAAATCAGCCTTAAACCAACTCATTTCAGGTCTTTCATTATAATCTATATCATCTGGGTCAGGTAAAATAACAATGCCATATTTTTCATTTTTATTGATAAATGAATTCCAGTGAATTTCCGGCCCCTCTGCTTTTACATTTTCATCTGCACAGAGTTCACCGGCCGCTGGCCATATACCAGGATCAGGGAAATTGCCACCAGAATGTTGACCAGGAGCGGTTATATTCTGCCCTCCCACATAAACTTTTGTATGAGTTTTATTGCTTATCTCAAAACTATCAGGTATTAAACTTCCATTAGGGTCACTATATCTTACCAAATATTGCTTATGAAAGTAATATTCAACTTTTACAATGGAAGCTAAGTCCGGATTATCATCACTAACCCAAACATTTATGTGCTCCCAATCACCTTCGTGATTGTTGATGAAATCATTGTAAGGGTAAAAAGTCCAATACTGAATTATTATAAAATTTTCATGTTTAAATAAATGAGCATAAACAGTGTTAGGGTACTCATTATTTATTCTTTCAAAATTATATTCATCCGACCAACAAGTTGACGAGTTACAATCTCCAGCATAATTATGATAAAACATTAAATAATATTTTGATGATGCATTCCTACTGCCAGGCTTACCTGTGTAAGGGAGATTTTTTGATGTAAGTGTGGAATAATTTCGATTACTACCACCGGCAAAATAATAATAATCGTCTAATGGAGGGTTATATTTCATTCCTTCCGCAATGGGGTAATTGCCAACTTCTCTACCACTCGCATCAATTAAATAATACCATAAATCACTACTATTTACTCCTAAATATTCAACTGGTTCAGGTCTCACGAACCTAGACTTTGAGCTTAAAATATAAGTTGGGCAAAATTTTTCAGATAATAATTTCTCTTTATTATCATCAATCTCATTCCCATCACAATCAACAATAATATTGAATATAGGACGTATAAAAAAAGAGGTTAGACTTCTACTGCCCTCGCTGTGATCTACGGCATAACACTTTGGTCCACCCGTAACGATAGCATCCATATAATGTGCTTTGGGGCTTCCCCATCTATTCGGCACATTCACATCCACTGTTATATTAAAATAGCCATATTGGTTGGTATACCCTACGGCCACATTCACCTTTCTAGGCGTGGGTTCTTCATAGTTAAAAAACAAATTGAGATTAACTGATATTCTTGCATTTTCTACCGGCTTATTTTCCGTGTCTAATACACTGCCGTAGGCATATCCTCTGTACAATCTTGTGGAGGGATCGCTACTGTCCCCGGGCAGCCTTCCATAGAGAAAATTGGCGGTAATGCAGAATAATATAAAAAGACGACAATAGTTTGTTTTGTTTTTCATAATCATCATCCGCCTACCGCATTAATACTAGTTTTTTGGATTGATTAAAGTTTAGGGTGGTTACCTTTAAAATATAAATACCGGTGCTCACATCTGCACCACTGTCATTATCCCCATGCCATGTTATTCTGTTTTTTCCCGTATTTAAGTCCCCCTTGATTAATGTCTTTACTAATCGTCCGTTAATATCATAAATAGAAATATTTACTCTCATTGGTTCGGGTAATCTTAGATAAAATGAAGTGGAGGGGTTAAATGGGTTCGGATAGCTTTCTGACAAAGATATTTCTTCAGGGATAATTTTATCTGTTTTTGTAAGCTGGTGCCCGGTTTGTTTAAATAACAGCGGATGATCTTTATACCAGCGCTTCAATTCATTGATGTATTTATTGCTATTGGCCTGTCCCTTCGTATGGACCAATGCCAATGAAAAAGTCACTGGGTCACCGGCTTTTATTGTCAGTGGTTCTGAAAATATGATAAAACGGTAATCATCCCGTGTTTCAAATGTTTTACGAAATCTTTCATAAGTGGGATCAGAAATAATATCCCATTTTTCTTTATCAGTCAGATGTTTTTTTAAACTCCCCAATATCTTATACCGTAATTGACCAGAACTTAAATTGACCACGGCCGGGATAGATCCCTCATCCCAATTCCCGTTGTTAGCCATATAAATGCTATTTCGAGAAGGGTCCGCTAAAACATGATCGTTGTAAGGATCAGAGGTTTGATTCTGTTCAGGTAAATCAAAATCCAAATACATGCCCAAAATAAGAGAATCCAAATTCTGAGTTGAAGTCACCGTATATTCATAAATCAATGCAGGGAATGCTTTATATACATAAGATCGTTGTTCAATGGATAAACCAACAGGATTATGGCCGGGGATACCGGAATTATCATGATAAACAGACCGATAAATTGAAACGACTGATGTATCTGCAGAAATATCTTCAATTTTATAAGTAGGTGTATTAAACTGCCACTCAGTGAATTCTTTCACCGTAGGGTTCCCGTCACCGGAAACAACAGAAATACCTGATTCCGTTTTTGCCCCTGCCCAAAAAGCCATATGTAAAAAGTAGTTTAGAGAAGAATCGGTGTCTTCGGGGTCTATATATCGATCTTGGGTAAAAGACAGGCCGGGTTGATCGAGGTTAAATGAGAGTTTATCTAAATCAACAGTCACTGACTGTTGACTGTAATTAAAACTGAATAATACCGACAATATTAATAATGATTTTAGATTTCTCATATCAACCCCTATTATTTTGTAAACAGGTAGAAGAATGTAGATATAAAATATTTGAATTGGAATAAACTTGTAGTAAAATCTCATTGAACACGTTCTAAGAGGTTGTTGTTCAGTTTTTTATTTTTTCAGAACATACAAATTTCTCATGAACTTGTTTTGTCATTATACTTCAAGAATTGAATTTTTGAAGATATTCGTCTAAATCAATAGTCGGGGATGAGAAAATGAAATTACGTTTAGCCTTAATTACTGCAGTAATAATGTTTGGTTGCCTTGATAATGAATTTACAAATGAGAATATTAATGATTTTGAAGGGCTAATTGAGTTGGGGAAACAACTCAAAGATCCATATACAGTTGAAAGTATGGAAAAAGCCCTTGAATACTTGATCAATAAAAAAATCCAATCACCTGACAGTTTACAAAAATCTACAGTTGCATTCTCACCTTCGGATATAGATATTGAGCCGAACTACCATTATATCCGATTCTTACCGAAAGGAAAAAATGAAGCAGCTTTTATTATAGAAAGAGATAAAGACCTCGTTCTTTTCCCTTACCCTTTAGACTATGAAATAGAAAACGAAGGATCTTATTATAACGACCCATCCCTCGAAGACAGCGTCATTGCATTATACACGGCTGTTCCCATTGGGTATAATTATAGTGACAGTATTGAATATGAAATCCTAAAAGAATTGTTTTTAATTGATCC
Organism: Fidelibacterota bacterium; assembly: GCA_016845785.1. Taxonomy (GTDB): domain Bacteria; phylum Fidelibacterota; class Marinisomatia; order Marinisomatales; family TCS55; genus TCS55. Next base: position 6,048 of record JAERSH010000068.1, read on the forward strand.
ATTACTTGATTCATTGGAAACATTGGGTGATAATAACTCTAATTCAATTCCAAATCAAAAAACCATATCTTTAGGAAAAATACTTGGGAACCAAAATCAATCACTTGCTGGCGTATTAAATGATCATGATTTATCTTTACAACAGTTAGAATTGACCAGCCTATTGCTGACAGGTCATTTAGATGACATGCTCGGTGAGGACGATAAAGCTAAACTTCCTCAAACAGCTAAAATAAGCGTAGAGCAAATCATAGGTGGTGGCTTATGGCCAGACCGGTGGCGACCTTCGGGGACATTAAAATTTGAGGATACAAAAAGAACGGCAGACCAACCGGTGGAGGGCGTAAGAGTAACAACAGGATATTGGTATTATTGGCGATCTTCGTGGACGAAATTTAATGGGTACTTTGAAAGTCCCGTGAAATTTTCATTTAAGGTCAGGTATAAAGCTCACTGGGATGCAGATGACTTTGTCCTACAAAATGGTAAAATGATTGCTGGTCACGTTGTAGGTATATACCATATTGTTACGTGGGGATCACACAAAAAATCGGCATGGGAAAGAACATTTATTGATAATGAAGCCCGATATGCAATAATATTCACGGCGGCTTACTTTTATTATTATAAAACGATTGATGGATTAGCCAGGCCTAAACAAGATAGTATTTTCGGCCCACGTATGGATTTAGAAGTTTATGATGGGCGTCAATCTGAACCCGGTGTTCATCATAGCGGGTTTGGGGGAAATTCTATCGAAATAAACTTGGTTGATAATAATTCATATTTTGAATTTGATGATCTTTACGGTACTACAATTCATGAACTCGCGCATAGCGCACATTGGGCTAATTTTGAAACTCGTTACTGGTATAAAAATAGAAGTTGGGAATTTAGGGACATGCAGAAAAGACTCAAAGAATCTTGGGCGAGAGGAGTTGAAGCTTACCTAACAAAAAAGAGATATAATAACTATCCTGTTAGTTATGGTGGAAATTATACCGGAATTGTGGAAGACCTAATGGATACAAATATAAATTTTGCAAATAGAGGACAAAATGCCGGATCAGAACATGTAACCAATTTTAAAATTGACCAGATAGAAAGTGCAGTATTAAAATCTTTTTCTTTTGAGGAATGGGAAGAAAATCTAGTAGAGTTATATCCAAGTGGGACTTGTGTGGTATGGGGCTATCTTTGGCCGAATTTATCAAATTTAAAATGCATCAAAACTATCACTTATACAGAAACCACAATTGGCGATTTGTTTCAATATTGGGGTGATTAAATAATGATACTTAGAATTTTTGGGTTTTTATGTTTGATCCTTTTAGATGGTTGTTGCGATGGCTGTGACCCTCAAGAAGGTCATCGTCAATACCATTATATTAATAAGAGTTCAAAGGATGTTGTAATCGCCAGAATTCATGGTTTTGATAAGGATCCCGCACACAAAAGTTTTTCTATCGCACCCAATGATACAGGACGGTTTTGGAAAAATCTAAAACCAAATGAAAATGAATTTGGATTATTTGGAAGAAGTGGTAGCTTGGTTGATACTGTATCATTACTTTTTAATTCTTCAACTGAAAAATGTTTTACTTTTTTTGGCCCCGTTTCAGATAGCAGTAAAGATATTAGAGTTGAATCTGCATATCAATTTATAGATACTTTAGATTCAGAGGGTGATTTATTATATTTATACTATTACACAATTAATGAAGATCATTACAATAATGCAGGTGAATGTCCCGACAAAGTATTGGAGTGATATAATTATGAAAAATAATGATACGGATTTATAAATGAATTACCCCGACGAAACCTGCGTAGAATGGGGATATAGCTGGCCCAGTTTCACCAACTACAGATGTATTAAAACTATCACTTATACTGATACTACGATAGATGATTTGTTTCAATTCTGGAAAAATTAAATGATGAAAAATATACTCGGGGCAATTTTAATCTTGGTATTCCTCGTTGGATGTGGAATTATTTGTCTTGACTGTGAACCACAAAAAGGAAATTCTCGATTTTATTATGTGAATAACAGTTCAATATCGATTGTATTAGTTGGGAGGGTACATTCTTCAGATGAATTGAATTTGCCATATCATAGTAATCCGATTGCACCGGGTGATACAGGCAGATATTGGCGAAATTTAGGACAGAATGATAATAGTTTTTTCCCATTTGAACTTGGTGAATCCACATTATCAAATATTCCAGTATCTATTCTGTTTAAATCTTCGCCAGTAAAATGTTTTAATTATTCAAATCAAGCTACCGATGAAGAAAATGATATTCGGTTAAAATCGGCGTATGAGGAGGTTGAAACTGTTGATTACGAGGGTGACCAATTATTTCTTTACTATTATACAATTAATGAAAATCATTACAACAATGCAGGTGAATGTCCTGAAAAAGTTTTAGAAGAATAATTACGAAATATTTGCCTGTTCCAATTTATCTTGATATTCCGCCATGAAGCGGGTGCGAATCAGTTCATGTTCCGGTTGATTCAAATTGGGATCTGCTTTAACCAATTCAAATGCTGCTTTCCGCGCTTTTCTCAGAATAGGACCATCGGTCACCATATCCGCAATTTTATATTTTAAGAATCCGCTCTGGCGGATACCGAAAAATTCTCCCGGACCGCGAAGTTTCAGATCTTCATCAGAAATGACAAATCCGTCTGTGGTGGATTCCATAATCCGCAGGCGTTTTTTCGAATTGTCGGTGAAATTCCGCCGGACGAGAATGCAGTAACTTTTTTCACTCCCCCGTCCCACACGGCCTCGCAATTGATGGAGTTGGGTCAATCCAAAGCGATCTGCGTGTTCAATTAGCATCACCGTTGCATTGGGAATATCGATCCCCACCTCAATCACCGTGGTCGAGATCAAAATATGAATTTCATTCCGGGCGTATGCATCCATAACTCCATCTTTCTCATCTTTTTTCATACGCCCGTGAATGAGTCCCACTTTTAAATTGGGGAAAATCTTTTGGGATAGATGTGCATGCATGTCTACCGCTGCAGCCAAATCGGACTTTTCTGTCTCCTCCACCAATGGATAGACCACCATACACTGGTGGCCAGCGGCGACTTCGGCCGTCATAAAATCATATACTTTTTTTAGGCGCAATTCTTCCACCACTTTTGTGACTACGGGCATTCGGTTTTT
>JAERSH010000069.1 GCA_016845785.1 Fidelibacterota bacterium
ATCAATTCTTTAGGGATGCGAATGGTCTTGGGAGAATCCACTGTCACCATTTCTGTATTCAGTTCATCCGTAGCAGATAAAATAAGGAGGCGGTGGATCATGGGAATCAGAAGCCCTTTCATAGAAAAATCGTTCCATCTAAGATCCAGTGGCGATGTAAACAAATAGATAGGACTACCCCCAAATGGAATTTCCAGTAAGAAAGGGTCATCATTATTTAAGGATAAAATCTTTTCATGTCCTTTTTTCGGGATGATTTGATTATAACCAAACACTTGAGGGAGTGCCTCATCTAAATCACGGATATTTAATTCCTGAAGCAATGGATTATCTCGGTCATCAACACGAACTGAAAAGTAGGATGATCCATCCAACATAATTTGTTCGCCCATGGCTGGTAATTCCAAATTTGAAAATGTTATCGGTTCAAGGGATGGATAATTCTTACCGGCAAACCACAGGATACTTCCCCCACGGTTTAAAAATCGCTTGATCGATTCTATAGCACTGGGTGTAAAAGATTTTGGGTCCTGCAGAATCAAGACATCCGTTTCTTCCAGGTAAATTCTATCAATCTGTGGGAGTGCTTTGAGTTCAAGATCTAAAAACCGATCTTGACCATTGATAGATTCCAAAACGGTTCGAAGCATAAATAGATCTGCTTGAGAACTGGCAATCACTTTGCAAGATATTTGTTCAGGAATATTTAATTCAAATGTTTGACGATCATCTAATGAAAAGTGATCATGAGGTAATTCTAATTTCCCCCGGATAACACCGCTTTTTCCCGGGTATACCTGAAAGAGAAAATCTTTTAGTCTTCCCGGTTGAAAGTGAGATACAATTTGGCCAACCCGCTCGTCATTCAAATACAATTCTACAGGGATATTCCGTCTTTCAACCGTACCCATATTTTCAATTTTTGTATTCAACTTTAGTAAGTGATTGGGCAATTTGATTTGGCTCAATGCATCCACTTCATTTACTGAAACATTATCCACCAGTGGGGCTCTTCCAAATCCGTAAAAACGCCATTCAGAAAAATTATCTTTCATAGAAGCGGGTGGTGTAGATGGAAAGTCACTAAGAATAAAACATTCACGGTTAGGCATAATTACATTGATATTGGTTAACGCTTCATTCACCAATGTCCAAAGATCATCATGGCCGGCCGATTGTTTTATAGACCAACGATTAGGATCAATTCGATCTCCCGGTTCGATGATGCCAGAATATATTTCTTTTGGTGGCGATGTTTGCATTACGCTCAAATGAACCAATCCGGTGAAACTGGATAATAATTCCGGAATTTCAGATTTCGCTTGATCTAAAAATGAATCTCGATCTTTCGTCACGGCCATGCTGGCTGAATTATCAACAATGATAACGGCTACCGATTCTTTTTCGCTGGGCACCCATACGGCATCATTTACTTGAATTGGGCCAGACACCATGAATACCAAAGCTGCAATAATCCCCATCCGGAGTGCAATAAGAATCCATTGCATAATTTTTAATTTTTTAATCGAATTTCGCTCTAAGGCTTTTATATGCTGAATGGATGAAAATGCCACCGTTTTTGTCCGGCGCAAACTGATCAAATGAATGACCAAAGGCAAGGATGCTGCCAGCAATCCCCATAATATATTCGGAAAAAGAAAAGCCATTAGATGGGTGTCATAAACATCATCATGATGGCACCTGCGCCGAGAGGCATTTTAAAATTATCATCCAAAGGGATAGGTAATAATTCCATCACCATGGCGGTGATGGCGCCGGCCACCGATACATGAATGGGAAGCATATTGTAATTCAAGGCAATAATGATACAAACTACTAATCCCGCAAAAAATCCCTCCCAACTTTTATCCCAAATTTTATGCTTACCAAACCGCTGACCAATCAACCCCGCAGCTGTATCGCCGAGACTCATAAAGATTAGTGCAATAATAGCCACTGGCTTAGAGAATAACATAATCGACATTACGGATCCAAACATAACCCAGGTGGCACCGGTCAGTTTTCCATCCTTCTCATGACCTCTTAGCATACTGCCAAAAAACTTGCCAAATAAATTCTTTACAATGGGTACGCGGTGTCGCATGATATCTATTAATAAAAATAAAATTGACAGTCCAAAAAGAATACGGACCATCATCCATTTTTCTGGCACGATATACATATACCCAAAAGGAATAGATAGGTTTAGGATGTGGATTAATTTTCGTAAATATTCGTTTAATGAAATCATTTTTCGTTCTGCAAATTATCAAAAATATCCTGAAGATCTAAAATGCTCACCACCAGATCTACTTTTGTGGTTTGATCCAATACCGTTCCCGGTGCTATAGATTGATCCAAAACAGTATAAGGAACCAAATCTTCGTTTTGTTGATAAGAAATTTTCCCAACGGATAGCCGGGATTGAATTAATTCTGATTTGGCTTTTTTCATGCTCAAACCAAATAATTGAGGGACTTGAAAAAAGTCCGGGGGCAATCCTTGACTCACGGTAATTTGCAACCCAAGCCCTCTTTTAATTTGATCGCCTGATTTTGGGAATTGCCACGCAACGGTTCCTCTTGGGTAATCGGGATTGTACTCTGTATAAACTGTATCAATTTCTAATCCCAATTGCTGTAAGGCAATTTCTGCGCTACGTCTGGATTGTCCCACAAGATTGGGGACAAAGATCATTTTCTCTGGGCGTGCAATTTTCAAACGAACCGTTCTGCCCGGTTTTACTTTTTGTCCCGAAGCTGGATATTGATCAACAATCGTAAGGGGATCGACATCGGACGTATAAACGGTATCATAGACAACACCCTTAAATCCTTCGGACTCCAACTCTATCATAGCCCGATCTAATTGCTTCCCTTTTATGTCCATCACAGTTATGGTGCTGTCTTTCCGGATATATGCAGGCATAATGATTTGGTCGAATAGGACAAACAGTCCAACAGCTACCACTACCATGGCCATAATAAAATGGGTGAGTTTGTTAATCATTTTTTCTTATTCGTGCGGCAAACATACCATCCACTTTATCCCGTGGCGGAAATGTTGCCAAACAATTTTGTTCATTCAACCATGATTCCGGAACAAAGTCTTTACCGGATTCTAGAGAGAAATTATCATTCAATTTAAGAAACGACTCAGCCACATTCCAATTCTCTTCCGCCTCTAATGAACATGTGGCATAGACCAATACACCGTTGGGATTCAAAAATTGACTCATGTGCGTTAAAATGTTCAATTGGATTTTGGCCATTGAATGGATATCCTTTTGATCACGACGCCATCGAATATCCGGTCTGCGTCCCATTACCCCTGTCCCCGTACAAGGCGCATCAATCAATATTTTATCTGCCATTGGGAACGCATCTTTTGATGCATCTTTACACACCCATTCTATCGGATAATTAATCGACTCAGAACGTGTTTGGCCTTTTTTTATTCGGGTTGGACTCATATCAGATGCAATCACGATACCTTCGCCCTTTTGTTTTTCAACGATATAGTTCGTCTTTGTTCCCGGTGCGGCACATACATCTAAAATGGTTTCATGTGGTTGTGGGTCCAGTAAATCAATAACTGCGCCAGAAGCTCGATTTTGAACATTAAACATTCCAGTATGAAACCATTCACTTTTTAATAATGTATTTAGTCCTCTAGAGACGCGAATAAATGTCTCTGATTTTGGGCTGAATTCCCATTGGATGTCCAATTCATTCAATACAGACGTAACATCATCTTGATTATTCTTCCAAGTGTTGATCCGAATATCTTTGGACGCGTTTTCATTGAAATAATGACAAAGTGCAACCGTATCCTTCTCACCAAATTGATCGATCCAATGATTCACGAGCCAATCCGGGTATGAAAGCCACTCTGATAATGGAAGATTATCAGGATGAGATGATGGGTCAATATGAATGGTTTTTCGCATGACAGCATTAACCAATCCGCTAAACTTTTTAGCCATCACTTTTTTGGTGAGTTCAACCCAAGAATGGACAACTGCATGTGGCGGTATTGCATCATCTATGAGCGCTTCATAATAACCCAATCGTAAAATGATTAGAATGCTCGGATGAAGCTTTGTGATTGGTTTATCTAAATTCGATGCAATCCAGCCATCCAATCGAGATTCCCAACGAACCACTTCATTTGTGAGAACCAATGATCGGGATAAATCCTGTTGTGCTAAAGAATTGTGCTTATAATAATTGTCACGAATCCGATCTAATCGATCAGATTGATTATAATATTTTTTTAGGATTTTAAATGCGTGGAAGCGCGAATCAGTTTTCATGATTCAAATCGATCTCCGGCTGAGATTTGAGCGCCCTTCAGCCAATCCGAAACGGCCATGCGCTTTTTTCCTTCCAATTGAATCTCTAATAATTCAAGGCTCCTCTCCCCGCAACATGCAACTAATCTATTTTTTCCTATTTTGAAAAGTTCGCCAGGTGCACCTTCACATTTGTCCTTGACCAATCCTGACTTATAAATTTTTATCCGCTTCTCTTTTAATGACGTATAGCAACCGGGAAAAGGCGATAATCCTCGAATTTTATTATGGATGGTTTGTGCTGTTTGAGACCAATCAATAGCACACATTTCTTTGGTAATTTTGGGTGCTGTCGTTGCTGCAGCATGATCTTGAGGTATCGGTTGCTTTCCTTTTACCAATGCGTTTATTGATTGAATAACCAATGGGCCCCCGAGATCGGCCATTTTTTCGGAAATTGTTTCTAAGTTATCTTCTTTATTAATGTTCACTTTCTTTTGCAGGATGATACCACCTGTGTCCACTTTAGGCTCGATTAAAAATGTGGTCATACCCGTCTCCTTATCCCCATTCATAATGGCATGCTGAATCGGTGCAGCACCACGATATTTTGGAAGAAGGGATGTATGTAGGTTCATGGCACCCATTGTTGGGATTTCTAATAATATATTTGGCAATATGCGAAAGGCCACCACAATGAACACATCCGGATTCAATGCCTTCAATTTATTGATTAATTCGGGATCATTTAATGATCCTGCCGGAATAAAATTCATATTTTTTTCTAAGGCATATTCTCCTACGGCCGTATGCCGCAATGATCGCCCTCTGCCCATTGTTTTTGGCCCATTGCTCACCACACCGACCACATTATGCTGATCCGATGCATGAAGTGATTTGAGAACGGGACATGCAATTTTAGGGTTGCCCATAAAAACTAATTTCATTGCGCCTCCCCTTTATAAATCACTGGATAGATGTTAAAGAACAAATGCCTTTCGATATTTGGCTCTCGATACCGCATCTTTTTCAATCGCCTTTAATTCTTTATTCACGGTCATTTTTGACGCAGATGTAACACGATCGACAATAAAAACACCATTCAAATGGTCTATTTCATGTTGAATTGCACGGGCCAATAATCCGCTAATTTCTTCTGTATGTTCATGGCCAGATTCATCCTGATATTTGAATGTGATGGTTTCAGGGCGTTTCACATCCAATCGCACATCGGGAATAGACAGACAACCTTCCTCGAACCAAGATTCGCCGGAACTATCGATAATTTCACCATTGATAAAAACGTGGATGCTCTCCCCCTCCTCCTCAATATCAGATATATCGATAATGAATAGGTTCAGATCAACGCCCACTTGATTGGCTGCAAGTCCAATACCATTTTCTTCATACATGGTATCAAACATATCATCGATCAGTCCGGGAAGTTTATCAAAGTCCGTAACTGGCTTGCATTTTTTTCGGAGAATAGGATCTCCGTAATGGACGACTTCCATTAATGCCATTAAGATTGCGCCTCGATTGCTTCCATTTCAGAGGCATCAACTTTATCCGTTAGTCCAGCAACTGCGGAACGATTGACCGTAAGAGATATATTTTTATCCACTTTGAGAAGGATAGCTTTTTTCTCTTTTCCTTTAAAACCGCTAATAGTGCCATGCAATCCACCAATGGTGACCACACGGTCTCCTTTTTTCAGATTGCTCAACATATTTTGTTTTTCTTTTTGACGTTTCGCCTGAGGACGAATCATGAGAAAATACATGATCGCCAAAATGAGGATGAAAGGTAAATAGGCCATTAAACCGCCCCCTTGGGCATTTTGGCCACCAGCAAATAGTAATGTGAAGTTCAATTTATTCTCCTGTAATTGAGCAGGGAAATTACCGAGAATCAGGGATTTTTTATAAAGATTAAGCGTCCTTTTTTAAACATATTTCAAAGGTAGTGCCTTGGTTCGGTTCACTTTGAATGACAGCGATTTGTCCACCATGAATCTCATTAATAATTCGACTGACCAACGAAAGACCTAATCCCCATCCTTGTTGTTTTGTGCTAAATCCGGGACGAAAAATGTTTTTCCAATTCTTTTTATCAATACCGCTGCCATTATCCTTGATATGCAAAACGCCGAATTCTCCCTTACTCGAAACGGAAATACTCACCTCACCCCGGTCACGCTTTATTGAATCCATGCCATTTCGAATTACATTCTCAATGGCCCACCCTAATAATGTTGGATTTCCCAAAACTGTGATTTCATCCGGCGCATTGACGGTGAGATCAATTTGTTTTCCCAAAGATGGTAGTCGTTTTTTCAAGTACACCGTCTGTTCTTCTACTAAATCTTTTAATGGTATGGATTGTAATGGTGTATCCGATCCCATATTGCTGAATCGATTTCCAATTTGGCTTAATCTATCTAAATCCGATTCCATTTCAGCCACCACAATTTTTGATTCTTCCGGATGCATCTTAATCCGGTCTACCCATCCCATTAATGCGGACACAGGTGTCCCCAGTTGATGGGCCGTTTCCTTTGCCATCCCCACCCAAATATTTCTTTTTTCACTATTTCTAATTGCATTAAAACCGAGAAATCCAATAAATATAAAAAGAGCAACCGCACCAATTTCAAGGTAAGGTAACCATTGTAATTTTCGAATTAAATCTGAATCACCATAGTGAAGATACCCTAATAAAATAGGTTCAGGTGATGCGGGATCATTAAATGCAATGGGAATGGGATCGTTTTGGCGATCCATGGCGGCCATGGGTTTGCGCAATGCATCAGGAGTAACATCTCCATCTATATTTCTAGAATAAATTGGAATCTGTTCAGCATCAGAATAAATTATAGGGAATTGAACCTTTTTGATAATTTCATCAAATACAAAACTCAAATTGGCATCCGATTCTTCATTCACCGTCTTAGCGATAATTTCAGAATATACAGTTACAATTTCTCTGTTATCATCACGAAGTTGATTCACAATTGAATTAGAATAAGCCAACAGGCCAATAATGAGTACCAGCCCAATGGAAATAAGGGCCAGTTTAATATTACTACTGGTCCGATAATGGTTCATAAATAATCTTGTCTTCTATACCCAACCGCAATCATTCCCAATGCAAAAGCAAAAGAAATAAATGAAATGGTTTTACCTGTATGGTAAGTGGATTGATCGTAAGAAAAATTTATTTCGTGTTTTCCTTCCGGCACTGAAACACCGCGAAGGATTCCGTTCACCTTTATCGTTTCCACCGGATTGCCGTCTATGGTTGCTTTCCACCTTTTGGGATAGAATACTTCACTTAATACCAAGAATTGATTTCCCTCTGATTCGGAATGAATGGTAGCATGATGAATCCCCCGATCTAACTTTGTAATCTTTGCTGGTTCCCCGGATGGTTGTTCAACTTCATCGGTGATTAAGGCAACTTCCGCTGGATTAAATGCCTGCAAGGTGGTTTGTTTTAAAATTTCATTTTCTTGTACCATTTTTAATTCGTTCACAAACCATGCCCTCGGCAATACATCCCTCACAGTATAAACATGAGCATTTAATTCGCCTCGTGACGATTTCAATCTTCCCGTTTTCGTGGCAATTAAATCAGGGTGATTCAGCGGTTCAGGACTAATTAAATATCTCGCATTCATCATCCTTAAAACAGGGATAGAAGCACCATTACCGGTTTGGGATAAAAAATCATTATAGGCCCTCAACTTAGCAGGATGGTATCCCCCGATAGATTCGATTTGAAAAGCGGCAAAACGAGACTCTCCAAATAAATGTCCTACAGGATAGATTCTATAATCGCTTTGATCCAATTTCAAATATTGAATGATTTCATCTTCTCGAAAATATCGATCCACAGCCCGATTGGCCATGAGTTGTGAACTGCGACCACTTTGTCTGGATGGTTGAATAATTTTTTGATTGATGATGCCGATATCAATGATTGCCAATCCAACAATGATGGATAACATGACATTTTTATTTACTTTTCGCTGAATCCATAGCCATGTTATGCCCAACAAAGATCCGATCCAAAAAAGCATCAGCCATACATCTGATTGCCACATCTCCCAACGGAGGATATTAATGGCTTGCCCCATGCGTGGATCTTGAACTCGAGGCGGTGTAAAACTTCCTCGTAAGAATGATTCTATGGCTGAACCACCCACAACTATGGCCACGAGAGTGATTGCAGTGAATCCTGCCAATACCCATCCCCAATTGGGAATAACCTTTTCCTTTAATCCACCTATTGCATCTAAACCATAAGCCGCAAGTATTGCCACATTGAATTGGAGCAGAATGAGAATCATATGGGGCACGCGAAATTTGTTAAAGTATGGGAATAAATTGAAGAATAAATCATAGACCACACTAAAATGTCGGCCAAAAGAAATCAATAAAGCCAAGGCAGAAGTAACGATAAAAAAGTAATGGATCAATTCTCGTTTAGCTACAAACCCAATGATGGCCAGCAAAAGAATGATAATTCCCATGTAGTTTGGATAATCTGTAAAAGGCATGAATCCCCAATAAGGCTGCCCTCCAAACCCGAATGCTGATGGAATAAAAAATGTTAATATTTCTTTCGGATGGAAGGACCATCCTGTAGCATAATTATAATCGGCTCCACCACCGGCGCCACCACCACGAACTGAAAATGGTGTATAATCCATAGCAGGCAAATAGATGAGAAGTGAAAGACCGATGCCCATTATACAGGCGAGTGTAAAGAATCCTAATCCTGAATACAAATCTGACTTTTTATGTTTTTGTATAAATCCATTCACAAGAACCATGAGGCCATATGCACCGACTAACAGCCACGTATAATATGCAATTTGTGCATGGGCGCGCTGCAATTGAAATCCCAATAAAATGGCTAACCAGCCAGTGTCCCAAAAATTAGGCTTCTCCCATAATCGTATAGTGAGCCAAAATATCCATGGGATGTATGCTGCCGTCATCATTTGACTCCCATGACCATGAACCACCATCGTAGTCATATATGGTGTCACCATAAACCCTACTGCCCCTAATACTGCAGCAAAAGGCGAACATTTCAAATGTCTTAAAAGTAAAATGCATCCAATGCCCGCGAATAAGAGATGAAGCATTTGAATCATCATCCCCGGAAGGAAAAACAATTTAAATAAATGCTCGGGGAAGTAAAGTTTTGAAATATGTGTGAATGCTTCTGCGGATGGCATGCCGCTGAATACCCATGGCTGCCATTGGGGAAATTCACCAATTTCTTTGCCCACTTCATTCAATGCCATTCCTACTGCTTTGGGACTGAGGCTATCGGGGGAACCGAAAGTTTTCCCGCCGAAAATGACCGGATTAAATAAAAAGGCAACCACTACAATTAAAAGTGCTGTGCCCATTATGATTGGTGATTTCAAATTAATTTTCATTACTGTTTAAACATTCCTTTAAAAATGCCAAGTCCATTTAAAAATTCTTTATCCTCCGGATCAATTTTCATGATCCAAATTATGATCCCAAAAATGAGGACAGAAGTTAGTCCCGCAATCAACAAAGTTATTAATGTATGATAATCCATAATTGCTGGCTTTATTGCCAAGAGGACTCCATAGGTAATCATCCCAGCCACAATCGATTTTAATGATTTTTGGTTGATGAAACTCATTTTGAGAATGATCCCCAATTCTATGACCCGGGCAAGTCCTACTGCTGTTAATGAAATCAGCGTTGCCATGGCCGCACCTAGAATACCATGTTGGGGGATTAACCAAATATTTAAACCAAAATTTAAAATGAATGCACCAATGGTGTTCCATAACACTAATTTTGTATATCCTGACATGCTGAGTGTGGGGCCGGCTGCACCCAAGATAGCTTGAATCAATGTAGCAACAGTAAGAATGACTAAGATTTGGCTACTGGCTACATATTCCGGACCAAACAGAAGGAGTACTTTTTCCGGGAATACTATAAAAATGGATGCGATTGGTATGGCGCACATCAATAACCATCGGCTCACCAATTGATAGGTAGAAGATAATTTTTCCTCATTCCCTTCACCATGGAATTGAGAAGCCATGGGTGCATAGATACTTAAAAATGAAAGTAATAGTGCCTGAAGCAATCCGGCAGTCCTTGCGGCAGGATGATACATTCCAACCACACTTGCATCCGTAAAATATCCCAACATGAGAATATCCATCCAATGCATGAATGTTTGAAGGATGGTGACAAACATTAACGGATAGGAAAATTTTAATAATTCACGATCAAAAGGACTCGCGGTTATTTGTCCAATCTTTATACCTGAAAGGGATTTCAGCACTTTAATCATGACAAAAAACCCAATCACGCCAGTGATGAGCATTGGAAACATGATGGCTGATTCAGCAGAAATAAAGAAATAACACCCAATCATAGATACCAACAATACAGTTGGGTTTAAAAACTGGGTGACCATTGTTTTATACTTTAATCGCTTAAATCCCTGCGTGGCAAATGCTGAAACCAATGTAAGCGCATTGAATGGAATGGCGATGGCAAAGATTATGAGTACGGATGCAAGTAAGGCTCGCTCATTGAGTAATTGTTCCACAATCGTCCCTGATGAAATGATGAGCGCAACCATAATCGCCAATGAAAATATAGCTGTCATTTTGATGGCTGAACCAATGACAGTTTGTATTTTTTCTTTATCTGCATCCGGATTTAATCGACTGACAAATCGCATAACACCCGTTTCTAAACCCATTTTGGCTAATACCTCAGCAATGAGCATAATAGAATTGGCCAATGAATAAATCCCAAGGAATTCAGGCCCAACCCATCGGGCCAATAATGCTGTGTACAGATATCGGTTCACATTACCATAAACCAATCCTGTAAAGGTAATCGTGGATTCTTTTGCTATTTTTCTGGCCGTATTCATGCAGAAACAACCGAACCATATAGTTCATCAAACTTTGAAATAATTATGGATTCACTAAACAACGATTCTACGGCAATACGGCCCTTAGCACCCAGAGTAGTCAAATTATTTTCATCCGCCATCATTTCGTTAATTTGTCCTGCCATAGCTTCAATGTCTGAAATGAACATCCCATCTGAGGCACGAATTTCTATCCCTTCAGCACCCACTTCAGTTGTGAGGACTGCCGTCCCGCAACTCAATGCGTGGGGAATTTTCATTTTAAGTCCAGCGCCAATTTCAATGGGAGCCACCATAAGTATCTGAGATGAAAGAAATGCGTCTATATCCTCAACAAACCCCAGATATTTAACCCGGTCTAATTGATCAATTTTTGATTGGAGTGATTTGGGTAATCCTTTACCGGCAATATTTAACGAAATATCAGAATTGAGGTCAGGATAAATTTGATTAATTAAGACTTCCACCCCCTTCACATTGGGTTCACGGTTAAATGAACCAAGAAAACAAATGGATCGCGCATCCTTTCCTAATTCATTTGGTGTTGCCAATTTAATTTGTGGTGGAATGACTTCAATATTTTTTTCACATCCCAATGCTTTCAGATAGGATTTGTCTTCCTCTGTGAGTGTAACAACAGCATCAAATTTATTGGCAATATCTGCCTCTACCTTTTGGGCCAGTTTGAATGACCGCAAATTGGATTTTTGCCCGGACGCTTGACCGCGTTCATACATTTTTGTTGATACATCATGAAATACAATTATAGAAGGGATATCCTTAATAAGATTCGAATAATGGTGCATCACATTGTACTCAACCTGTACCACATCAAACCTATTGTTGGCAATGAGGTTTATAATTAATTCAGCCATTTTCTTTTTATTATATTTTGCAAAAAAGAATGGTTCATCTCCCTTTATGTAAGATGCCATTGGTCCAATATTTCTGATGCCTGAATCTAATTTTCCACCGATTGAAGTTTGATTCCGGGGATAGTCAACCGTATGAACTTTGATTCCCTTATCGGTTAGTGAAGACATCATTTCTTTTTCATTTTTATCTAAAAATGATGCAACGGTCACATCATGACTTTTTGCGAGGGACATCACATTTCGACAAACCAATTGTGCCCCTGCATGCCCACTGGTTTCTGAGGGTAGATATGGTGTAATAAAAAGGAGGTTCAAGGAATATTAAGGTTCATTAATCCAAAAAGAAATCATGCGTTTGATCAACAGTAACAGTTCCACACCGGCAAATGTGATGAGTAACAAATCAATTCGATTCATGGGAATAAATACTAAATAAAATAAATATATATTATTTAATAGGAGTGCAACGTGATCTGTTACGCCACGACTACCCTGATCGGTTGTCGGTTGGTTTTGATTACGAGAGATCATTCCCCTCAGTGTATGTTCAGTTTGGGTTATGCCGTGAATGATTAACGCCAACATGCCAATTTGCCACCCCAATTCATGTGATTGACTTAATTCATACCCTAATGCACCAATAATCATAAATTTTAATACATGATCTGAGACCGCATCTAAATAATATCCTTTATTGGATGGATTGTTTGGGTGGTAAAAACCCATTTTTTTGAATCGAGCCATCATGCCATCCATGAGGTCTAATACCCATCCAAATTGTAATAGGATCACAATAAGAATTTTATTTTCGGGGAAGTTAGTCATTATCAAATAAATGGCGCCGATTTCTGAACCGATAGCAGCCATGGTGATCATATTCGGTGTTACAAATGAATAACTCAAAACAGCACATAGCCAGGTTGCAATCGGATAATGAATCCAATTGGTCACCACATCAAATGGTTTCCGATATTGACTTATTTCTTGATAACGACTCATTTCTTTCCACTCACCATAAAATGGCGGATATCAACAAAAATATCTTTTGATGATTCTTTATAATTGGACAATAGGCGATAAGCCCCTGATGTGGATCGGTGCCGTTCGATGATATTTTCTTTTTCATCTTCACTTTGGCATGTATTATTCAACCAATTCATAATACTTTGTTTTTCCAAAACAAAATCATCCTGTTTCACTGAATGGAAGGCAGAAAATAAATCTAAAATTTCGCTTTTTGTAGGATAATGAATATCTCGACCCACCAGCCAATCATACTCTTTTGATATAGAATCATCAGGCGGTACCACTTGAGAAAATAGAAACTGACCCTCTGGTTTTAAACATCGATATATTTCTGAAAATACTTTTTCTGGATCATCAATATAATGAATCACATTCCGCATGTAGATCAATTCAAAAGAGTCTTTGTTAAATGGAAGTTCATGGGCATTGGCCACAATGGGTGTAATGCCATCATGATTAATTTTATCAATCATGTCTTGGCTGATGTCAATCCCTGTTAATGGCCCAATTTTTTCAGACACCTTTTCTGCAACGGCGCCTGTTCCTATTCCTACTTCTAAAATATGTGGATATTCCGCTATGGGAATCATTCCAAGAAAAGCATCAATAAAACTGTCGTCTTTTACCCAATTTGTTTTATTGTATTGTTTGGCTCTTTTCGCCCAATAATTTTCTGAATAACCCTTCATTAATTTTTCCTAATCAACATAAATATTATGGTTAATACCCATTCGGCAACACCGACAATGGTGGCCATTATGATGGCAAATGGTCTCATAAACGGGTTGATAAATTTGCCGATTAATTTCATTTTTCCGACAAACTTTTTTCGCCATTTAGAAATGGAATATCCACCACCCAATGATGCAGATACTTTATGCCAAACTTTTGATTCTGGTACATACTGAATTTTGCCGCCATTTTTCCGAATGCGCAGGGACAAATCAACATCTTCTCCATACATAGGAAAAGATTCATCAAACATGCCCAAAGATTCAAAATCAAATGAGCGCATACAAAAGCAACATCCGGTGGCATAATCAATTTCTTTCATCTGATCAAATTGGCCATGATCCTTTTTTCGAATCCCCCTATGATTGATCAGCCCCAAATGTAGATTTACATTACCCCCAGCAAACCAAATGGTGTTCGGATTATCGGCATAATAAATTTTTGGGGCCGTTTGCTTGACGTTTAAGTTTTGCTCTAATGGTTGAATTAGCGGCAAAACAAAATCCGGATCAACCGTCGTATCATTGTTTAAAAATATGGAATATTCAGACTGAGGAACTTTCTTAAATCCAGCATTGTTGCCACCAGCATATCCCAAGTTTTGGTCTAGTTCAATTATCTCGATATTTGGAAATTCAATTCGAATAGCTGAAACAGAATCATCCGTTGAACCATTATCTATTACGTATACTTTGCTTGCTGAATAGTTTATTCCCTCAAGGGATTTCAAGCAATCAATTGTGAGATTCCGGCCATTCCAATTCAGCACAAAAATATTGACGAATGGATTACTCATGAGCGATCAACTCCGTCAGTGTATGTGCATAATTTGTCCAAGAAAATTGCTTTTTATATTCGGATATAAATGAAGTGAATCCTTCAGAAGATTCATTGAAATATTGAATAATACCTTTCCCTATATCTTCGGGTGTAGGTTTACAAATAAATCCAGATTTTCCCGATTCCACAATTTCCGGAAGGCCACCCACATTGGAGACGACAACAGGACGGTCAAAGTGATATGCAATGGGTACCACCCCGCTCTGTGTGGCTGTTTTATAGGGGAGCACAACTACATCTGAAGCGCAAAAATATTCATGTACTTTTTCATTAGAGACAAATTCAAATCGAAAATCAATCACATCCATAACATCATTTTTTTTAGCTAAGTTAATATAGCTTTCTTCATCTCCATAACATTCTCCAACAACCAATATTTTAAAATTGGTCAATTGCGTCTTAAGTATCTTTGCGCTCTGAATAAGAATATCTAACCCTTTATAATCACGGATTAATCCAAAATTGAGAATGACCTTTTCTTCATTGATCTCCAATTGGCGTTTGGCTTTGACTTTATCAATGGGATCGCCGAACACATCATAAAGTGGATGAGGCGATTTTCGATAGATTGGATCTGGTTCGATAGACTTTAAATCACGCTCAACTGTTTCGGACATGACCATAAAACTATCACAATACCTGAAAAAATTTGCCGTCATTAATTGATCGGTCATTTTAGGCTCGTGGGCTGTGATATTATTACAATTCACAATGATTTTGGCGCCACACGCTCTTTTTACTTTTTTGGCGATGGATGTAAATCCAGGTGCAAAAAAGGGCATCCAATATTGAAAGACAACCGCGTCCGGATTGATTTTGTTTATCCATTTCGCTGTTTTACGCCATGATAGAGGATTGACAGCATTGATGAGCCTTTCGGATGGTTCGCCCTCAAAATCAAAAAATTGGGACTTCCCCGGAAATAATGATTTTGGATACTGCAGTGAAAATGACACTCGGTGCACTTTATGATTTTCCGCCAATGCATTGCCTAAAGAATGATTGAACATGGATATGCCGCCACGGTAAGGCGGAAAGGGCCCAATAAGAACGAGGTTCATCAGAGAGCTAAGAGTCGATTAAGATTTAAGAATACCCTTCACACGGGATTCTTTATCTTGGTTTGAATTGGCAATCATTTCCCCCACAAGCCCGATGGAAAAAAATTGAATACCGATCACAATTATTAAAATGCCCAACATGAGTAGTGCCATATGTTTAGCGAATGGTTCACCCAATCCATATTTCAAATACAGAACGTATAGTTCGATCCCCAAACCACTTAGGAATGTGAATAGGCCAATTTGCCCAAAGAAATACAGTGGACTTTGGGTGTATTTTGATAAAAATAAAATGGAGATTAAATCAAACAATCCATGAAATAATCTGGAACCACCATACTTTGTAACTCCATGCATTCGGGGACGATGATTAACCACAATTTCAGATACTTTGAATTTTTTCTGACCAGCCAATGCAGGGATATAACGATGGCGACCCCCATAGATTTCTAATGTTTTTACCACAACTTTCCGATAAATTTTTAATCCACAATTAAAATCATGGATTTTGACGCCAGTAACCAATCGTGTTACAAAATTAAATAATTTTGATGGAATCGTTTTAGAAAGTGGATCTTTCCGATCTTTCTTCCAACCGGAGATCAGATCATAGCCTTCTTCTAACTTCAGGATCAAATTGGGTATTTCGGCCGGGTCATCCTGTAAATCCGCATCCATGGTAACCACATAATCACCCTGTGCGTATTTGAATCCTTCGGATAATGCCGCCGATTTACCATAATTCCGATGGAATTCAATTAAGTTTATAGCCGAATCGGATTGGCTCAATCTCTTAATCAGTTCCACAGACCCGTCGGATGAACCATCATCGATAAATAATATTTCGTAGGGCATATAATCTGAGAGCACACGGGTCAGTTCGTGATGCAATTCTTGGAGGGAACCCACTTCGTTATAAACAGGGACGACTACTGAAATTTTCATGAATTAACCTTTATGGGAATAACAGTGGCGGGAATTTCACGAATTAGATGGGGATATTGCACATCAAACTCACGGTTCATCATCACCAATTCTATCTTTTGATTTTCTGCATCTAAATTGAAGGATACATGTTCAACCAAAGGACCATATTCAGTTTGGCCGGATCGAAATTGAATGCCGCCTGATATTCGTTCTGATTGTGATTTAATTACATTTGGATCAGAAAATGATGACGGAATACCTCCCCACAAAAATGTGCGTAATTCTTTAGGAGATATCATTTCAAAGAATGGTAACGAGATTAAAATGGAAGCCTGATCATATCGCCGATTATTTCTCATATCCCACGCATCAATATCTTCATTTTTCAAAATCAGAAATAGTGCCTTCCGACCAATCAAATCCTTAAACTGAATGTAGGCCGTATCCCTAGAAGTGGTGAATGTAAAATTGAGACGACCCTGCATCTCCCCTTCGGATAATACATATCCTTTGCCGCGACAAAACGATTTCGTCGTCAAATCCGGATAGACAATGGATTCAGATACAGGATCTAAAGTTGGTTTGGGAGAGGTGGCACAACTCATATAAATGAGTGTACTCATCGATATGATCATTATTTTATTCAGAAGATGCCTTTTCTTTCAACCGTTCATTATCTCTGTCTAATTCTAAAGCGCGTTTGTATAATTCTTTGGCATCCATGGGTTGATTTGCCTTCATAAGGACATCCCCTAAATGTTCCAATACCACTGCATTGTCATCAGCAATTTTAACGGATGCTTCGATGTATGATTGCGCCTGCTCCAAATTATTAAGCTTAAAATAAATCCAACCAATGGTATCCAAATAAGAGGCGTTTTCAGGTTCAAGGGCAATGGCCTTTTTTGCAAAATCTAGTGCGCGATCAAGTTCTACATTTCGCTCCACTAAACTGTAGGCATAATTATTAAAGGCTTGGGCATCCGAACTATCTGATTCAATAAGTTTCACATATATTTCATCTGACTTCTCAAATTCATCAATCTCATCATAGAGGATGGCTAAGGAATGCATTACATTTTTTGATTCGGGCCTTAAGGATAAAGCATTCTTAAAATAATTTTCGGCTCTGGTATATTGGTTTAATTGATCATGACTTAGCCCCAGTAAATACTGAATAGAGAATACTTTCTGAAAAGGTTCAGAAACTGGAGACAACAGGTCAATGACGCCAACATGATCTTTTTGCTCCATTAGGACCAACGATCGGCTATAATATCCACGCCAGTCTTCCGGGAAATTTGCAATTAACCTGTCTCCCAAATCAGCGGCCTTTTCTATTTCACTATTATCCATATAAATATCAAATAACGAAAAATAATAGTTCGGATTCCCAGGGGATTCTTCGATGGAAGACTCAAGAAATTTTGACGCTTTTTTTGTGTCTCCTTTACGGTATAATAATAAACCCAATTGTGCATTCCTATCGGGGGAAACCCCATGATCTTGATTCATTTTTTGAATAAAGGCTTCCCCTTCATCAAAATACTGTAACCTTGATACCAAGTCCATATATATCCCTAAATAGCGTGGTTGATTGGGGTCCAATTCCGATAAGGATTTAAAAATATTTTTTGCTTTATTTTCATCCTTTATTCGAATGGCAAACCGGCCGGCCGTTTCCAGCAACTCCAATCGATCTGGCTCAAGTTCATATGCATTCATGTAAAGATTCATGGCTTCTGTGAAATTCTGTTTTACTTTCTGCAATTCAGCCAACGCAATGATATATCGCGTATCATCGGGATTTAATTTATGGAGTGATTCAAAAGGTGCCTGAGCATCATCATATTTTTTCTGAAGGATTAACTGATCTGCATATATCTGCAAAGCTTGTTCGTCATTGGGGTCAGCTTTCAGAGCCAATGATATATGTTTTTCGGATAGGTCAGCCTTACCCAAATTCCAATAACACTCCGCTATTGCTGTATGGATGGCGCCCACATTAGGATCAAGGGTAATGGCCTGTTGAAATTCAATAATGGCCATGGCAAAATCGCCTTGATTCATGAGCAATTGACCATCCATAAAGTGTCGCAACCCTTCCGGATTTGGCGCCTTTTCTTCTTGAGCAACTTCATTTGATGACTTGTTCTCGCCCATTGTCGCCGGTGGCTTTGATGAACCGCATCCGGTTAAGACGATGGCACCAAAAAGAATGAAATGTAATTTAATTTTATTCATATATTTTTCTTGTCGAGAATCTAACCCTTTTAATCCATCCCTTGTTCCGAATAAAAATAATAGGTTTTTAGTTAATCTGAGATGGTAACACCGTTACCGCCAGCATGTTTTGTTCCATACATGGCCTTGTCTGCCTTGGATATTAATTCCCGTACTTGATCCGCGTGGGATGGAAATCCAGCCATACCTGCACTAATGGTCACATTGACAGCGATACCATTTTTAATAAATGTTTTTTCTGCAATTTTTTGAACAATCCGTTCGGCCAGGGGAATACACTGTTGAATATCCGTATTGACCAAAAGGACGGCAAATTCTTCGCCACCATATCGACCCACCACATCAATGGCACGCACATTTTCCGTAATGATATTACTCACTTCTTGAAGGACATAATCACCATACAAATGGCCGTAGGTATCATTGATTGATTTGAATTTATCTAAATCGAGGACAACCAGTCCCAGCATATGATTGAATCGGCCGGCACGGCTTACCTCTTCATCAAAGCGATCCATAAATGCCTTATGATTTAACAATCCAGTCAACCCATCGTGGATGGATGTTTGATGAACACGATTATATTCTAGCTGCCAATTTAAAATGCTACTGACCGTATTGCATAAAAGTTCAAAAAGCCGTGCATCAGTATCTGTATATTTTTTGGATTTCAACCGCTCTAATGATATTGCACCAACCGCCTCGCCATTGGATCGTAGGGGCATACTCAATACGGACATAAAATTAAATGCATCCCGATCGTTTGGATAAAAGCGATTCATCTCCGGGAATTCATCAAACCATGTGTTGGAATGGATCATTTTATTTTCTTGAATCGACAATCCATTTAAGGTATTGCTCAAATTAAAAGATTGTCCTTCATCCGCATCTTCATGCAAACCATCTACCAATTTAATTTTAGCGGATGTTTTATCCGAATCCAGCATCATAATGGTCAATTTATCGTATTGGAAAAAAGCACGGCACAATCCTCGAATTGATTCAAAAAGTTCACTTTCATCGGACTTAACCTCTAATTGATCAAACAGATTGGTCACGCGTGAATTAAAATAATTATCCACCATGAGGGATTCCATTTGTTCCAGATCTGTCATACCATGGGTGATGATTTCTCCTAATTTCTCAATGATATCCTTATCTTGATCATTCATTGAAGAAAAATGATCCGTAAAAACAAGCATGGCCCCAACAATATGGTTAGAAAATGATATTGGGAATCCTAAAATGGTTTCACTGCCCCGCCAAGTCCGATCTCCTAATATTTCGATCCACCCTTCTTGATGCTTGTTTTTCTTTATAACTGTAGGTTTGTTATGATTGACTACTTCTGAGATAATGCTGTTCTTGTTAGGGATGAATGATAAAAAATCATTTTGAGCACTGTCCTGCCTTGTATAGCCCTGCCCTTTTTTATCCACCATATAAACTCCAGTGGAATAGGTTGGATTCACTACCGTTACCAAATCAACCACTTGGGTTAATAATCGTTCATAATGAGATTTGACAACAGACGAAAATCCAAAATCTGAATCCACAGATTCTGTTTTAAGTGCATCATCATTTTCATCCGATTTAAATTTGAGAATATTGGGAAAAGCATAGGAAATAAACACCATGGCCAATCCACCAATGGCAATTCCTTTTAGTATAGAATAGATTATTGAATCCTGATTTGGATTCATAAATAGAAACAAAATCAAGAAAAATAGGGCGACAGCGGTGATTTGGCGGCGAAAATCCATAGTAAAAAATAAAAATCCCTACAGTGAAATACATCAACTACAGGGATTTAATTGAATTTATTTTTTGAAGGACTTTATCGCTGATCTTTCACGAATTGCACCTTATCATTCAGCTGAAATTTTTTCTTCTTAATGATGGTTGTATCCGCAGTGTCAGCAACAGTTTCATTGGCCACTAATGTTGGGGATGGTGTTGAATTCGGTGCCGCAACCGGATTTGCCGGTGTTGGGGTTACATTCCCCGTAAAAGCTGGAATCTGCTGTCCGGTGGGGTTCGTTTCGGGCCATAGATTCACACCTACGGTGATGAAAGACGCGATCAATACGGTCATGACACCTGCATATAATGGTGTAAATCCAAATAAAGTTTTTGAAGGTCTTTCCACAATTTTTTTGGACGGACGATTTTTTTCAAATTCAATCCGTTTATACAGGTTCGGCATAAAAGCACTGGATGCCTTTACTTTTGGCATCCCTTTTATAGATTTCATGGTTGCCCGAATATCATTCACCAATGCTTTTGCATCTGGATTTGCATCCATGTAGGCTTCAAATGCCTGGCGATCCGATAAATTCAGTTCATTATCTAAATAAGCTGAAATGGCATCTTCAAATTGATAGCGATCCATCGATATTTTTTCTCCTATTTCAAATCTTTCAAATCTTTTTGTAATTGCAATCGTGCCCGATTGATGCGGGATTTAACCGTCCCCAGTGGAACATCGACTATCTTACTGATCTCTTCGTAAGAAAGTTCCTGAATATCTCTTAAGATAGTTACGGTTCTAAAATGAAGTGGTAACCGTTGAATGGCGGCTTGAATTTTCTTCTCAATGTACTCACTTTGGGCTACTTCATCTGTATCCGGTTCCACGGCTGGCAGTTCATAATCCCGGTCTTCTGGTCCCATTTGACTCAGATTAGTTGTTTTATGACTTTTTTTCTTTCGTAATTCTGTTTTTGCCAAATTCCCGGCAATGGTATACATCCAGGTAGAGAATTTCGCAATATTCTTATAATAGTGTTTATGAGTATAGAGTTTTAGCAATGCATCTTGAACAATATCTTCAGCCTGTTCCATATCATTCACAAATCGAAATACAAATGTCATTAATCGATCACGATAACGGTTGACCAATTCAACATATGCCTGTTCATCTCCCTCTTGAAATCGAGCGATGAGTTCTTCATCCGTATATCGGAATTGATTATCCATTGGCAACGGTTGCATAGACAAATTCGGTAATGGCTGATTCATCTTGGATTCTTGATGTCTTTAATTGCGCATCAATCTGCCCCAACCGCTTGATGGCGAGGGTGATTTCTTTGCTGGTATAATGATTTGCATAGTTGGGTAACTGCTTATTCACACTCCGTGATAGTCTCGTAAAACCCTTATAGGAGGGAATTGTTCCCGGAGAAATTTTTAAAAATAACAATTCTTGAAAAAACTCTGTAAGAGGATACAATAAATTGATCATGGTTGTGTCTTGAGACACAAGAGCGCGCCCCAATTCCATAGATTCTTTTAATTTTCGATTCCCCAAATTATTAAAAAATTCATATTGGCGAAATTTCCGTTTCCACCCGGAGAATTGTGACAAATCTATTTCATTCAAATTGGTGTCATCGTCAATAGAAATGGACAGTTTATCAATTTCATTTTTCAAATGATTCAAGGAATCACCGGCAAGATCTATCATACTTTTTACAATTGATTTGGGGACGTTTGATATGCCATTATCTTGAAAAAACCCATTTGCCCATTTGATCATCTCGTTTGGGAAAGGCGTTGAGCAAGAAATAGGTTTAACAGCTGTTGCTAAGGCTTCCATCATTTTATTCTTGGCGCCATATTCATCATGGATCAAAATCAATGTATTACCTGAATTGGGGGCATGGCAATAATCAATTAACTCATCCCGCGCTTTCCCTTTAAGACCATTGGGGTTTCTGAGAATAAATAACTTTTTTGCATTAAACAGATCTGTTGCATTTAAATGATCAATAATCTCCTTCGATCCCAACTCATCCGGTAATAAAACCATCTTTTCAGCCGGTTCGTCACCAAACATGACGTCAGTAACTTTTTGTGCAAACCATTGCTGCAAGAATTGATCTTCTCCCATTAAAAAATAGACAGGAGCCAGATGGTCTGGATTTAATCCACCAATCGCATGGTCAAAGGGAGTGAGTTCTAATGTAAATCGGGCCATATTACATTACGATCATTGTCAATAGACCTACGAAAATACAATAGTATCCAAATAAATGGAATCGGCCGCTTTCTAGTAAACCTAGCAACCATTTTAAGGAAATGAAACCAACAATAAATGCGCTGAAAAAAGCAGCGAACAAAAACATAAATGGTATGGAAATTGATGAAAATGACGTGTCTAAAGCGGTTAAAAGTCCTGCACCGGAAATGGCGGGGATGGCCAATAAAAAAGAAAACTTAGCCGCTTCTTTCCCTGACACACCCATTGCCATTGCAGTGGTAATGGTCATTCCCGAACGAGAAATTCCCGGGATGATCGCCAATGCTTGGGCCAATCCAATTATTATTCCATTTTTCATGGATATAGACTTCGAACCGGTCTTCAACCGTTGAGATAAAAATAAAACCAATCCCGTAAAGATGAGCGCACCCGAAACCAATTGAACTGAATCAAAAATATTAGCAATAGTGGTCTTACCGCTTAGCCCTACAATGATTGCCGGTAGCGTCCCCACCACAATAAATGAAATGTATTTTTGGGATTCATTATTTCGGATACTGGTTACCAATGCAATAATGTCTTTCCAAAATACACAAAATACACTGAGCAATGTCCCTAGATGGGTCACCACCTCAAATGCATTCCCGGGGATTTCAATCCCAAGAAGGGCCTGCCCCAACACCAAATGGCCGGAACTGCTGATGGGTAAAAATTCTGTAATCCCTTGAAGGGCGCCGAGGATGATTGCGTCGATTAATGTCATTTTTTATTAAAAATTGCATGGAGAATTTATCAGTGTAAAAACTGAATCAAAAGGATGTCTCAGACCAACCGGCTACTGCAACCATACGACCCGCTTGCTCTCCCTCTCGTCGATAAGAAAAATATCGGTCTTGTTTGCAATATGTGCATTGATCGTCCACGAGAATATGATGTTCACTCAGACCTGTTTCAAGGAGTTGATCTTTTACGATGGACTTTAAGTCAAGCATACGGCGGTCACCTTTTCCCGGAATTGATCTATTAGAACTAAATACATTGGCCACTTCCGGGCCCACTTCAAAGCAACACTGTCCAATAGAAGGTCCTATCACTGCCTTTATAGATTCTGGTTGGCCATTGACCAATTGTCGCAAAGCAACGGGGCCAATGTTCAATTGAGTGCCTCGCCATCCTGAGTGTATTAATCCAAATGCTTGCGTTGAAGTATTCATCAAAAAAAGCGGAATACAATCTGCCACTTGAATACTAAGCACCACATCTTTTTCTTGTGTAATGGCTCCATCCGTATCGGGCAATATACATGGTCCACTCACTGTAGCCACATGATTGGAATGGGTTTGCCGCGGAACTACCAATCGGTTTGGATCTAACTCGATATTTTTTACAAAGAATCGTCTATGACCTAAATTGGCATAGTCTCGATCGCGATTGGACATAAATGCCCGAAATCCTTTTACATTAAAATGGTCAGAATAATCGATATAATTCACAATACACTCTACGGATTTTGAGGGATAACTATTCGAAGTGAATCTCCCTGAAAAACACCCATTTGGACAAATGATTGACCATCAAATTCAAGGACTTGAAATGCGGCATTCACTTTGTTATTTCCACTTTCCGGTGCATAATAAAAACCTTCACCCAAATGGAATTCAATTTGTTCAATCGCTTGGCCAAAGGATTGTCTAGATTGATTTTCTGCATTTATTCCGGTGAGAAGTTTTGCCGTATTGTAACCTCGATAATATGCATCCAGCGCATCACCATCATATTGAATGGACTCCATAACCGGTTGATAAAAATTAGTCAGTATGGATAAACCGTCTAAATGGGGGCCAATATTCTCTTTTTGTAGAATTGAAATATCTTGCCAATGTTCATTCCCAATCACTTTTGTATCCAAATTATGCATGGGGATTTGCGGTCCAATAAATGCCAAATCATCTTTATTGATTGGCAGGTAAATACCCTGAATTGTACTAAGGACAACCTTTGAAGAATCAGAAGCGGACATTTTCTTCTTTTTCGGTTTGGGCAAATCAAAGAAATCTTCTGTAGAAATGTCAAATAAGGCATCCAAACTATCAATATCCATACCCAAGGCTTCGTCGTAAGATTCTTCTTTGGGCAAGAGGTCAAAGGCTACTTTTCTGATAAATTTAAATTGACGTCTCAAATTTTTAGGTTCACCAGAATACCATTCCGTAGCCACCACATTGGCCCCCAATCGATCCACTTCTTTTATAAATGCATCCGTTTGGATTTCACCATCTTGATCCGCAGGCGCAATAACGGCAATACTATCCAATCCCAAGGTCGTCACTGCATATTGCGCGGCCTTCTTCCCCGCCATGGCCAAAGTTGAATTGATATGAAAACATTTTTCATTCACTTCGCTCAAATCCTGTTGCTGACGGTTGGTAAGCAAAATGGGAATATCCGTGGCGCTCAATGCACTGGTAACGGCTAAAGCCGATTGATCATCCAATGGACAGATTAATGCTTTAATCTGATTCATCTTTTCAAGATTCCGCGCTTCCATGATGGCTCGCAAATTATCGCTTCGGCTATCTTGAGCTAAAATAGATAAGCGCTGTTGAGAAGCATCCTCTGATTTTTCACCATCATAAAACCCGGCCATAAATGCATCACCCAATTCACCTTGATCACCAGTCAGGGGCAATACGACACCCACCATTAACACAGGGGATGGCGGTTCATAAGATGCCCGGAGCAGTGTTTCAAAAAACATTGAATAGGTGTTAGAAAGCGAAAGTGGATCAATCTGGTTTAAGGTCATGGCTGCATCATCAGGTCTGCCATTTAAAATTTCAGCGTTGGCCCGAGCCAATAGATGAATATTCTTCGATTGTGGGTCCGTCTCTAAGGTTAACAATTCATTCATCAAAGATTGAGGCAATCGGATTTGAATCAGATTCAATAATTTGGCATCTATGGTTCGATCATGCCCTTCTAAATCCGATAGACTTTTGGATCGGTGATACATGCGATAGGCCGATTCATAATTGGCTTCATTCACATAAAGGTCGCCCAATGATTCCATTACATACATCAAATATGGACTCTGGGGATAAGTAGAAAAAATCCGTTTCGATGTTTCTCGTGCTTTCAGATTTTGATCCAATGCCACTTGAGATTTGAGCAAAAGAATCAATGCTGACTCTTCAAATTCTCCGGATTCATTCGACAGCAATTTGTTTAAAATGGCTTCACTGGTGGCATACCGACCTTCATTATAATTGGATATGGCTTGTTTCAATTGCCGATCATAAATCTGAGACTGAATCCAATTTTGCCCAAAAATATTCCCCGTAATGAGGAGAATGAATAAAATCTGTTGATAATATTTTTGTCTCATTGAATTTCTTTTAATACCCATCCATCCGGATCAATTAACCCCGATTGATTTGGCATTGCATCAAATTCGAATAGAATTGTTTGTTTACCTTTATCAATTGTGATTGATCGGCAGTCCTCCCCCCAACACACTTCTGTGGGAATTCGAAATACGGGCCACGCCTCTTTTTGCATTTGTCGAATTGTAACCGACATTACACCCTTTGTTCCTGATTTTGCTTCCCATTTTTCATGATATGATAATTTCGGAAATCCCGGCTGTCTCGTCCATTGGTCAAAAAACCACCCTAACGATTGTCCTGAAACGGCCTCCATGGATGCCTGAAAATCCTTTGTGAGCACGGCTTGGTGCGTATATTGCCCATAATAAGAACGAATGCCCTTAAAAAATAAGTCATCACCAAGGATGCCTCTGAGCATATGCAGCACCCAACCACCTTTTGGATAATTATTGGAATTCAACAATTTAAACAAATCTGTCACTTCAGTATCTATGATGGGCCGGTTCGTCACTTTGGATTTCACCACTCGTTTACGGCTACTTTCCATCCGTTTTCTAAAATCATCAACACCATCGGCATGCTCAAAATACAATGCGCCAAAATAGGTGGCAAATCCCTCAGATAGCCACAAGTGGTGCCAATTGGATTCAGTGACTGCATCTCCAAACCATTGGTGGGCAATTTCATGAGAGACAGTTCCTTCAATATTCCTCCCTTTGGCAATGGCATTTTCTGAATAGAAAATAGCTGAGGCATTTTCCATACCGCCAAAACGGGTTGAAGATTGCACATTGGCTAACTTTTCAAATGGGAATGGACCAATTAAATCAGTAAAATAATCCACCATATCCGCCGCTCTGGCAAATGAAGGCTTTGCCTTCTCGACATCTTTAGGATATACCCAATAGGTCACCTCCACACAACCATCTTTTCTTTGGGATGCAGGCGCATCTCCGCAGGCTGCTAATCCTACGGTTTGCACTTCCATGTCTGCTGCCCCAATAACCATATTATATGATGAAATAGGAACAGTGACACGCCACCGCCATGTCAATCGTTCTCCTTTCGGACCCAATGCATTGGTCGGTGTAATTGTTGGCTCTCCATCCTGAAATCCATTGGCAATCACTTTCCACGCTTTTGGGGCATGAATGGTATAATTCACCGTGGCTTTATCTTCAGGATGATCGATTGACGGAAGCCAAAACCGAGTGCGATTGGGCCAGTTATCCACGAAAGCGGACGGATTCCCATGGACGTTTTTTCCTATAATAAGGCCGTCATCAGGCTGACCACTATACAAAATGGAAATGGATACGGTATCACCTTTTTTAAATGAATGAAGTGGAATGTGAATAACGCCATTTTGATGGGTATAGGATATGGAATTGTCCTCTATGAATATGGATTCAATTTTCAGTCCGGTAAAATCTAATGGAAGGGTTGGTCCATCTGACTCAATAGCTATATCGATATTCACTCTTCCTTCAATCCATTCTGCATCTTTACCCAGACCAATCTCCACATCATAATGCACGGCATCGACACCCGGTGCATAAATGCCATCATGGGGCGCTTCCCCGGCCTTGATGGGCGCAGGCTCTTGGGCCAACATCCACTGCACGGACAGGATTATTAAAGTAAGTATTTTGGTAATGATGGGTGGTCTTTTCACCGCAGAATTTAATCCAGCACTCTCCTTAAGAACACCACTAAGAAAGGGAATTATCTATGACGATGTAAATTTGTGAATTGTCTTTAAACCAAAAATGGCCCATAGTAACACGATAACCCACCACAATTTAAAATAGATATCATTTTTTTCAGTATCGTCCAATCCCAATACCGGTAGAATAGTGGATTCCACTATAATATTAATAAGGAATAGGGCAATAAAACCGGCGGCCCATATATAATAAGCTTTACGATTATTCGTGCTACTCAACCGTAACACTCTATCCCGTCAGTGTAGTATTGTTTATCTTTAACACTAACTTCACTTACGAGACCTTTGTTTTTCGACCGACTTTTGTTTTGTTTAAAAAAAAACTCTTAGTATTTGAACCATCGACAACTTCATAAATTCTTCCAGATTTATTTTTTCCCTTAACCACGTATTTGTCATCGAAAATTTTCAAGTGTAATTCTATATCTATGTTATGATGTTGATTTATATCATCATAATCTACTCTAACACTTTTAATATAATCCTGAACTAATTTTCTTTTTTCATCAAAGTCATCTTCTCCTAAATTTTTATAGTAGTC
>JAERSH010000070.1 GCA_016845785.1 Fidelibacterota bacterium
TTCAGGAATTGAAATAGTATATACGCCATCGCGAGACGCAATATCTCCTCCAACTTTTGAGGAAGTGTAATTCACATTATACTTGAAGGTGGTATCAATATTGGTTCTGCCATACCGCAATGTGCCTTTCACATTGATATCTAAGGTACCGGATGTATTGAGTTTAAATTGTTCTACCATTAAGAGAGAATCATTCGCCGTCACCGCTTTTGCATCCAATACAGATTCATATCCCGCATTATTCGCTGTGACCGTCATATGATCCGGACTTAAAACGGAATTCCCCACTACATAAATTTTCATCACATCTGTGAAAATAGAATGTTGCATATAGCCCGCTTTTAATTCGGGAATGGATGTATCCGCAATATAAAAAGATGTCCTAAACATGTAATTCCAACCGTCCATAGACACACCGCCTACTTGGAAATTTTTCATAGAATCTAATCCGCCGCTATTATTGTAGTTATAGGCGAATGTATAGTTTTCTCCATTTTTATTTTGATCCATGGCAAAATAGGTACCTATGGTATCATCTTCAACAATGCCGATGACAATAGGACCTAAATTGGATAATTGTTCTTTATAAGGGGTCAGATCGATATTGGTCCAGTTTCCTGTTAATCCTGAGCGAGCAGTTGACCAAAAAATCGGATCCATAATATTTTCTACTGAACCTGTAGATGCATCCGTAACTTTAAAAACGTGGATATTGAAATCTTTATCTGCGTTTGCTGGTGTGGTACTGCCGCTGAATTCTTGGGCAAACCCAACCATTAATTTGAGTTCAACCAATTGGTTCGTGGCCATTTTCGGATCAAATCCTACACCCCAACCACTGCCGGTAAAATTATTCCCCCAGCCAATCCATCCGAATGTACTCCCATCTGAAGTGGTGAAGAGATCTGGCTCCCCGTCATCATGGGCAATTTCTTCAAATCCTGTCCACCCCGATGCATCTGTACCATCAGAGGTATAATTATAGGTGATGGAACGATTTTCAGTGCTGGCTGCAATAAACATGGCTTTATTCACCTTAACACTGTCATGATAGAGAATATGCTTTGTACCGTTGTTGAGTGTATTCACCACAATGGAAGAATCGTTATACTCTATGGATCGAAATTTGGGTGAGCCTGCACTGGTGGCAGAAAATGTAATTTCCATGGAATCAGTAGATGATTCATAAGAAATGAAATTGGCGCTATAATCCTTAATTGTATTGCCGGTGGACTCAACTTTTCCCGATAAATGTTTCGCCGTAACCCGTGCACGCATGGGTAGCCACAAATCATATCCATATTGGGGACTTATGGTTTTATCATCAAGGATATTGGCTGTAAACCAATTCATGAGCCATTCTTTGTGGGTCATGCCCATACTATGGTTTGTCATCATCTGGTCAAATGCTTGCCAACTCTGTTTCGGATTTCCACCGGCTTGCATTTGGACGAACTCTTTTATAGATGCGTCACCCAATTGCTCCACATAATAGACCGTAAATAAAGATGCCATTGCATAACTTGCTGCACCGCCTTGCCAATCCCATCCCAATTGATCTGCCTGGTTTAAATAGTGTGCATGTGAAATATAGTCTCCACCTGTGACGATGGTGGCCATTTCGCTTAATCCTTCATTGAATTGAACCGTTTCATAAGGATCATAATTGAAGTGAATTAAATGCTGGAGCTCATGAGACAAAGTCCCTTCTGTATAAGAAATGCTGGCATACATATCTAAATACACAATGTCTCGACGGTTACTGCCCGTACCATTGGTTTGGTCTAATCCGTAGAAGTAGCCCCCTGCACCGGCATAAATATCTGCAAATAAGAAATCGACGACGCCATCGCCATCATAATTGGGCGGTGAGCCAAAATATTGTAGTTCAAGGTCATACACACCTTTGGTAGAGTCCCGCGACCCACCCGGTGTTTTTTCTTCTAATAACGTGATATACTGATCCGCCAATGCTGATGATATATTGTTAGCAGAGGATAGCTTACTCGTGTCCGCCCAAATGGCCGTATGATCCCCTTTTGCCAGCATAATGGCCACCACTTCTTCTGACTTAGAGCCACCCTGCCCATCATCCACTATGACCCAAAACTTTTGAACTGAACCGACAGAAGCTGATTTATTTAACACCGGCGGTACTTGCATCCGAGCATAGGTCTCAGGATAGTCCCTTTTCATTTTTTCTAAATGGTTACGAGTAAATTCAGGTGTAAAGGTGGGCATGGCACATAAAGGCCGCTCGGGTAATTTATCCAGATAGTCGATTGGTCCGGATTGAATAGTGGCTCGTACATCCTGTCCCCATATTTGGGAAATGAATGATAGGGCTAAAAAGGTTGGGATAAAGCGTTTCACAAGGATTGCCTCTATGGTATCAAATTAGGGATTTTCCATTCCTGAATAAAAGAAAATAAATTCAGCTTAACTTTACCGTGGAAGTCGTTCATCCATATCTGCAACCACATAAGCCATGACGGCCATGGTGGCTACGCATCGGTTAAATTCGTCACGGTCCAATTTATCCATGGTGTCTGCATCCGTGTGGTGATACCAGAAGTATTTGGTCCCATCTACTTTTAATCCCATACCCGGCACCCCTTTCCGCATAATTGGACCGATATCCGCGCCGCCGCCACCTTTGGTGATAATGCCCGATTCAATAGGATACAGCAATGTACCAATATCTTGAAGCATCTTTAATGCTGCATCCGACCCTGTAAAACCAAAACCAGATGGTTTAAATACACCTGCGTCTGATTCCATTGCCAGGATATGATTATCCAATGCATCCATGTGGGCATCTCGATAGGCATTGCCACCGCGAAGACCATTTTCTTCATTGGTCCACAACACCACTCGGACGGTGCGTTTTGGGCGAATCCCTAAATCTTTCAAAAGTTTGACGGCATGCCATGCGGCCACGCAACCACCACCATCATCCATGGCACCTTGACCTACATCCCAGCTATCGATATGACCGCCCATAACAATCACTTCATCGGGGAATTCACTCCCTTTGATTTCTGCCACCACATTTCGGGATAAGGCATCCGGCTCAGTGCGGGCTTCCATTTTTAATTGGATGGTTACTTTATCACCTCGTTCCGCCATCCGGCCAATCATGGCTGCATCTTCTACAGTAATGGCTGCATGAGGTATTTTCTTCACCCCTTCTTCATAGCGACTATTTCCCGTATGGGGTGTATTCATAGAATA
Organism: Fidelibacterota bacterium; assembly: GCA_016845785.1. Classification (GTDB taxonomy): domain Bacteria; phylum Fidelibacterota; class Marinisomatia; order Marinisomatales; family TCS55; genus TCS55. The sequence goes on from JAERSH010000070.1 coordinate 3,235, forward strand.
TGGTCCTACAGAACGAATAAGACTGGCTACAGCCCCCGCTT
>JAERSH010000071.1 GCA_016845785.1 Fidelibacterota bacterium
TAGATGGAACGATTTTTCTATGAAAGGGCTTCTGATTCCCATGATCCACCGCCTCCTTATTTTATCTGCTACGGATGAACTGAATACAGAAATGGTGACAGTGGATTCTCCCAAGACCATTCGCATCCCTAAAGAATTGATTAACCAAAAATGGGCGGTTAAAACACCATCGGGGAATCAGATTCTGGTGGTCCCCGATTATAATAAAGAAGCGATTATTTTCAACCAAACAAGGGAATTGGGATCCTATGAAGTATATGCAGGATCAGATTATTTTACTGCTTTTTCAACACGATTGTCACCTTATGAATCTCCCAAATTACGTGTGTCATCAAATGAAATTGTTCAAGCTGTAGGTACTGATAAAATGGTATGGATTTCACCCGGTACACCCATCAAAGAAACCATCGAATCCCAACGCCATGGCCGTGCATTATGGCGTACATTTTTGATAGTGGCTCTGGCCTTATTTATGATCGAATCTTATCTGAGTCGACCCAAACGGGATGCACTCAAGACCACTTCATGATTGATAATCCGGAGATAAGGCCCAAGGAAAAGGCCATGCTTATTGGGGTAATCCATGGTGAATTGGATTTGTCCACAGTAGAAGAGCACCTTGAAGAATTAGAGTTGTTGGCAAAAACAGCCGGGGCAAATGTAGTAGGACAAGTGACGCAAAAACTCTCTCGAATAAATCCATCATTTTTTATCGGGACAGGAAAAGCAGAACAAATCATCAATCAAGCAAAAGAATTGGGTGTATCACTTATTATTTTCGATGACGAGCTCAGTCCGGCTCAAATCAAAAATTATAGTAATCTCGCTAAGGATGTAAAGGTTATTGATCGAAGTGCTCTCATATTGGATATTTTCAATCAACATGCTCAAACCAAAGAAGCAAAGACACAAGTTGAATTGGCTCAGTTAGAATATATGCTGCCCAGATTAACTCGGGCTTGGACTCACCTTGAACGGCAGATGGGCGGTATTGGGACTAGAGCGGGGGCTGGAGAGACACAGATTGAGGTGGATCGCCGTTTAATTCGAACTCGGATATCAAAGCTAAAGAAAGAATTAGATAAAATAGACAAAGAGCGGGAGACACAAAGCAAACGGCGCGGAAATAAATATAAAGTCGCATTAGTCGGTTATACCAATGCAGGAAAATCCACCTTAATGAAGGCACTCTCCGGGGCAGATGTATTTATTCAAGATCAATTATTTGCCACATTAGACACCACTATTCGTTCCGTGGAATTGGATAATGCCCATACGATTTTATTAAGTGATACGGTTGGGTTTGTGCGAAAATTACCTCACCATTTGGTTGCCAGTTTCAAGAGTACATTAAAAGAAGTAGTGGATGCAGATTTGATCCTCATTGTTTTAGATGCATCCTCAAAACAGGTGGCCGATCATTATGATACAATTAAGGATGTACTTAAGGATTTAGGTGCAGAGCGGCACTCGGCCTTAACCGTTCTCAATAAGGTGGATCAAGACCTAGTCCAAGATCAAATGAGTTTCCTCAATCGAAAATTCCCCAATGGGATTTTTGTCTCAGCATTAAACCAACTTCGAATCGATAATTTATCAAGGGCAATCACCCAAATCATGGATGAAAAATTTCAGGTGGTAGATCTCCAATTTTCATATACGGATTCGAAAGCCATGGCCCAAGCTCAAGAGGGAGTGGATGTGTTAGAACGGAATTATCATGATGACCATGTCCATTTAAAGGTTAAAGGCTCTCGCCACCGAATCAGTCAAATTCAATCTACTTTAGACAAATAAAAAACCCCGAAAGAATCGGGGTTTTTTAATGTCTTACTCCAGAGACGATTTCAGGATCCGTGTAAACACGGTAGAGGCCTCTGTCCTCAGCAAACGTCCTTCATCCCGACGAATCGAGAAAGGCCTGTTTTTTGACTTCAGAAGGTGATCTCAAGGATTATTATTGAAGATCCTGAAATTCATTGACTGAAGTAAGAAATCTATATTTCTACCTGAAGTTTACAGGTTTTTAATAATGGCATTCAAGCCTTCCCGGTAGTCAATTTAACTTGATAACTGGCCTTCAGATGAAGCCACAGCCACAGCCACACTAGCATCACCGGTTACATTGGTGACAGTTCTCATCATATCCAAAATTCGATCCACACCCAAGATGAGTGCAATGCCCGCGCTTGGTACACCAATGGCTTCAAGGATAATTACCAGCATGATAATACCAGCACCGGGAACGGCTGCCGTCCCAATGGATGCCAATACAGCCGTCAACACAATGGTAAGTTGAGCACCAATTGTAAGATCCATACCCAAAGTTTGGGCAATGAACACAGCGGCCACGGCCTGATAAAGGGCAGTGCCATCCATATTAATGGTAGCGCCAAGGGGGAGGACAAATGATGAAACTTCTTCTGACACACCCAATTCATCTTCGCATCGTTCCATGGTGACGGGCAAAGTTGCACCACTTGAACTGGTAGAAAATGCCAACAATTGTGCCGGTGCAATCCCTTGGTAAAATTTCTTTAAAGACATCTTTGAAAAGATTTTCAATACAGATGTATAGGTAATCATCATTTGAAGGATAAGACCTATGATTACTGCCAGCATATAGAAACCGAGTGCGCCCAATAATTCGAGCACATTTTGGAGGTTATTCCCCGCCACAGATGTAATGGTATCCGCAATGAGGGCAAATACACCAATGGGTGCCATGAGCATAATATTATCCACTAACTTGATGACAAGATCATTTACACCCTCCATAAATTCCAGAACCGGCCTTGCTTTTTCTTTCGGAATTTGGATAAGTGCTATTCCCACTAAAATGGCCACAAAGACCACTTGAAGCATATTCCGATTATTTGATGCGGAACTGAAAAAATTTGAGGGGACCATATCTACAATGGGCTGCAAGACACTTCTTTCTTTTACTTGTTCCGCCGCTTCCATTTTCCCCGATGCTGCCGATTGATAGGTATCCAGAAGTTTGACCTTCATTTCTTCCGGAACAGTATCCCCCGGTTGAAGAATATTAACGGCCACCAATCCGATAGTTACTGCAATCGCTGTTGTGGCAATATATATGGTAATGGTTTTACCCCCAATCCGAGATAACTTTTTTAGATCAGATAATGAAGCCACTCCAGTGATTAATGAAGAGAGAACGAGGGGAACAGCAATCAGTTTTAATAAATTAATAAAGATTTTTCCAAATGGCGCAATCCAATCTGCGGTAAAGCCACCCCATCCTTGGGCGGCGGCGAGTACGCCAAAAGCAAGACCTAGGACTAAGCCAATAATAATTTTCCAATGTAATTCTAGTTTCATGATGTCTCTGTGTTTTTAGTTGTAATAAAGATTACTGTGTCGATTCAGTATCTTTTTTGATTTCAGTATATTTTTTAAAGTACGCATCTCCGATGGATGAAAAAAAGCCTAATAGTCCATTTTTCTTACCACCGCTTTCATCCACTCGCTTGATAGCTGTATGGGTGGCTGCATCCAATAAATCCTGAATATGGGCAAATAATTCACCCACCCGTTTGGATAATGATTTACTCATTGATGAATTTGAAAGCCTGATCTAAATCAGTGGTAGGAATTTTACAGGCAAAATCTTCGCATACATAAAAGGTGGTTTTATTATTGATTGGCCTGTGTTCATTTGTCCAATTTGCGATGGGACTGAGTTGATTCATCTTATCATCTGTATTCTTAAATAAGATGACATTGCCGGGATGATATTCTGTCCGTAACCGGTGGAGTGCCTGTTGAGCGACTGGGTCTTGGTTTGATCCAACGATGACAATTTCTTTAGGTCTATCCGATTCGAATAGGAAAGCAGTGAGCATGGATGTAAACCCTGTGGGTGCATTTTCAACTTCTTTTGAAAATACCTTAAATAACTGATCCGCCATTTCTGCCCATTTTACTTCGCCCGTAATACGAGTAATCCGCAATAGATTCATGGCCGCCACAGAATTGCCTGATGGAATTGCACCGTCATACCCGGTCATGGCGCGGACGATCAATTTTTCAGAATGTTCACTTCCTAAATAAAAACCGCCGTCACTATCCATAAAGTCTTCAACCATTATTCGACTAAACTGATTGGCTTCACTTAAGTAGGCAATATTCAATGTGGCATCATAAAGTTCAAGCAATCCCCACGTGAAAAAGGCATAATCATCTAAGTGGGCATCCAATCCAGAATTACCATTTCGATACCGTTTTTTTAATCGGCCATTTTCACCGGTAAGGTTCTTCAGTAAAAATTGAGCACTACTTTCAGCCGCTTTAATATAATCAGGGTTTTCAAACGCCATGCCTGCTTTGGCAAAGGCAGCGATCATTAGTCCGTTCCAATCGGTTAATATTTTATCATCTTTTAGAGGATGAATTCTTTTTTCTCTGACAGAAAATAATGTATGACGAATTGTTTTTAATCGATCAATTTCAGCTGGTTTATCAATTGGCTCCTCTAAGTAAAAAATATTCCGTCCTGTGAATTGGCCTGTGGCTTCATCTTTAAAATTTCCGTGCGAATCCAGTTGATATAATTGGGTGAGAAAGGCCACATCAGATTCATTTAAATTGGATTTCAGTTCATCGATGGTCCAAAGGTAAAATAATCCTTCTTCACCTTCACTATCTGCATCTTCTGCAGAATAGAATCCCCCACGATCATCCGTCATATCCCGAAGGACGTATGTTAATATTTCATCAGCAGTTTGTTTATACGTTGGATTTTTTGTGATTTGATACGCTTCAGTATAGGCCATGGTGAGCATGGCTTGATCATAAAGCATTTTTTCAAAATGAGGTACCAGCCATTCTTTGTCGGTTGAATACCGATGAAATCCAAATCCTACATGATCGAATATTCCACCTAATCGCATTTGTTGGAGTGTAGTCTCGACCATCATGAGGGCTGTTTTATCGCCGGTCATATGATGATAACGTAGTAAATAAACCAAATTGTGTGGAGAAGGAAACTTAGGTTGCGTACCAAACCCGCCATGGATTTTATCATAACGATTGACGAATTGAGAATAAGTATCGGTTAGAATTGAAGCATCCAATTCGTCGCCCATTTTCTTTTGATTCGAATTTTGGAGGAACTCATTTACTTTTTGGGCCGACTGCACCAATTCAATTCGTTTATTTTTCCACGCATCTGCAATAGAAGGGAGTAGCTCTAACATACCCGGTCGACCTAATCGTCCACTTTTAGGGAAATAAGTTCCGGCAAAAAATGGTTCTTTTTGGGGTGTCATTATGATGGTGAGGGGCCAACCACCACGCCCGGTCATGGCCTGGCAAACGGACATATATACATGATCAATCTCAGGCCGTTCTTCCCGGTCAACCTTAATGGATATAAAATTTTCATTCAATAGTTGTGCCACCTGTTCATCTTCAAAGGACTCATGCTCCATCACGTGGCACCAGTGACAGGTTGAATATCCGATGGATAGAAAGATGGGACGATCCAATTCTATCGCTTTATCAAATGCTTCTTGTCCCCAAGGATACCAATCCACAGGGTTATTTTGATGTTGAAGAAGATAGGGGCTGGATTCTTTTGCCAGTCGATTCACGTATTTTGCTTTCTGGTTATTTTCATTAGAAACGGCTTGCCCCCACAATGTTGAGGCTATACCGAACCAAATCAAAGTTGAA
>JAERSH010000072.1 GCA_016845785.1 Fidelibacterota bacterium
ATCTTTACAAAGTTGTCAAAATAGATGTGAAAAATAACAAAAGGAAAGACACATGAAAAAATTATCACTCCTCCTCTTATTCTCCGGAATATTTGCCCAAAACATCGGTTCTGCCGATGCGGTAGAAAATGTATTGGATAATCTTCATCTCTATGCGGCAGAAGCGAAGTCCAAACCCTATATGGCACTATTTTCAGAAGATGGCGTATTCTTCGGTACGGATATTAGCGAACGGTGGCCCAAAGCTGAATTTGATGCCTATGCCACCAAACGAATGGCCACCGGCACAGGCTGGACATATGTCATGACAGAAAGAAATATATATTTCTCTGATGATGGTAAAACGGCTTGGTTTGATGAAATTCTTCACAATAAAGGATATGGCGATTTTCGTGGTACCGGTGTATTGAAAATTGTAGGGACAGAATGGAAAATTGCCCAATATAATCTTCTCCTTCCCATCCCCAATGATTTCATGAAAAAATATGCCATGGAGATCAAAGCCTTTTACGGCCAAAATTAAAAAAAGGAGTAACGATGCCTGCCTCCCCCGCCGAAATGATGGCCGCTATGATGGCCAATTTGGAAGAAAAAACCGGTAACAATCTGGATCACTGGCTCAATGTAGTGAAAGCTTTCGGTGAAGAAAAACACATGGCAATCATTAAGCATTTAAAGTCAGCTCATGGACTGACCCATGGCTATGCAAATCTGATTGCTTTTAAATTCAGAGAAGCCAGCGAGCCCACTCTAGATGCCGACAATTTTCTGGATAACCAATACAAAGGGGCTAAATCCGATTTAAAACCCATTTATGATGCATTATGCAAGGTGGTAGAAAAGTTGGGTAATGATGTTGAAATATCTCCACGTAAAACTTATGTAACCATCCGCCGATCCAAACAGTTTGCCATTTTTAAACCATCCACCAAAGATCGATTGGATGTGGGGTTAATTCTAAAGGGGCACCCAGAGACTGAACGATTACAAGCAGGAAAACAATTTAGTGGTATGATGAACCATTGTGTGGCTGTTCATGGGAAGTCTGATATTGATAATGAACTCAAATCCTGGCTTAAAGAAGCCTATGAAAGTGCTTAACTCATGAAAAAAATATATCTCATTCCTTTAATTTTTCTCCTTGGATGCACTCAACATAGTTTATCCGAAAAACCCAATATTATCGTGATCATGGCGGATGATCTTGGCTATGGCGATGTGGGTGCATACGGCGCCAAACCGGAAAATGTCGAAACACCAAATATAGATAAATTGGCGAATGAAGGATTGAAATTCACCAGTGGTTATTGTTCTGCCTCCACTTGCACCCCAACTCGCTATTCATTCCTGACAGGGACGTATGCTTTCCGAAAAGAAGGTACAGGCATTGCACCACCCAATTCGCCCGCCATTATTCAACCGGAGACACCTACGATCGCTTCATTACTGAAACAGGCAGGATATAAAACAGCCGTCATCGGAAAATGGCATTTGGGATTAGGTGGCCCCGAAGGCCCAGACTGGAATGGCGAACTGAATCCCGGTCCCCGCGAAATTGGATTCGACTATAATTTTCTCCTCCCCACCACCAATGATCGCGTCCCACAAGTTTATGTAGAAAATCACCACGTTCGAAATCTAGATCCAAATGATCCTCTATGGGTGGGACGAAAAAAGCCGAGCGAAGATCATCCCACCGGCATCACCCATCGCAATACACTTCGCATGGATTGGAATGATGGTCATAATAATACGATCCATAATGGGATTGGTCGAATTGGCTTTTATACCGGCGGACATGCGGCTCGCTTTCGGGATGAAGATTTAGCCGATGAATGGCAGAAACAAGCTGAAAAATGGATTGAAGAAAATAAGGATGATCCATTCTTCCTATTTTTCTCATCTCATGATATTCACGTGCCGCGTATGCCACACGAACGATTTCAAGGCCAATCGGGTATGAGCTACCGCGGTGATGCCATTGTCCAGCTGGATTGGAATGTAGGTGCATTAATGGAAACCTTGGATCGACTGAACCTCACAGAAAATACATTGGTCATTTTTGTATCCGATAATGGTCCTGTCTTAGATGATGGATACGACGATTTTGCCAACGAAGCATTAAATGACCATGTTCCAGCCGGACCTTTTTCCGGTGGAAAGTACACGGTGAGAGAAGGCGGAACACGCACCCCATTCATCACCTATTGGAAAGGGAAAATCCAGCCGGGTATATCAGATGAAATGGTATCCACCATCGATTTGGCTGCAAGTATGGCGGCCTTAACAGGTGCAGATCTTCCCAATGATGGATTTTTAGATAGTTTCAATGTATTGAATGCACTCCTCGGGAAAGATGAAGCGAAGGGGCGAGAATATATTGTATCTCAAGATAATGGACGGCGAGGCAATTATGGGTTGAGAAATGGCAATTGGAAACTCCAGCGCCACGATTCAGAGCGAATGTATAACGGTGATTTATCTATGAAAGTGTGGCCTGTCCCTCAATATACATTATTTAATTTGGATGATGATATTGGAGAAACAAATGATGTATCAGCGGAAAACCCTGAAGTATTTACACAGTTGAAAGATCAGCTTCAATCGATTATTGATGAAGGGCGGACGAGAAAATAAACTGTAGAAGCGTCTGCCAGCTGGCGGAAGTTTCGCTTCGACGATAATTAAACAGGGGTGCCGATTAATTCAAATTCGTTGGCCGATTCGATTTTAATATCAATAAATTGACCTTTTTCTACGGCCCCTTTGATATGGACGATATTATCAATTTCCGGTGAATCAAATTCTGTTCGCCCAACTGAAACCGTGTCGCCACTTTTGTCCACCAATACTTTATAAGTCTCCCCCACCATGGCATCGTTCTTTTCAGCACTAATGCTGGCCTGAAGGTCCATAATTTGAGCCTTCCGCTCATTCTTGACATCAGTCGATACATCATCATCAAGGGCCTCAGCTAATGTGCCTTCTTCTTCAGAATAAGTGAATACCCCCAACCGGTCAAATTCAATTTCTTCTATAAAATCATAGAGTTGTTTGAACTCCTCATCCGATTCACCGGGATAACCCACAATTAATGTGGTTCGAATCCGAATATCAGGAATGGCATCCCTGAGGCGATGTATCCGATCGCGAATACCATCTTGTCCCAGTCCCCTACGCATGGATTTCAAAATTTTATCTGAACCATGTTGGATGGGCATATCTAGATACCGACACACATGTTTGGCTTCGGTCATTGCATCAATGATTCGCTGAGATAAATGGGCAGGATGGGCATAGTGGAGTCGAATCCAGTCAATGTCCAAACCGTCTAAGGATTTAATCAAATCGCTCAGATAAACTTTTGGCTTCAGATCCCAACCGTAACTGGTGGAATCTTGAGCGATAACCAGCATTTCTTTCACACCTTGATCCACCAATTTCTCCGCTTCCCACATGATGGAATCAATACCGCGACTTTTTTGCAATCCCCGCATGATGGGAATACTGCAGAACGAACAACCATTATCACACCCTTCTGCAATTTTCAGATATGCATAATGGTTGGGCGTCATTAAAGATCGGTAAAATAAAGGATCATCTTTCGCATAATCCTTCCCCGTCAAAAAGGAAGCAATTTGCTTATGATCATTGCTTCCGAAGATTCGATCTACTTCAGGAATTTCTTCAGCCAATGCATCAGGATATCGTTCAGACAAACATCCCATCACCACCAATTGCTTCAGATTCCCGGTCTTTTTCAGTTCCGCTGCCTGCAAAATCGTTTCAATGGATTCTTCTCGGGCCATGTCCAGAAATCCACAGGTATTAACAACAATTGTATCTGCGTCTTCCGGTTCTTTCGTGATATCAAAATTCTCATTTTTCAGTCCGCCCAATAGAATTTCAGAATCCACCAATGCCTTGGCGCACCCGAGGCTGATCATATTTAATTTTTGATTTCTGTCACTCATGCTTTTGCTGTGCCCAATAATCCTTGTACATATTCTTGCCGATCGAATTCATAGAGGTCACTCAAATCTTCACCCACCCCGATGAATTTTACAGGAATATTCAATTCTTTAAATAACGGGAATACAATACCCCCTTTTGCAGTCCCATCCATTTTGGTGAGTATAGCTCCATCCACCTGGACCGTTTCGGCGAATGCCTTCGCTTGAATTAAAGAATTCTGACCTAAGCTCGCATCCAAGGTGATGAGTGAATGGACTTCAAATTCCGGAAATCGTGTTTCAGCTACGCGATACATTTTTTCTAACTCGGCCATAAGGTTTTTGTACGTATGAAGGCGACCGGCCGTATCCACAATGGTCATAGTTGTACCACTCGATTTCGCGGCGGTTAATCCATCAAATAGTACAGCAGATGGCTGTTGTGCCTGTTCATTGCATACAATTTTAGAATCAATTCTTTTCGCCCAAATTTTAAGTTGATCGACAGCAGCTGCACGATAGGTATCCGCCGCCACCATGAGCAC
>JAERSH010000073.1 GCA_016845785.1 Fidelibacterota bacterium
GATGAAGATGGCAACAAACTCATTGTTGAAACCACCACATCATGGTGTTTTGTAGGCGAAGGGCTTCGTCTCAGCATGGAACTCTTCGGACCAGAATATTCTATGTTTGTAAATACACTTGATCCAGATTTAAAACTTTTCTTCAGTCGTAAAGTTGCCGGCGCAGAGGGTGAGGACCTAGTGGAAAAACAGAATGCAGAGTCCGGCGGCATGCCCGTGGTGAGTAACGAAGCAGAGGTGTACGGTTATACGGCTGAGAACCGCCACATGGTGGAATCATTCCTAGCGGGAAAACGACCGGAAGAAAATTTTGACGATGGCTTGGATGTAACACGCCTCCTCATGGCTGCCTACATGAGCGCTGAAGAAGGCAAGACCATTCAACTACCTAATAAAGATATAGAAACATTTATCCCTGCCGTGGCCAGAGGTGAATGGAATCCGAAAGGTTAAACATGAAAAAGTTAAGTTTAATTTTGTCTACTTTACTCTTGGTTGGCTGTGCATCCGATGGCTGGACCGTACTTTTCGACGGGAAAACCGTCAACGGCTTTCGCGGATATAAAATGGAAGGATTTCCTGATTCATGGGAAATTGTGGATGGTACCATGAAAACCAAACCGGGCCAAGGTCACGATCTTATCAGTACAGATGTGTACAAAAATTTCGAACTGGAATTGGAATGGAAAGTACCGCCCAAAGGGAACAGTGGCATCTTTTATTTCGCCACGGAAGACGGGGATTATATCTGGCAGTCCGCACCGGAAATGCAGGTGTTGGATGATGCGGGCCATACCAATGGTGAAAGCACCCTAACTTCTGCCGGATCTCTTTACGCTTTAATTGCTTCCACTGAAAGCGTAGTCAATCCAGTTGGAGAGTTCAACAAAGTGCGCATCAAGGTCATGGATAATCAAGTGGAACATTGGCTCAATGGTGTGAAGGTGGTTGAGTATACTTACCAGAGCGACACCATGTGGGCGCTGGTGAAAGACAGCAAATTCAACACCATGCCCAATTTCGCTAAGGCGACAGAAGGCCATATCGGTATTCAGGGCGACCACGGCGAAATCTGGTACCGAAACATTCGTATCAGGAAATTATAAATTGAAGCGCCGAGATTTTATCAAGCAATCCGCTGCCATCACCGGCGGTTTGGCCTTAACAGGATTTAGCAGTTCACTCATTTCAGGATGCAGTAAATCACTGCCATTTAAAATATCATTGGCGGAATGGTCCCTCCACCGTACCCTGTGGAATAAGGAGATTGATCATTTGGATTTTGCAGCCATCTCCAAAAATGATTTTGGCATCGACGGCATCGAATATGTGAATACTTTTTTCTTCGAAAAATCTGAAGATATTACCTATCTCAATGAAATGAAAAAACGGGCATCCGATAACGGTGTGAAAAGTCTCATCATCATGTGCGATCGAGAAGGCAACTTAGGCGATCCCGATGAGACTAAACGGAAAGAGGCTATTGAAAACCATTATAAATGGGCCGAAGCGGCTAAGTATCTTGGTTGTCATTCCATTCGAGTAAATGCCCGAAGTGAAGGGTCATGGAATGACCAAGTTGAGTTAGCGGCCGATGGATTAAGACAGCTTACAGAATTCGGAGACTCTATCGGTATTAATACTATTGTGGAAAATCACGGTGGACTTTCATCCAATGGGAAATGGCTTTCAGCGGTCATGGAAAAAGTAGACCATCCACGTGTGGGCACCTTACCGGATTTTGGTAATTTTCGCATCCAGGGTGATGAATGGTATGACCGCTACCAAGGAATGACCGAACTTATGCCCTATGCCAAGGCCGTGAGCGCTAAGAGTCATGAGTTTGATGCCAATGGGGATGAAACCGGCTCAGACTTCTACCGTATGATGGACATTGTTTTAGATGCGGGATATAATGGCTATGTGGGTATCGAATATGAAGGGTCGGTTCATAGCGAAATGGAAGGTATTCGACTGACCAATGAATTGCTGAAAAAAATTCAGGGTTCTAATTCTTAAATATTACCAATAGTCTTTTTTGACAATTGGTTCCTCCTCCTTTTTATTATCTTTCTTTCCAGCCTTCTGCATGGCTTTTAGGATCAATCCGGCAAAGCCCAGTTTTTTCCATTCGGGATGTGAAACTTTTTTCTGTTCCTTTCTCTTCGCCATAACCAATATTACACATTTGTAGGTTTATAAGCCTTTATAAACTCGATCGGCATTTGGGCCAGTTTACCATTTTCAATTTTAATGCACAGCCAGTCAGTTGCGGCACGGAAAACAGTTTTCCCATCCCCTTCTCGAATAATTTGATATTCCCGACGACTTTTGAATTTGTTATCGGTTATGGTAATCCACGTGCCGATATTGAGCTGATCACCTAAGAAGGTTGCTCCCTGATAATTCAATTCATGGCGCCGAGCCACCATGGCATAACCCAATGCTGTATATTCACTCATATTGAATCCCAATGCTGTAGAGTGGGACCATGCCGCATCAATAATCCAGTCTAAATAGACTTTATTATTCACATGACCCAATTCATCAATGTGCGTATCATTCACTTCAATTTTTTGAATGAATGGATTGGGATGATCCCAGTTCATTTTTCAATCTCCCACATGGGTAATCGTGATTGATGGCTGACCATTTTGCCATTGAATTTGATAAAGGTCACCGTATTGATCGTCCGCAATGGTGATCTCATCTAAAACGCCAAATAATTCAATTAAATTGGGTAGAGTATTGGAATGACCGGATATAATCACCGTCTTTCCGCAATGGGATAATGCCCTTTCGATTTGCCCTTCCGGATCATGAGCCGTATGGATATTTACGTCTGTATTCCAAACACTGGCCAAAGGATTCACCGTCTGCTGCGTCCGTTTAAATTCACTGGAATAGATTATACCATTTTGCACATCCTTCAATGCAATGGCTAAAGCATCCGATCGGGCGAATCCCGCTTTGGTGAGTTCCGGATTCTTTTCCCCTTTAATGATCTGCTTTTCTGCATGGCGAAAAAGATAAACTGAAGATGGATAGCATTGGAAATCCTCAATAGCATTGGATGGTATTGATCCACCACATCCCATCAGGGTTAATACACACATGAATAAGAATGTTCTGAAAATTTTCATTCTGATTTTCCCATTAATGAGTTTACTGATATTTTTTCCCATAGTGGCAATATGACCATCTTGCGATTTGGATTTTTTTCTTCCACAATATCTAAGGATCGCTCAAGGTCCATCCCTTGAAGCATTTTTTCTAATAGTCCGCGGGATTTCAATCCCTTCCTTAATGGGACGAAAAAATCATCCCAGTGAATGGGAACAATGACTTCAGGATTGAGAGCGCCGGTCACATGGGTTTGAAAATCCGCATTAAATGTCTCATCCATCGTTTCGAGTCCTGCTACACCCAAAAATAGAATATCGACTTCATAATCTTCTAAAATGTTGGGGACGAATCCGGCGCTGCCATGAATGGCCAAGGTGGCTTCTTCATGTTCAATTATAATGGTATAGCTTGCCCCCTCTTTGTAATCCATGGCGCTCGCGGGCGGTTTGATTGGACTATCGATTTCATTATTTAACAGTTTATCTCCCAATTCCTTATCGGGGTAGGGCCAATGCTTCCCCTGTATCAATGTTACTTTCATGGAGCCGAATTTTATAGGAATGGCCGATCGAGCCACTACCATTTGGTCTTCCGGAAATCCCAAACCTCTACCGATATTCATGGTGGATTCTGACCCAACCAATTTGGCTCCCGTTTGTTGGGCCACAATCGGTGAATCCATGGCATGGTCAAAATGAGAATGAACCGGAATGACTGCATCTAAATTATCGATACCTGCTTGATCTAGAGATGATTGAATTACTTCTATATCCGGTTCAATGTCACCCCATAAAAATTGAGTTAAGGGTGGTCGCGTAAAAAACCCATCCGTAAGTATGGCAGTTTCTCCATCGGTTACCAATACATTGGTATTCCCTGTGAATTGTACACGCAATTTCCCAATCTCGTGATGGTCACCTCCACTAAATGTATGTGTTTTTAAATAGGAGACATTTGGTCGATAATTCAAAAAGATTATGCATATTGCCACCAATAAAAGGATTACCCTAAATAGATAAATTAGAAATTTTTTCATTATTTCAAACGGTCATCCCAAGGGCCGAGAAACCGCATCAAATTGGGGAAATCTTTCTCATCCAGATCAAATATTCGCTTTGAACTTTTTAAGAGCCCGACTCTTGCCAAAAGTGCATCACTGGGTAAAGCATAAACCGCCCAAAGTGCTGCCCTTAGATCGCAAATGGCCATTTCCGGATTATCATGAAAGGTATCTCTATCACCTATTTCATCATTGAGCCAATGGAGGCCTTCTACATATGCAGATATTGCGGACTCATCAAGAATATCCGTTCGCTTTATGGCATATCGCCAAACACGAAACCAAGGTGCAGCAATTTTATCATCGGTCATTCGTTTCCATTTGTCACAAGCATAACGGCTTTTTAAATCCCGTGGCATGAGTCGCGGTGTATCGGGATAATTCGCATCGAGATAAATCATAATGGCTTCGCTGTCGTTGAGCACAATACCTTTATCCTGAATAATCGGAGAACCATCTTGTCCCGATGCCTCCAAGAGTGACTGGCGATCGAAGTAGTCCACCAATATTTGTTCAAATTCAATACCCTTATATTTCAGGGCCATGCGGACCTTCATATTATTGGGCGAAGGGGTAAGTTCATAAAATTTTAACATAGTACAATTTAGGTTCGCCACTTCATCAAAAGAAATATGACTCATCTATTTTCTATAATAACTTTTCAGCCCATGAAAACAGAATTCTTTCGCAGTATCACCATAGGATTAGTTCTCCTAATCGTTGCAGGATGCGCCTCTGAAACGGTTGACCCTGCCTATGAAAAAGATATACAGACCTTTCGAAAGAAACGGGTAAATTATCTTAAATCTCGAAAAGGATATCTCAATCTAGTGGGTCTCCATTGGCTCGATGAAGGAAAATACAAAATGGGATCTGGACAGGATAATGATTTGGTCCTCCCAGATGGATTTCCTTCTCAATTCGGTGCATTATCCAAATCAGAAAATGGATTTCATTTTCAATTCAATACATCTGTTTTGGTGGATAGCACCGACCAAGTTGTGAAGTATAATTTTAGTCATGATTCATTGAGTCATCATTTCTCTTGGGCGTCCTTTCAATTTTTCATCATAAAACGGGGTGAACTCTATGCACTCCGAATTAAGAATTTTGAGAATCCCATACTCAATACCTATTTTAAGATCCCTGCTTATCCTGTTGATCCCAAGTGGCGAATAAAAGCACAATTCAATCCTTATGCTTCAAACAATGAAAGGACTATTTCCAATATATATGGTCATCATGTGGTGCAGCCTACAGCGGGCACTGTATCATTCTTGCACAAGGGAAATCAAGTGGAGTTGGAAGTCAATATTGAGGGCGGAAAGAAAGCAATTATATTTATGGATGGTACCACCGGCAAAGAAACATACGGCGGTGGAAGACAATTATATCTAACAGAACCAGACAATCAGGGACAAGTTATCTTAGATTTTAACAAGGCCTTCAATTTCCCCTGTGCGTATAACAATTATACGACCTGTCCTGTGCCACCCCCCATCAACCACTTGGATTTGAAAGTCACCGCCGGAGCGAAGGCACCAAAATAAAGTATAACACCCATCCTCATCTTGTCATCCTTTAACGGGAGGTGACCTCCTGAGATGGGACGTATTTTTTATCGCCTTAAATAAATTTCTATTGGCGGAACGGCTATTGAGAAAGGGATTCCCTCAGGTAGGCATCATCCCCGTCGATCCAATCTTGACGTGGAGGCGAAAAAGTATCCTCACCCACTATATCGGTCAGGGCAAGGGCTTCGTGGGGTAAGTTTGGGGGTATGATTAAGGATTCTCCAGCGTGAACATCCACCACTTCTGATTTAACTTCACCCAACCAAAACCGAATGGATCCGGATTTTATAAAAGAAATTTGTTCATTCTCGTGATGATGTTGGGGGACAAGACAGTCTTTTTTGATTTCGAGTCGAGCCACCATGGTATGTTTACCCCAGATCATTTTCCGTTTAATGGATGGGGAAATTTGTTCCCATTCCA
>JAERSH010000074.1 GCA_016845785.1 Fidelibacterota bacterium
TACAAACGTATTTCCCAATTGAATTTGGCCATTGGCATTCCAATATCCCGAATCATAAGATCCAAACTGTTGAGAAAATTTGAAATGTTTATCCTTGCTGTTTTTGGGCACAATATTCACCACACCAGAAAAGGCATCGGGCCCATACAATACAGAGTGCCCTCCTTTCACAATTTCGACCTGTTCTACATTTTGCATATCCACCAACGACAGGTCGAATACATTATCATAGGGGCGATTCAAACGAAATCCATTGTATAAAACCAATACGTCATCTGCATTACCGCCACGGATGGAAATTGTCTTTCTACCCGAAAGGGATTCTTCAATTTGCACACTTTGGTCCGTGGCCAATAAGTCTCCGGCATCCACAAATGCCCGCAGCTCAAATGATTCCGCTTGAAGAATGGATACAGTTTGGGGCAAATCTTTGGCAATGGCCGCCTTTCGTTTTTGTCCGGATGTTTCAATGGCCGCGAAAGGGAGTACCCGAGGATTGAGTTTCACATTCGGAGATTCAGTCAATGATTGAATGGTTATAGTCAATTCATCATATCCAATATGCTGGAATGATACCTTATCCTCATCGTTTAAACCAGACACATCCAATTCATAAGTCCCATCCAATCCGCTGGAGACACCTTGGTCTGATCCTTGAATGATAATATTCACCCCACCCAAATTACCATCGGTCACACGATCGGTTACGGTTCCGGAGATGGTTTGGCCCCACATGGTTGATGTGGATATGATTATGATAAAAAATATAAATCGTTTCATTCGATGGACTCACCTTCATTCAAATATTCATCTTTTATGGACATAAAATAATCATATGCCGCTTCGTAGGTATTATCAATTTTTTCATCAAGGATTGCTGATTCGATGGCGGATTTTATCTGTCCCACCACTTTACCTTCGGTGAGGCCGCAGACTTTCATGATTTCATCTCCACGGACGGGAGATTGAAAGGATTTGAGGGCATCCCGCTCAGTCACATCCAGCATCTTTGTTTCTACCCGCTCAAAGTTACCCATATATTTTTTCACTTTGTGGGGATTCTTTGTGGTGATATCCGCTCGACATAAGGTGAGAAGGTCGTCTAAATCTTCTCCTGCTGCCACCATAACACGGCGCACCGCCGAATCGGTTATCTCTTTTTTCGCCAAGGCAATGGGGCGGAGATGAAGCAAGGTCAATTTTTTGAGGTAATCCCGAAGATCATTAGAAAGCTTCATCCGCTTCGCCACTTTATTCAGCATCCGTTCGCCCACCGCATCATGACCGTGAAAGGTATATCCTTTTCGCTTATCGATTCGGCGTGTGTTGGGTTTTGCAATATCGTGGACTAAAGCTGCAAATCGGATTTCCATTTTATCGGACAAGGCTGCTGCATTATCTACGACTTGCAATGTATGGTCAAAAATATCTTTATGATGCCATTCACCGGTCTGATCCATCCCGTGCATCACATGAATCTCCGGGAAAATATGGGCCATCAATCCCACATCTTGTAAAATGTTTAGGCCGACTGATGGTTTATCTGTAGCGAGGATTTTGCAAAATTCAGCGGTAATTCTTTCTTGAGACACGATGGTGATTCGATCGGCCTGGCGCTTCATAGATGCAACACATTCATTATCGATGGTCAAACCCAATTTGGATGCAAAATAGGCACCGCGAATCATCCGGAGGGGATCTTCTGAAAATGTTTCATCCGGATCTAAAGGGGTAACCAATCGCTTGGCCAGCAAATCTTGCACACCGCCGTGAGGGTCGTGGAGTGCCCCAAAATTTTTCGGTGATATATCCATGGCCATGGCATTTACTGTAAAATCTCGACGGAGGAGATCGCCTTTCAAATCGGTATAAACAACCTGTTTGGGTTTTCGAGAATCTTCATCATAGGATTCTTCTCGCGCTGCCGCCACTTCGATAGGGATGGGTTTGGCGGGAATATGGGCCGTAGAGAATCTGGGGAATGGCACCACTTTTTTAATGCCCATTTCTTTGGCGATTATTTTGGCGAATTCGATACCGTCACCCACCACCATGAGATCAATCTCTTTTAAGGGGCGATTGAGAAAGAGGTCCCGAACCACGCCTCCCACCACATAGACTTCCTTTTTATGGGCGGCGGCAATTTGGCCTACTTGTTCTAATATGGACTGTGGCGCCGGCTGGCTTTCGAGTAAATGTTGAATGTTTGCCATTGTATAAATTAAAACTGAATTATGGTATCTACTCCCCTGTAATTACTTCATCAACACCATCTTCATACTTTTTGAAAATACTTTATTTGTCTCATGGGAGGTTGCCGTTAGTTTGTAAATATAGATGCCGGCTGGTACTTTATTCCCATGGGTATCTGTGGCTTGCCAATTGATCTGTTTAAAGCCCGGTGATTCATTTCCATTCTCCCATGTCTTTAATTCATTGCCCCTTAAATCATAAACTACAAGCCTAACAGAACTGGGCTCTGGTAATTCATATTTTATTGTGGTTGTTGGGTTGAAGGGATTGGGGTGGTTTTGGTAGAGATTATATTTGTCCGGTACAGGCAATACATCAGATCTAATTTTAGGAAAGCCACCACTCCCTTGTCGGTATATATATTTTTCATCATCACTATATTGTGTACCAATATGTACAGTAACTCTTATTGTGAATGAATTGGAACTCATCGTCAATGATTGGGTTTGACTTGAACCCAATGGATACCAATAGGTTGACCCATCATTTTTCTTATCCCATGCATAATTAATAGTGCCACTCCCGCCATAGATTACATTGGCACTCCATGTACCAGTACCACCCTCAGCTAAGTCACCTGGCCCGTTAACAGTTACACTCAATGGATATATAGCATCGAGCGTTTTTGAAACATCTATGCGACCATTTCCTACTTCTTGATTAAATCCATATGTATAATTATATCCGGTTCCAGAATGAACTTGTCCTGCATTATTCAGAATTAAGGATTTCACCTCATTTGCAGTAAGAGTTGGTTTATGCGATAATACAAGTGCTGCAAGCGCTGAAACATGGGGCGCAGCAGCAGAAGTCCCATTAAAATATGAATAATAATCTCCGGTACTATTCCCAGTAGTGCCACTAATATCGGTCGTTGAAATATAAATGCCTGGTGCGACAACATCTAACTTAGGGCCATATCGACTCCCCCAAGTGGCAATATCTGTACTATCAGTATAATTTTTTCTATAATCCTGAATTGTCGTTGCTCCTACAGCTATTACTTCGCTTTTACTTGCGGGATATCTTACTTCGGAATTGGATGTATCTGATACATTTTCAATATTTCCTGATGAAAAAACAATTATTATTCCAGAATTCTCAGCATTATTTATTGCTGTGTTAAGATCCGGAGGTGGTATGGTTTCATTCTTTTTAGAATTCCAACTACAATTAATAATATCAACTCCAATACTATCTGCCCAATCAAAAGCATCTGCAGCTGCACTATTACTAATATCACCAAATGGACCTGGCCCAGCCTGTAAAGCAATTAAGCTTACCCCTTTTGTAGTTCCCCAACCGCCTGCCATCCCCGCAATGCCTATAGAATTGTTGAGTTCAGCTGCGATAATGCCAGCGACCATTGTACCATGAGCATTTCCATTTTCTGGATATGCACTGGTATCATCCGAAAGAAAAGTACGTGAATTGACAGCATCAATATTATTATTCAAATCCGGGTGGTTTAAATCAATACCCATGTCAATCACAGCAACTTTTATAGTATTTGATCCTTTAGTATAATTCCATGCGTGTTGCATTTTAATTTTAGACAGGTTCCATTGATTAGAATGCATAGTGTCGTTTGGCGATACTATATGGGTAGAAACTGACGAATAAGTATTCATAAAAACGTGATCGAACTCATTTGTTTTAACCAATTTTTCTCCAATTGAAAATGGATCTGCCCCTTCGGGAATTATTAATTCATAAAACCCACCGGCATACCGGCCACGGTTATCTTTCAAACGTGGTACATCTGCTTTTAAAAAATCAAATGAAGCCATAGTCTGGCCCTCTTTACGTTTTACAATTAGGTGGTAAATATCAACTAAGTTTCCCTTTTCACCTTTAATGATCGTGTACCAACTACGATCCCATTTTCCATATTCTCTGATGCCAATTGATTTAACCTCATCTTGAGCTAACATTATATTTATAAGAATAAACCCCAATATTATTTTCTGATATTGTAAGATTCTCATTCTTCAGACCTAATTGTTATAACTTTATTATTCATCGAATGCTTTCAATATTTAATTGATAGACCCCATTCACGGTGGCAATAAACAACAAATTATCTTCAATCATCAATCCATCTCCAACTAGTCCATATTCAAAACTCTTTATTAAATTTGCCGTTTGTAATCCATCATTTGAATAATAAATATTCTTGCCGGATGCTATAAAATAATTGTTAGAGAATCGTTGATCAATCAAGATGTCCCCTATTGGAATATCATTTTCAATCTTACTCCATGACTTGCTCCCATCTGTAGAAATGTAATACCCATTTGATGGATAATGGGATGCTGCATTTATTATAATTGCACCTACATTATTTTTGTTGAATGAAATATCATTAACTCTAAAATAATTGTAATCATTAATTTCTTTTAAATTGACTTCAAGTTCTTTTGCTTTCCCGAAGTCAGAGTAACCGTTAAGAAAACCTTCCAATAGGAGTCCAATTCCTCCATAACCGTGAACCCATACTTCCCCTGCTTTGAATGGATGCCAGGTTATAAATGATGTACTATAAAGACTACTCACCGGTCCATGGAGCCAAGTCCATGAAGTGCCACTATCTTCGGAAAGAAATATTGCACGGCCTGCTTCTAAGGCTATAATCATTTCAGGATTTGTCGGTGACCGCTTTAAGCCATACCAATAATAGGGATAGTCCCTTGGGAGTGGTGCTAAACTGGTATCCGTTCTTTCCCAGTTATCCCCTCCATCAATACTGCGCCAAAGACCTTGAGCATTCCAGGCAACTACAATTTCACTTCCATATACACTTAAGCCTTCAATATTGGCATATCTTTGGCCATAATCAAATGCCGTTGTATCTGAAAACCCCAAGTACTCCCATTCACTTTCATCAGACCTATAATCTTTACGCCATAATCCTTGCCATCCCGGGGCTGCATAGACATAGGGCTCCTGAACATCAATTTTATATTGAAAATTCCAATCCTCAATTAATTCCGGGATATAATTACCGGGTCCGTTTTTCACCTTTACTTTAATCTTTTGTTCTGAACTGTTACCCGATTTATCCATGGCGACAACTTGAATAGTATATTCACCATTTTCAAAATTTTCTGTATTCCATGAATAATTGTAGGGAAATTTGTTATCTGATAAATGGAGAGAATCATTTATAATGAAGTCAACCTTATCTATCCCGCCGTTATCGGTAACATTTACTTCAATTATAATGGTTGACCTGACTGATGAACCATAAGAAGGATATTCAATAAATAATCCTGGTGGAGTTACATCATTTTTCTGACAGGAAAAGAAAATGACCATTAATAATAAATTTGAAAACAGTTTCATGAAAATCGATTTACATATTTTATGATAAGTTTTTTCATTTATCTGAGGTTATATACAGACATAATTTAAGTCAGATTTCTCTACTTGTGGGAAAATTAGTCAGCCCTTTTTTAGGTGGCAGAATTCCCTTACTTTCTAACCATGAGATTTCTACTCACACTTCTACTCCTGGGCACCATGGCTTTTAGCCAATTCGGTAAGGTGGCTGTTACAGTAGATGATCGACTCCTACGAGAGAGCGAACGGCAGAAAATATCCTCCATTCGAGATGAAGTGAATCGGTTTTTCTCCGGTCGAATTTGGGATGAGCAATTTCAAGGATTGAAAATCCCATTAAATATATCCATCGTTTTTCAGGGTGTGGCTCAAAAAGGGGGCATGGAAACCTTTCATGCCCAAGTGTTGATTGCCGATGGAATGGATATTCGCTATTTCGATAAATCACTCCAGTTCTATTATAATCCCGGCACATCCATTCAATTTGATCCTGTCATTTTTGATCCCCTCGGCAGCTTTCTTTCTTTTTATGCCTATGCCGTTCTTGCCGGGTGGATGGATACCTACGATTTTTATGGGGGCAACCATGCATATGGTCAGGCCCGTGAAATTGCCCTAAGGGGGATGGCTTCTGATTATCCCAAAGGATGGAGCACCCGCGTGCAACTATTGAAAGAAGTGACGGGGAATAAAGGCCTTCGAGAAGGGCGGTTTGCCTATTACGTGGCTATGGATTTATTTGACCAAGGAAAGCCTGATGATGCATTGAATGAGTTCAACCTCATGATGGAAGGATTAGAAACGGTTTTTGGTCAATTTCCTACAGGGCGGACTTTATATTTTCTCGACGCAAATCGGGAAAAGTTGGTCCATCGATTGAATGTGCTGGGCCAAGATGATATCTTGAAAAGACTCTCAGAAATGGACCCGGCCCATAAGGAGAAATATCTCCGCGGACTCAGAAATAACTGATCTATTCTTTCACAATGTCCGCCGATCGTTTTTTCCGGCGGATATAATAATCAAATACCACACTCCCCCAATATAACCACGGTAATACATCCTTATCTTTTACGGTACGGATTTGTTTCGTGTGTCGCCGACGCTTCCAAATGATGTGGGGCTGGGTAATGATCCAAAACAGGGATTGTAGGATGCCCAATACATGGTTCATATCCAATCGGACCAATGCATAGAGCAGTGCCACACATTCTAGGGCGATTCGGATGGGTGTCATATATAAAGTAAGAGGTAAACTATAATTGGTGAGGACCATCAGGACAGAATTGCGGTGATTCAAATATTGCTTCCGGCGGGAGAACATGGGCAGTGTCACCGCATTTTTATGATACACCACACTACTGGGGATGGCCCAAGTTTCCTTATCCATGAGGCGGAATTTCCAGCAAAGGTCAATTTCTTCTTGATGGGCAAAAAATGTTTCATCAAAACCACCGGCAGCATCAAAATCAGTCTTGCGAACCATGAGTGCCGTTCCACTCCCCCAAAAGATGGGACGCATGGCATTGTACTGACCTTCGTCTGTTTCTAATTCTTGAAAAACGCGGCCCCGAGCAAAGGGAAAGCCCAATACATCGACCCAACCACCGGCACCGCCTGCATAATCAAATTTTGTCCGGTCAAAAAAGTTTAACACCTTGGGCTGGACCGCAGCCACCTTCGGATTCAATGTTAAAAAATCAACTAAAGGCGACAACCAATTCGGATCTTGAATGGTGTCGTTATTTAGAAAAACAATATAATCCCCTGAGGCGGCCTTTGCGCCCCGATTGCATCCGCCGGAATAACCATAATTCTGATCATTCTCGATCAACTTCACTTGGGGAAAGTTCAGGCTTACCCAATCCGGACTTCCATCCGTAGAGGCATTATCCACCACAATAACTTCGAATGGGTCATATTCGGTTTGAAACAGCGATTCAAGACATTCAGATAAGACATCGATCCCGTTCCAATGGGGGATGATAACGGAGATGTTAGGATGGGGCATAGATTATGGAAGATGTAGGATGGAATATGGAGAAATGAACTATGAAGATCATCAATTTACTATCACATTATCCATCATCCATGACACATCTTCCCTTAATTAATCCTTACGTAGGTCTTCCAGCAGTTTTTGGGCAACGGGATCGTTGGGATTCTTATCCAGCCAATCGGTGAGTATTTCTTCAGCCTTGGGCTGCATATCCAACTGTTTATAGGTAAAGACCAACGACGATACAATTTGTGTAAAGTAGTTCCGCCACTGTTCCATTTCTTTGGCTGTGGATAGTCTGTCGCCATTTTCCATGGATTTAAAATCAGCATAAAGTGCTTCAAAAATGGATTTCCCTTTTTCAAAGTCGTTCAACTGGGATAGATAGACTTGGCCATATTCCACCTGATCGCGAATGTTCAAATCGCCACGGGCACTCAACAGATCCATGATGCGCTTCAGTTCATCCACATTCCCCAATTCACCATAGAGGCGGGCCACTTGATAATGGAGTTCTTTTGCATCATAGCGAATGGTTTTTTCAGGAATACTGTCTTGCATCTTTTCGATCACCGCCAGTGCCTTTTTCCGGTGCACCTCTGATTGGTCCGGATTGCTTTTTTCATGATCCTTGAATGCCATATAATGATAGGCGGCCAATTGCATATGGGCGCTTCTCAAATTTTG
>JAERSH010000075.1 GCA_016845785.1 Fidelibacterota bacterium
ATTTTCCGGCACTCTCGCCGGGGGTACACCCAGAGGCGAGAATCAGTCCATGAATTTTTCTATGAATAATGTATTTCAGGCCAAGATCGTGGATGGAGATAAGGAACGGAAACAGGATTTATTCTCATGGCGCATGGGTACAAGTCGTAATTTTGTGGCGGACGAATTTCAATGGAGCAACATCAGTTCATCGGTGCGGGCAAACGTAAGCCGAAAACTAAATCTGGATTTTTCCATGACCCACGATTGGTACGACTTTGATAAAGAAAAAAATATGCGGATAAATAAGTTCAAGACCACGGGTGGCATCCCTACGCCCCGATTGATCAGCGCCCGGTTTTCAACTGGATTTCGTTTTTCGGGGAACCGTCTTTCATTTGATCCGGAAGAAGATGAAACGGAAGAAGCGGATACCACCGAAACCGATCAGCGTGTCGATGGGGCCAATCTGGCCGGTATGTTTACGGGATTTGGAAATAATGCCGGCAATAATCAAAAAGCATCAGGACAATTATGGAGTTCTTCGGCCAGTTTCAGTTTTTCCTATAACAATGCAAATCCGAACAACCCCCATAAGACATTTTGGATGTCCTCCAATTCCACCATCCAAATCACAGAAGCCTGGAAGGTTCAATACAACGCTCGGCTGGATCTCATTAATCAAAACCTCGTGAGCCATACCTTTTCTGTCTATCGGGATCTCCACTGCTGGGAGTTGAGTGTGAACTGGACACCCAACGGATATGCATCGGGCCTCTATTTAAAACTGAATGTAAAATCCCCCAACTTGAGAGATCTAAAACTGGAGCAACGGGGCGGTACATTCAGCAGGCCTTCATTGTTTGATCGGTAGGATGTATTGGGGCTAAAGCCCGGTTTTATGGTGTTATTTACCCCACGCTAAAGCATGGGGTAAATTTAACTGTGGACCATTTTATACCCTGTCCTTTAGGTCAGGGGGTTTTCTTTTCAAAAATCCTTGGGCTTTAGCCCCTCTTCGGTAATCCGATTTGTCTTTATCAGCACATTGTGGTAAACTCAATCACATCAATGGAGGTCTCTCATGTTTTGTCCTGAATGCAAAAGTGAATATTTAAATCATATAAAATCCTGCCCCGACTGCAATATATCTTTGGTAGAAACGAATACAATGAGTGAGCCCCAAAAAATAAATTGGATCAAGATTGCTGAGTTCAGCGGCACAGTCTATGCAGAAATGGCGGAAAACATTTTAAAGGATAATGATATCCCCTCCTACACCAAAGGAGACTTTTTAAGTACCGCATACAATATTAATGCATTGACCCTCCCCGGCGGTTCTGTAAAATTGTATATTCCAGAATCGTTTCAGGCCCAAGCAGAAGACTTATTAAAAAATTTAATAGAAGAAAATGAGTAAAAATATTAGCCCTACAACCACTGCAAAATGTTGCTGTTGAAATAACCATGAAACGCCTACTTTTACCCCTAATTGTTTTATTGCTCACCGGTTGCAGCCTTTTTGAGGATGATGGCCCGAAAGACCCAAGAGACTATACATGGACTATTGATACACTTTATTATGAAACAAGCCTTGCTACAAATATGGTAAAAATATGGGGAAGTGCATGGAATGATATGTATGCCGTAGGTAACAGTGGAGCTCAACCGGGGATAATGTGGCATTTTGACGGGGCCGAATGGTCGCCCTACCCATTCTATAATGCATCATGGGGTAGTATAGCTAAACCATTAAATTTAAACAATATTTTCGGGATAGGGAAAGATGATTTCTGGGTCGTGGGTGAGGAATGGATTAGAAGTGATTCAATTCAAAATTATTTTACCGGATTTGTTGCACAATATAAAGGTGAATATTGGGGTTGGGAGGATCATTCGTCGGATTTAGAGGATTTTGAACATGTCTATGGTATTGGTGGAAGTAGTTCGCAGGACATGTGGGTAGGCGGTTCTGGAGGAAGAATTTATCGGTATAATGGGCAATCTTGGCAAAAAGATTCCGTAGCAGTTTTAATATCAGATGCCACTTATGGTAAAGTATATGAAATCGCTATTAATGAGCAATATACCAATTATGCAATTTTGCACAATCCAAGATGGAATAGTGATATACGAAGTCACTATTTAAAAAATACAACCGATGGCAATTGGATTGAAATAAAATCCCTTGAAAATCAAGGGATTGGCAACTTATGGTACAGTGAAAAAGGCAATATTTTTGCAGCGGGGAACCAAACTTTATGGAAAATTCAAAATGAGGAATGGATATCAATTGGCGACTTTCCTCAAAATGAGAAAATAAGTTATGTTAATGGTATCTCTGAAAACCATTTTTTTGCAGCAGGATCCATTTATGAAAAATCTTTAAATGGTCAATTGTACTTTTATAATGGAAAAAGTTTAACCCAATTATTAGATAAGTTTGATTTAAAAAATATGTACTTTCGGGATATTTGGTCAGATAGGGAAAATGTGTTTATACTCGGGAACACCCTTGGGTTTCCTTCGAAAACAATTATAATTAGAGGACGATAAGATGAATACAAAAAAATGTTTAATATCGATTGCATTATTTTGCACAATTTTATTTGCACAGAATTTACATATACCTCCTTGTGGGGGGAATGCTCATTCTACAAGTGTTTGCAGAGGATATGCAATGGCAGTTTCACTTCCGGGTAGTTACTGTCCCCCAGGCAAAGTCGGTGATATAGATGCAGTGAGTAGCGCTTTGTTTGAACCTAAACCATGGGATTCCACGGATAAAAATGGGAACAAAGTCCCGGCAGGAATTTATTTGTTGAAAATGACTGCTGAATCAATAGAAAGTCATCAGATTTTTACAGAAACTCGGAAAATGGTGCTGTTGAAGTAAATACTTCGTAATCTCAGAATAGCAATCCAAAACAATTTTTTAAAATAAATGACATCCATCCGCTCCATTAAAGGCACCCAGGATATTCTCCCGGATCAGAGCCGACGCTGGCAAACATTAGAAACCGCCATTCGCAACACCATGGACCGCTACGGTTATAAAGAAATTCGTACCCCTGCTTTTGAACGCACCGAACTGTTTGCCCGGGGCGTGGGCGAAGAAACGGACATTGTATCCAAAGAAATGTATAGCTGGACGGATCAGGGCGGCGAACACCTCACCCTCAAACCGGAACTGACGGCTCCTGTGGCGCGGTCATTCATTCAACATAATTTGGGTGGACTAAGTCCCATCAATAAACTCTATTATATTGATGCTTTGTTTCGAAGAGAACGGCCCCAAAAAGGACGCTATCGCCAATTCCACCAGTTTGGGATTGAAGCTTTTGGTTCTGAACACCCAGAAATTGATGCAGAAGTGATTGCATTGGCCATGTCCGTTTTTAATTCTATTGGCTTAGATGGCCTGACCTTAAAATTGAATTCCATTGGTTCACCCCAATGTCGGGTGGATTATCGAAACGCCCTTCGAGATTTCTTATCTCCCCATTTAAAGGCACTCAGCGAAACGAGCCAAAAACGGTTTGAGACCAATCCCCTCCGCATTTTGGATACAAAAGCACCCCATGAAATTGAGATTCTCAAAGATGCGCCTAACATTTCTGATTGTTGGACAGACGATGACAAACGTCATTTTCAGGACGTCTGCTCCCTCTTGGATGCCATGAGCATCTCATTCGAAATCACACCCCGTCTCGTTCGTGGCTTGGACTATTATACCCGCACTACTTTTGAAATCACATCTACTGCCTTAGGCGCACAGGATGCCATTTGCGGTGGGGGCCGTTATGATGGTCTCGTAGAAACACTGGGAGGCAAACCGACACCAGGAATCGGTTTTGCTGCAGGGATGGAACGAATTTTATTGGCCATGGGTGAGGACGATGCAACTGCCCATGAGACTCATATATATATAGTGGGGCTTGGTGATGCGGTTCGCCCCACAGTGGTAAAACTGGCAGTAGCATTGCGGCAAAATGGTTTGGCCACCGAATTCGATGTATTGCGGCGATCCATGAAAGCCCAAATGCGAGAAGCCAACAAAGCCGGTGCATCATATGCCATCATTCTGGGTGACCAAGAATTAGAATCAGGTCAGGCAGAAGTCAAAGACCTCTCCACCGGAGATCAGCAAAAA
>JAERSH010000076.1 GCA_016845785.1 Fidelibacterota bacterium
GCAAGTACTTCTAAACAGAGGGTAACGATGATTGAAGTGGCTAATGCGGCAATTTCCGTCCATGCATTGACCCGCCACCAGAACCACCGCAGAATCAAAACGAGGCCGATACCTGCACCCATGGCAAAAATGAATTCCCATGCTTTAGAGATACTTTGCATTTTCAATGCGATAAAGGCTGCCAATAAGGTGAGGACGACTGTTACCAGTTTGCTCATGATTACATAATGTTTTTGGCTGCCATCTTTTTTAAAAAATCGTTTATAAATGTCATTGATGATATAGGATGCGCCCCAATTTAAATGGGTGTCGATTGTGGACATAAATGCGGCCAGAAAAGAAATCACCAGAATCCCTTTCATTCCGGGGCCAAGCAGTGCATTCATCACCAATGGGTAGCCTGCCTTTGTACCCAGGTCGGCATAGGCTTCGGGAATTTGGTGGAACATGACAATGGATACCAATGCAACCACAATCCAAGGCCAGATGCGAAGGGCATGGAGGGCAAGATTATACCAAAGTGATCCCATAAGGGCATGTTTTTCATTCTTCGCAGACATCATCCGTTGGATGAGGTATCCGCCGCCATCGGTACTATGATGAGACCACCACATCACTGAAATAAAAATAAGAAATTTCGAAAAAGGCGATTCCCAAAAAGTTGCTGACGTCCAACTGGCTTCTGGCACAGGTGGAATAAATTTCATGGTTGTGTCATGGACCAGCCCTGTTGATTTTAGTGATCCAATTTTGGTGATGAGCATATCCATACCACCAACGTGGTTTACGGCGATGATGGCCAAGGCAATTGAGCCGAACATGGCAATCCCGAACTGGACTACATCTGTGACCACCACGCCCCAAAAACCGGAAAGTATGGCATAGACTAAAGCGATGGTTACGCAGACCCAAACAGCAGTCCATTGATCAATATTGAGCATGACTGACACAACAGAAGCCATGGCATTGATGACCCAGCCCATGACAATGAAATTATAGAGTGTGGCGAAATATCCAGCCTTAAAAGCCCTCAGAAAAGCCGCCGGTTTGCCACTATAACGGATCTCAAGTAATTCATTGTCTGTTAATACTTCAGCCCGCCTCCACAGGCGAGAAAAAAGAAACACACCCAGCAAGCCGGAAAGGAGCATGTTCCACCAGAACCAATTTTGCCAAATGCCGGGGCCACGGATGAATTCCGTAATGGCCAAAGGGGTATCGGCGGCAAATGTGGTGGCCACCATGGATGTACCAACGACCCACCAAGGGAGGGTGCGCCCGGAGAGAAAATATTCCTCCATGCTACTGGCAGCCCGTTTAGAAAAATAGATGCCTACACCGATAGAAAAAGCAAGGTAGGCGGCGATGATAAGCCAGTCAATGAGATGGAGGTTGGCAGTCATGAATAAAGTTTTTTCAGATTTGAAGGTGGAAAATAAGTGGCCAATATATTCTATTAAATTGAGCCAGTCAAAGGTGATTTTTAGTTACAGAATTGATTTAAAGAATATAATTATAATTGTGAATTAAATGAGTACGTCACTCTATTGTAATATTTAAAAAATTAATGTAATATTAATTAAACGATGAAAAACATACGAATAACCGTGGTCTTTATTGCGATTGTTTTCTTTGGTGGATGTGAAAAACCTTTTGAAGAAGATCAAATTATTAAAGAACCCGTATGGAAATTCCCATATAAAATTGATATTGATGATCCCTTTGTTTATGCTGCAATTGTGGATCAAGGGCTATGGCGTAAAAATTTCAGAGAAAGTAACAGTAATTGGGAATACCTAAATTTTGAAGACACAACATATAGTGATGGCATAGATGGCGCGCGAGATGTGGATGCACATGGCGGGGAAATCTTAGTGGCAAGTCGATTAGAAAAAATTTGGCGGAGTTTGGATGGTGGCGAAACTTGGTCTAAACCAGAACCAGGTTTCATAAATAATGATGAGTGGTTACAAATATATGCGGTGGCCAGATCTCCAAAAAACCCTAAAATTATTTATGCAGTAGATGACGATCGAAGATTATTCAATTCAATGGATAATGGGAATTCATGGGAGTTGGCTTATGAAGATAATGGATATATTGATATGTACAACATCCGATTAAACCCTCATAAACCAGAAGAAATTTGGACATTTGGTTGGGGAGGTGGACCCGAATGGCGATCATCATTCATTGGATTATCAAACTTTGGTACTCAAGAAAAAGTTAATGTGAATTTGGATAGTTTATTAGGCAACCATTATTCTGAGTGGATCTTTGATCTAACTTTTGATGCGGTAAATGGCGAAATCCTATATGCCTGGACTACGAGTGGATTCTTTAAATCGATTAATGGAGGGATTTCATGGGTTTCAATAGGGGAAAATATTCAACCCATAAAAAGATTTAGCAGCATGATTTATGATCCTCGGTTTGAAAATAGCCTTTTTCTAGAAAAAAGTGATAGTATTTATTATTCTAATGATGGATTAGAATCGATACAATTTGTTGGCAAGTTCAGAGAAAATGGGGATAAAAATTTCGGAGTATACTTGAAAATCATTGATGACCTTTTGTTTATTAGTGCAAATGAGGGGATTTTTACATTTTCAATTGAGGGTATCCGGTAAAACTTGTTAATGCTTTACTAAATCACAGAGGTAAAATGATGAAAGAAATTCAAAAACTATTGGTGCTTGCTATAACCTTATCATTTACAATTATTCTCTATGCGCAGGCTGATATTGAATATATCGGTAAATACAAATATGCAAAATGGGGAGATGAATGGTATGTAAGTATTAATGGTGAAAAAGGAAGTAAGGTGGATATAAAGCATTTGGTTGTGTCTCTTAAAAATGGGACGGATATTAAGGAGTTTAATTTTTCCAGAGTAAACCTCAAAAAGTTAAAGGATGTTAGAGGAAAGTTCGCTGGAGGATTCTTTGAATTAGAAATACCAAATGGATTAAATCCATTTGAGGTAGGTAAAAAGTTATTAAGCTCTGGAGAATTCGATCATGTTTATATGAATACATATTCTAAAATTTCCGATATAACACCAAATGACACTTTTTATGGTCAAGGAGAGCATTGGAATCTGGATAAAATAGGTATGTCTTCAGCCTAGGATTTTAGCACAGGATCTAATAATATAATTGTGGCGGTTATTGATATGGGGGTTGATATAAATCATCCTGATTTAAATAATAATATTTGGATGAATAACGAGAATTGTTTTACCGGAGGAGAGTGTGATTTGGGAAACGATTATCATGGGACAGCAGTTGCGGGTATTATATCGGGTGAATTACATAATGGAATAGGGGTATCTGGGATGGCCGGTGGTTGGAATTCTCAAGGTGTTCAAATTATGTCATTAAAGGTTGGATCTGATGGTCTTATTGATGATTGTGCAGCTGCAGCTGCTATTGACTTTGCAGTTGCTAATGGAGCCCGGGTTATTAATTGTAGTTTTAATAAAGAAAAAGCGAATGGTTTTGTTCCTTCCCTAAATAATGCTATTAATAATGCTGTAAATACTGATACTGTATTGGTGGTCTTTTCTGCTGGTAATAGGGAAATAAATTTCACTTCTGATATCTATTGGCCTGCAAATAAGCCTAATGTATTCACAGTGGGAGCAACAATTGAAAGTGATTCCCGAAAAATGATTTATGATGCCACAGGAGAATATTGGGGAAGTAAATTTGGACCTGAACTGGATATAGTCGCTCCGGGAATTCATATACCCACTACAGATAACCTGGATGGACTAGGAAATACCTCAACAAATTATAATTTAAACTTTAACGGAACTTCCGCGGCCACCCCTCATGTTTCTGCTTTAGCGGCTTTATTACTTTCGGTTGACCCAACTCTCTCAAACAATGAATTAAAGAACATTATTACCAGTACGGCTGATGAAGTTTTTGGTATGAACGGGAATAGTTTTTCCAATGAATATGGACATGGTCGTATTAATGCATATAATGCTTTGTCTTCAATTTCAATAACAGGCCCACCTCCACCAACCAATCTCATAATTACCAACCCTACCCATTACGGAAATCACCCAGATCTTCAATGGTGGGCAAGTTCAGGGGCCACTTATTATAATGTTTACCGTCAGGAAAGTTTTGCTCCTCCTTGGGACTTAATTGGGAGTACATCATCCACAACGTATACAGATGACGAAGTATTTATATTAAATCAATATCACTGGAATTCTGATGAATATGTTTATATGGTTAAAGCTGTTAATAATGTGGGAGAGTCAGCCCCATCTAATGCGGCTTCAGTTTGGGGCGAAAGTTATTATAAAAAAAGAGATGAATTTGACGATAAAATCAATCCGATTCCCGAATCCTTTGCTTTGGAGCCAAACCACCCCAACCCTTTCAACCCAACCACCACAATTAAATATGAATTGCCGGAAGCCAGTTCTGTTTCCCTTGTCATTTATGACCTACTGGGGAGTGAAATCTTTGGCTGGTCTAATAATAGAGAAGATGCGGGCTACAAACGGATTACCTGGAATGGAACAGACCAAAAGGGGAATTCTGTACCGGCTGGGATTTACATTTATAAATTGACAGCCAAATCCCATCAAAGTGGCCAAGTCTTCACAGAAAACAAGAAAATGGTATTGTTGAAATAATCTACTTTAGGGATAGGGGGCGATATAATGTTCTGAGTTCCGTGTTGGGATAATAATGACATAGTATTTTTTCGGCGACGCATTTAGAAAATGCCATTCCCAATGCCCCAATCTGGCACATGCCCACACCATGCCCCCATCCCTTTCCATGGAGCAGAAAATTGCCATCATCCGTTTTTTCAACTGTAAAGGCGGAACTGTATAAGAAGGCGTGGGACATGATATTCCGAATTTCATATTCAGAATGAATTTCTGTTACATGGTTGTCTCCCGGCTCATCTTCATATTCAATCAATAGGTCAATGATTCGTCCCGAAGTGCCTGTTTGGGTGGGATTCAAATCCAGGATTTTAACTGCAGATAGATTTCGTTTTTCTTTCAATGAGTGGATGAGTTCCGCCTGATTTACCTCATAAGTCCATCGATAATATTGGCCTTTTTCATCCACATCACCGATATAGGATTTGAGCGTGTCTTCCGGTACAATTTCGGGGCTGCAAAATGGAATACCATTTTCATTTACATCCATGATCGAAACCAAATAGGGGACGGGATCTCCATCCCAAACATGTTCATAATTTTCGGTGATGCCACCGCAGGACTTTGAATATCGGGCATCACAGATTTGATCATCAAACATAATCACCTGTCCAAACGTCGCTTCTGCACTTTGAATGGAAGCGGGGGTACAATGGGCGATTCCCTGATAGCGCTGGCAGCAGTCATCGTTGCAAATGTCAAACCCAAGATGGCGGTGCTTTTGCTCAATATTGGCCAAAAGCCATGATCGCGCCACGATAGTTTGGGCTTTTAAAAATTCCGGCGGACATTGTGGACTCATCTCAGAAGTGGCTACGCATGAAATATATTGTTCCAATGGCAATTCATTCACCACCATCAAATTGTCTTCATAAATCGAGAATTCCAGACTCCCCCAAAATGAAGCGGTAATCTGTTTTTCCCAATGGAATCCTCGTCCTGCAGTTACACCTTTTAAAGTTATAAATGGGTTATCATGGGGGATGGATGGTATTATTTTGATGGAAGAAGCAGTAATGTTTACGTCGGAGAGGATTATTTTTCCATCTTCAATATTTACAGTAGATTGATCATTATTTTTACATGCAGGATGAAGTCGATCCCCAGTATCGATTTCAAAACATTGGGGATCGGAAAAGGAGATTTGGATTGATTGCAGTTTATCTTCCGGCAGGACAATCCCCACACGAATCATGGGTTCTGTATTGGGAATTTGCCCCGGAATTAACATTGGTTTAACCATGCTTTGGCACCAAGGCCAATGATAGGGGCTGCTCTTAGATTCGACAATATGATTCGATCTTGGTTGAATTTACCATGATTCAAAAAATGCGCTGCAATTGTATCGTTGGCATTTGAACATTGAAGCGTTAATCCTTCGATTACGGCATCAAAAATAGCTTTGCCTTCTTCCGATTGAAAGAATTGAGAAAGGCGCTGACCAATCACAATACGATCCAATAGTGAGTTTATAAATGGATGTTTGTGGTCTATGTCCCGGTCAACTTGAAACTGGTTTTTCCATCCGGAATGAATGGTAGAAATACGTTCGAAAATTAATCGGCCTAAAACAGTGCCGATTTCTTTATCAGTCATGATGTTCCGCAGTTCATTGATTCCCGACATAGAAGCGTAAGTCTCCAATGATTTACCATTGGGAATTTTGAGTTCGATGGACTTTGCCATCCAGTCGGAGGCTTCATCGAATGGAATGAGGCCGCCATTGAGTTTTAGTCCATCGGCTGTGCCTGTGCCGCCGCCTAAATAATAGGCATTTATAATATTTCTGAACGCACCGTTCTCAGCATATTCTTCTCCCCATGCGCACATATCTGCATCACTTTCTAATCTTTGGATAGCATTGGGTGAGGAAATTCTTTTTTCAATTTGATCGGCCAAATCTGGTATTCGCGGTCCATTGGCCATAACTGAGATGCCTCGTCCGTTTGGTGTTTTAATTCCCGGCATGGCAATGGCCACTTGGAAATCATCTTCATCTGCCAATGATTGGATGACTTCTTGAATACAATCCACCATGGCATCACCCTGTTTTTTCTCTGCATTCGAGATTTCAGTTTCAGATTGTTGATGAAG
This sequence comes from Fidelibacterota bacterium, assembly GCA_016845785.1. Taxonomy (GTDB): domain Bacteria; phylum Fidelibacterota; class Marinisomatia; order Marinisomatales; family TCS55; genus TCS55. Next base: position 6,794 of record JAERSH010000076.1, read on the forward strand.
TGGAGGGGGCGAAAAAATTGGATTAAAATCCGGATGGTCTGCATATTGTATATCAATCGTCGGATCAACCAATTTAAATGTGTTCGGATTGACTCGTTCTACGACACCACCAGAGACCTTAGTAGCGCCCCCATCTATGCCAATTACTTTCATGCCAACCCTATTTTAGATTTTAATTTCATTATGCGATTAAAGGACACTTCCAATTGATCACGTTTAACCAATCCTTCATCCAGTAATTCAGAAATAATGGTATACACTTTTGGCACAATTTCTGGGTCGTAAACTAAATTATTCCCAAAACAAAAAATATCAACACCTGCATTAATCATCAATTGAATTACAGTCTTGAGATCATAATGATCTGCTATGGCACCCATTTGAGGATCGTCGCTAATGATAACACCATTAAATCCCATTTCTTGTCGCAGTAGATTATTCAATATATTGGCAGATAATGTGGCCGGATATTTAGGATCAAGACCATGGTGAAACAAATGAGAAGTCATGATTGCCGGTATACAATTTTGGTCGATTAAATATTGATAGGGAATGAGTTCACTTTCTGTCCATGTTTCAGATACATCCACCAATCCTTCATGGGTATCTCCTGAGGCACTCCCTTGACCTGGAAAATGTTTACAAACAGGAATTATATTTTTCTCCAAATGGGTATTATTGAAAAGTTGTGCATGGGGAGCAATATCATTTGGATGATTAGAAAAGCACCGCCCTTTTTGGACAATGATATTTTCCGGATGAATGGCGACATCCAAAACCGGTGCAAAATTCATATTAAACCCATGATCAGCAAGTGAAGATGCAATCTCTTTTCCATGCAAAGTCGTTTCTACTTCATTTCCCAATTTTCCAATGTCTGACCAGCTTCGTGAATTGGGGAATCCATATTCCGCTTTTAATCGATTCACTTCACCACCCTCTTGATCAACACCAATGAATAGAGGTGTCTCTGCACAAGATTGGAGAGTAGCATTTAATGATTCCACCTGTTGAGGCGATCTTATATTATGTGGTGAAGGGGGATTGGTTGTCACATTTTGGTCGTAAAGGATTACGCCTCCTATGGTCAATCCCTTTAGAGAATGGAAAAAGGATTTTGCATCCTCTGGAGATGTACCTTTAAATCCGGTCATGATCTTTTGGCCGATCATACTTTCAATATCTTTATCTTTAGATCGCATCATTTATAGAAAGAAAAGTTAAAGACTTATTGGGGAAGTTCAGTTAATTTTTATGCTATGGTTATGAGGAATTTTATACTCTGTTTGGCACTGCTATTTTCCGCATGTGCAGGCCCAGGTCAATTATCATCCAATAAATCGTGGGCGGAACGCACCCTTAAACAACTTACGCTGAGAGAAAAGATTGCCCAAATGATGGTGCTCTCAGTCAATATGCGATTCATGAATTATGATAGCAAACAGTGGCAGGAAATCGAAAGGCATCTCTCGACAGATGGCATCGGTGTACTCCATATATGGTTTGGTGATGCAGGCAGCGCACTAACGATGTTGAATGAAATGCAGGCAAAATCTAAGGTACCCATTTTGGTGGATGCAGATATTGAGTCCGGATTAGGGAGACGATACCCAGGTGCTGTTACCCTGCCGCCTATGATGGCTGTTGCCGCCACCGGAAATCCACATTATGCATATGAAGCGGGTCGAATTGCAGCTGAAGAAAGCCGGGCAGTGGGTATCCATTTTAATCTGTCACCTGTTGTGGATGTGAATAATAATCCCAAAAACCCCATCATCAATACGCGATCATTTGGGGAAGTTGCTGATTCAGTTAATCGGTATTCAGTAGAATATATTCGCGGACTCCAAGATCATGGTATGCTTACAACAGCAAAACATTTTCCCGGTCATGGAGATACGGAGACTGATTCCCATTCTGCTTTGGCTCAAATCCCAAGCGATTCATCGCGGTTATGGTCCATAGAATTGCCGCCATTCCAACGGGCAATTGATGCAGGTGTGGATGCAGTGATGGTGGCTCATGTAAATGCGCCGGACTTTCAAGATCATGCGGATGATCCTGCATCTTTGTCCAAATTTTGGCTCCAAGATATTTTACGAGATAAAATGAATTTTGATGGCGTCATTATTACAGATGCCATGCGAATGGGAGGGATTGTTAAAAATTATTCCAATGATTATGCTTTGTTGGCCACTGTAGAAGCAGGATCGGATATCATTATTCAAAATATGGATTTGAAGCGATCCATCGATACCATAGAAAAAGCAGTTATTGATGGGGCAATCTCTGAAAGCAGAATTGATGCTTCCGCTTTAAACGTCCTTCAAATGAAGGAAAAAGTTGGCCTCCATCTTAACAAAACGATTACGCCTGAATATACCCATCGAGCAATGGGAAAAGCTGACAACTTCAAAATGGCAAAAGAAATGGCTGAAAAGGCGATTACGGTTGTGAAGAATGAAGGCGATATTTTACCGCTTCAACCATCCTTAAATGAAAAACTATATGTGGTTGATCTTTATGATGGCACAAACAACCATACAGAAAGCAGTTTTACTAAACAGTTGAAAGGAAATGGCCGAAAGGTTGTTTCTTTTCAAATTGATAAATCGGACAGTTTGGCCATTGCAGATCATATTTTAGGTCAAATTCCATCGGATGGACTGGTATTCCTCAATGCATTTGCCACGCCTACTGAACATAAGGATGAAATATTCCTTCCCAAAGTGGAAGCCGATTTCATCAACCGCCTCATTGAAAAATGTGATCGGGTGGTGATTACAAGCTTTGGGAGTCCTTATCTCATTCAGGATTTTCCCAATGCGCCCGTCTACATCTGTGCATACAAAGGAAGTGGTATCCTCCAAACCGCAGCAGTGAATGCCATTAAGGGTAAGGCAGATATGACAGGAATACTTCCTGTAACCATCCCGGATATTGCTGACAATGGGACCGGTATCCAGGTTCAAGCGAAACCCTGGCCAAACGGAAAGTCCAATTGGAAACCGGGTGTCACATTGAAGCGAGTACACCCTAAAGAAATTTCAGCTAACATAAATTCAATTGAAATTTTATTGAATCAAGCTGTATCTGATTCTGCTTGGCCCGGTGGCGTCCTGCTAGCAGCTAAAGATGGAAAAATATTTCTCCACGAATCATTCGGATATCACACCTATCAAAAGGAAGAACCCGTCACAAGAGGTGATATTTATGACCTCGCTTCAATTACCAAAGTGGTTGCTACCACATCTGCGGTCATGAGATTGGTCGATCAAAAACAACTATCATTGGATGACAAAGTGGTAGATCATTTACCTCAATTCAACGGGAAACAATCGAAATATTTTAAACAAAAATCCAATAC
>JAERSH010000077.1 GCA_016845785.1 Fidelibacterota bacterium
GTTCCTACGGGCGGGCAGGGATTCTCATTCCGGTTTTCATCCGTTAACCCCATAAACAAAAATAGGCCTCATGTGAGACCTATTTTTTTGGAGTAGCGGGGGACGGATTCGAACCGCCGACCTTCGGGTTATGAGCCCGACGAGCTACCAGACTGCTCCACCCCGCGTCATGAATTTTTCTATTAAAAAGCGCCTAATTTATTCAATTGAAGGCCGGCAAAATTAGGTGATTATATCACTACTGCCAACTCTATTTTTTAAGAATATTCACTCGCACTGCCAAGTGATCAGAATACCCACCCAATAGACGATTCCCCGCCCAAAAACGAAATGGAAAATGGGCATAATCTCCCTCCTGCTGGCGATACTTGGGCAAATCTAAAATATATACCGTTTCAGGATCGATGGCCAATCCATGTTCATCCGAAAGACTCTCATGCACAATAATCTGATCGTAAAATAAATCCTCACCACGGTAAACATAGGTACCTATTTTCGGCTTGCCCATCATAGGCGCCATAAGACTGGACAGCCCTATGGCCTTTAAGGACATCACATTCATTTCATCGGGATCTTCATTAAAGTCCCCCAATAAAATGATTTCTGCATCTGCATCCCGGCTTAGAATACGTGAAATGGTTTTTACCACAACCTGTGCAGTGGTGGCTCGTTTCGGAATAGCCTTCTCCCGACCCCCATAATTGGATGGCCAGTGATTTACGAATATGTGAATCTTTTCGCCCCCATACTCACCCACCACATACAAGATATCTCGGGTTTTATCCCCACCGGGGAGTGTATTGGGGATGGGCCGGCTCGATACCACCTTCATCTTTTTTGGATCGTAAAGCAAAGCATTGTCTATCCCCCGTTCATCCGGCGATTCATAATGAACAATTTCATAATCCCGTTCAGGATAAGCTGCATCCAGATCTTCTAAGACGGAAGCATGCTCCACTTCGCAAAGACCCACCACGTCTGCATTCAAATCCGCCAATACTTCAGCCGAGTGCTTTATTTTGAGATCATAGATCTCTTGGGTGACATTTTTTCTGCCACCGATGGCAAATTCTTCATCCCGAGTAGTGGGGTCATCCACGAGATCAAATAAATTTTCCGCATTCCAAAATCCCATGACCAATGGTTCATGAGTTTGAGAACAAGACAGGCTCAATGTGAGCGTCATCACAAGTAATAATATTTTTTTCATAAGATTGGGAACCTTTTTGTACATATGGGGTCTAAAGGGTTGAGCGGGCGCGAATATCACTTGCCAAACTCCTTTTACCTCAATACCCTCCTTGGTTTGGTTCGCGCTCGCTTTTTTATTTTCTCCGAAATGAAATTCTTAATGGTACCCCCTCCAGATCAAATTGCTCTCTCAATTGGTTTTCAATAAATCGTTTATAACTCATGGGCACCAGTTTTGGATAATTGGTGAATATTACAAATAAATGGGGTGCTGCATTTACCTGGGTCATGTATTTCAAAGTGATCACCTTCCCCTGTGTGGCCGGTGGAGATTGCTGCCGTAAGACCATTTGTAAAAAGTTATTTAACTTTGAAGTTGAAATGGTTTTTTTCCTCGCCTTATACACCTGTTGCGCCATACCCAATACTTTGGATACACGCTGTTTGGTCTTTGCAGAAATGAATAAAATAGGATAATGAGATAGTGCCTTAAACTGATAAGCAATCTCATCGGTAAAATCTTTCATGGTGTGGGTTTCTTTATCCACCAAATCCCATTTATTCACGATGAGGACTAACCCTTTTCCTTTTTTAATTACATCATCTACAATGGATTTGTCCTGTTTGCTGAACCCCTTTCCTGCATCAATCAAAACCAAAGCCACATCTGAATTCAGGATGGCTCTCTGAGTCCGCACATTAGAATAAAATTCAATACTATCGCTCACCTTGCTTCGCTTACGCAGCCCTGCCGTATCTACCAATGTAATCGTCTTGCCGTAATATTTCAGATAGGCATCAATGGAATCTCGTGTGGTCCCGGCGATGGGTGTTACAATGGACTGCTCTTTTTGCAGGAGTGCATTGGTCAGGGATGACTTCCCCACATTGGGCATACCCACAATGGAGAGGCGCATTCCTTCTTCTTTTTCATCAGGGGGTTTGATGCCGGTTAAATTTAATTGATCCAGGATGAGATCTAAGAGATCACCGGACATTCGACCGGTCAATGCAGATACAGGATGGATGGGATCAATGGCCAGTTGGTGAAATCCATGCACCTGCACATCCGATTCGAGATTATCGCATTTATTCACCACCATAATAGCTTTTTTCCCCGATGAACGAACAAATTGGGCTAGCGTTCGATCAGAAGCAGTGGGATCTTCTCGTCCATCCACCATAAAAAGAATAAGATCTGCTTCAGCCACAGCCGCTTGGGCTTGCCTTCGTACTGCACTATTGAATACATCCACATCTTCAGGGATATAACCACCCGTATCGATAAATGTAAGATGGTGACCAACCCACTCCATTTCACCATAAATCCGATCGCGGGTGATCCCTTCTTGTGCATCTACGATGGACTTTTTTTGTTTCAGCATCCGATTGAAGAAGGTGGATTTGCCTACATTAGGCCTGCCGACGATTGCAATAACGGGGTTTGCCATTAGTTGCCTCGAATCGGCGCTGATTGCCGCGGATTATTAGAATTAATATGCTTTAATATCTGTTTCATTTTATTGTTTACCCCTCTTTTTATTCTCCCCTATTACAGGGGAGAAATTTTCCCAATTCCTTGGGTTTTCCTCCATCATAGGGGAAACACAAAGAGGTCCATAAAATTTTAGAATCATTCACCTTAATTCGTGGCTAGTAAATTAAAAAAGGCTTTTGGCGTATCATCCGTCACAACCACAGACGTCCCCACCGCTTCTGATATTTGTTCTAACGTCATATCATCCAAAGTCACTGTACCGGTTTCACTGAGAATTCGATCAGAGAAAATGACCATTTTTCCCAAATCTTTTCCTTTCAGTTGATCGATGATATCCTGGCCTACCAATAATCCGGAGACTGTCACTTCTGATTCACCATAGAATGAATTTTTTATAGTCATATGATCTACTGTCAAATTTTTAAATTGATTCACTGTGGGCAGCCAATGGGATTGAAACCAATCGCTAATGAGGGTCCCTGTACAAACTGTTACTCTTTTCTGCTCTTGAATAGTTGGTTTCAACGCATCCATGCCCAATTGCCATTGTTCCCAAAAATAAGGGACTTGCCCTACCCCATTTTCAGACAAATCTGAATCTTCATAATAATCCATATTAGGAAGTGGGTTGTCTGTCATAAGGTACCATTCATCACTTAAGAAAACGAATCGGCGTCCATCGGCTAGTTTATATTCATCGGCAATGGATTCGGCGAATGGCAAAAATTGCGCTGCATATTCCACCGTCACCGGTGCAATATAGGGCAACCCATCTCGGTGCTTTGTTAGTCCGGCCGGCACAATGGACATTGATCTTGCCATGGGCGAGAATTGATGAATATCCTGAATGGTCTGTTTCAAAAAATCACCATCATTCCAATTGGGACAAAGGACGACCTGAGAATGGAGTTCAATGCCATTTTCTGTCAAATATTCAAATTTCCGTAAAAGATGGTCATCCTTGCCATAAAGAAACATTTCCAATCGTTTGTCTGGTTGGGTCACATGGACAGAAATATAAAGAGGTGTCAATCGCTGTTCTACCACGCGTTTTAATTCCTTCCAACCCATGTTGGTCATGGTGATATAATGACCGTGGAGAAAGGATAATCGAAAATCACCATCCCGAAAATAAAGTGCATCCCGCATGCCGGGAGGATTTTGATCTACAAAACAAAAGATGCAATCGTTCGCGCATTTACGAATGCGAAAGTCTTCGAATTCGATACCAAGATCATCATCATAATCCTTTTCAATATCATATTCCTGAACCGTACCATCTTGACGAACGCGGAGGATAATATTTTCATCAGACATCTTGAATCGATAGTCGATAATATCGCGAACGCGGGAACCATCGATGGCTTCCACCTTATCGCCGGGCCGGAGTCCCAATTGGGCGCCGGTGCTGTTTTCGCTGACAGAAAGGATTTTCATAGCCAAGAATTTACGAAGTTATCCCCATTATAACCCCTAAACATAAGGAGAGAATTAGTCCACTCTCCAGAGGGATTTGACGCAGTGAAGGCTTGCCCCCCAAATGGCATCAGACGGGGGTGTGCCGTTGATTGCTGCATTCACCCGATTAAGTCTTAAACAAATTCTCCGGATCTTTAAAGGATTTAAACTCCAAAGCATTACCACTGGGATCTAAAAAAAACATGGTGGCTTGTTCTCCCGCTTTTTCTTTAAAACGTATATATGGCTCAATCAAAAATTCAATGCCCTTCGATTTAAGTTCATCGGCAAATGCGTGCCATTCGTTCCATTCCAAAACGATACCAAAATGGCGTGCAGGCACTTTTTTTCCATCCACATCAGACTGACTAACCTTGGGCGTATCTTCCGGACTTAAATGGGCCACCACTTGGTGGCCAAACATATTGAAATCGATCCACTTCTTGCTGGATCGCCCTAGGGTACAGCCGATGATTTCGGTATAAAATTTTTTCGCTGCTTCTAAATCATGAACAGGAAAAGCCAAATGGAATGGGTGTTTGAGGTTCATGTGATGGTCCTCACAAAGTGTTTCAGGTTAGCTACGTAATTTCATATTGTTACTATAGGTCTCACTTGCACATGTTGCATGAGTCGTTTGTCGAAAATGGGGATGCGCCTCCAGCGTCCCCATTTTCATTTCTGATTATGATATAGCATATACTTTGCTGTTTCATAGATGCCTTTTAATCGCTTTGAATACCTGGCTGTAATTTCTGGATAATTATTCTTTACATCAACCCATGGTTCGTTGGACAATAATTCATGGAGTTTTACATCGGATCCATCTTTTTGCATGGATAAATAATGGTCCTGCCCCACCACTGCAATATGCTGGTTTGCTACTTTTTTATTCACAATCATGGCCAAAGGATCTTTTGGAATATCATCATTCAATAAATCTCGTCCCAAAGTGCGATTCTCATAGGATACACCAGCCAATCCGCAGACCGTAGGCATGAGATCTACCAATTGAGATACATCATTCCGAACACGACCGCCCTTAAATTTCCATGGTGCATAAATAATGAAGGGTACTTGGTAGGACCTGAGTTTCAATTCAAAATCTGATTGGGGCATATGAGTCGCTCGTGGATCTGACGTACCATGATCTCCAAAAAATAGAAAGATGGTATTATCCCCATAAGAGGACGATTCAACCTTTTTCATAAATTCACCCACTGCATGATCCAATAATCGCATGGCATTAAACTGTCCCTTGGAGTCAAACCCTGCCTGGGCCAATACAGTTTCATCTTCATCGATGACTTCAAATCCATCAATATCACCCGGGATGGAATAAGGCCGATGGTTCGTGGCCGTTTGGACAACCGCAAAAAATGGCGTCGTTTTATCCATGGATTCAAATTGGTCATGGGCCGCTTGAAACAAATCGTGATCGGAAATGCCCCACACATCCAAGCGTGGATAATCCATATCTTCTTGCTCAGTTATTTTCATGTCCGGAATATTATTCTGAATCAAACTCCGCACATTTCGCCAACTGGCACTGCCACCCATAATATAATGCTTTTCGTATCCCGCCAATGCATTGACCAATGAATATTGATCCACAATTCGTGGATTACTGGATGCAGTTTCTACACTGGCCACATCGTGGATGCCTGTGAGCATCCCAAATACCGATCGGGCTGTCCCTACCATGGGAATGTAAAATCGGTCAAATGAAATGCCTTCTGATGCCAATCGATCCAAATTCGGTGTTGCCCCCATAGGATTGCCCGTTCGGGCCATGCGATTGAAACCGACCGATTCTAAAAATACAATGACGATATTGGGTTGGTCAGATTTCGATTTGACAGATACGGATCGAACGAAATTCATGTCATCCAAATCTGGATTATCCACGCCCAATTCATCCACCATGAGATCATAATACTTTTGGGTTTCGGATAAGTCAAAGTCCTCTAACTCAAAGGTCCGAGTTTCATTTAAATATAGGACAGGATTCAATGCGACAGATACAATGAATGGATCTTTGCTGAAATGGGCATCACTCCATAATAATTGATACTGACGAAATGTACCCCAATATGAAAAAAGCACCACCAAACCGCCCACGATAAAACCAATGGCTTTGTCTCTAAATCGATTCACTTTTCTCTGCTTCAACAATTCAGTATATCCATTTTGGAGCCACCAAAATATGGTCAAGTTTGCAGCGATTAATCCCAATGTGATCCACATAATGGGATAGGACTCCCACGCCATTTCAAATGCGATGATTGGATTTTCTAATAATCGCAATGTGGATACATCCATCCGGTGACCGAGATAACTGAAATTGCCCAAATCAAATCCATAGAAAAAAACCACACCCACGGTGGCCAAGCCCAAATAGAATTGACTCAATTTTTGAAGAATGGGAACGGTTAACAAATTCCATGAAGGCATGATAAATGCCCAGATAATGGGCAGCGTAATAAGTACAGCTAATCGGAGGTCGAATCGAAACCCCACCCACAGTGCCTGAAATAATTCATCCCATGAACCGGTCATCCCTGAGATAAAACTGAACATAAAGATGAGGCGGAATAGAAAGAAAACCGCCGTCAGTTTGAATATGAGGGTGAGGATAAATCTGAATCGACGAGATTGATAAAACACAGCTGACCTTAAATGAAAGGGCTAGTCGGAATAATGGTTTTGAATTTTACGGCGAAATTCTTTGGGAATTGACCGGGCCATTTTCATCATCATATCACTTTTGGAGGGCGCAAATATTTCTTCCTGTTTTACCAGCCGTTTGTACCGATCGCTTAAGGCACGCACATCCCCACGGTATGTGGCCCATTCATGATGAAAATTATCTCTTCTGTTTATGGATCCCCGGAAAATCATTTCACCCGTATTTACATCCATTATCTGATAGGATACATTCATCGTACCGCCGGTACTTTTCTTAAAATGGCGGACCCTTGCTTTCACTTTACCTTTAATATTCTTGGTATGCTTCACACCGGCAGAATCCGTATAGGATTCTTTCCGAACTGTCACTTCACGCTCTTGATCATATTGGTTTCTGATTTTTTCTACAGGACGGTATGTGGTGGTGATGGATGCAGTTAAAATATGATCTGCACCGGAGAGTTTGCCCACTTCCAAATAATTATTTTCTGTGATACCTGCCTGTGCCAACCCCTGTTCACTCATGATGGTTCGAAGTTGGTCCCGGCTTATAATCCGTAAAAATTCTTTCGATGAGGTGGCTTGCCCCATCATCATTTGATCTCGGAGAAAGGTGACCATATCTCGGTCTCCCTTAAAAGTGCTCACCAATAATGTGAATATGGCATTCTCTCTTGCCTCTGCATAGAGGGCTGCAGCATTTTTGTACTCAGGCACGAATCCCATCGCTAATTTGAAATTGATGGCTGCGGACTTCTGCGCTTGCTTCGTTTCCCCGGTTTTCAATTTTAATCCCAATTGATAATGGTGATCTGCCGCTTTTGGTTTAGCCGCTTCAATGCTGGCAGTATAATCACTGACCCTTAACATTAGATTATAATTGGCACGTTGAAGCAATACAGGTTTAATCATATCAACGGCTCGACCCAACCGCTGAAGCGCTTCATATGTCCTCACCAATTGAGGCCACTTGGCTGTATTGGACAACCCTTCTAAGCGCCGCAGTTCATTTTCATGGTCATTGATGGCCATGGGATAGGCGTTTTCTAAAAGGGCAATTCGTTTTTCATCATCGGGCTTATACCGGAGTGATTTGATGACGGCATGAACGGCAGGATCGTACTGTCCCCTTTCATAGTATCGTTTGGCCGATGCATAATCATTATATCCGGGGATGAATAAAGCACAGGATGTGAACAGGGTAAATCCCAGAACGATTGCAATAGGGAGATATGATTTATTTTTCATAAAATACTTGAGCGGGCGATGAGAATCGAACTCACGTCACAAGCTTGGGAAGCTTGGGTAATAGCCATTATACGACGCCCGCGATGGAATTGAATTTAGGATATATTTTTATGGCGCTCCAGCGTTTCCATTCCAAAATTTTTCGTGGGTGACTGTCCGCCCTCGAGAGACGGATTTGATCCAAATTAATTTTCAAATTTTCATCTAATTTTTATGATGAAATTTTCTATATGTGCGTGTGGATAAATTGTGGAAAACTGTGGGGAGAAACTTTTTTCTCGACGATCTTTTTGATTTTTCAACTTTTGTTCTTGGAGTGTTTTTTCAGTTTTTATATATTGGCCGTGCCAACCAAGTCGATTATCACTTTTTCGATTGTCAGCCTGAAATAAAACCTCGATTTTTTCTAACTATATCCACATACCATAAAGGAATGTTGTAAATGGCTGAAGCGATAGAACTCAATTTTCCCGCAGGAAAAAAGTCCTCGGGAGAACTCAACACCATTGTCGAAGAAACCGTCCGCGAGTTGACCAAAGAGGTCGATGAGCAGGATGCATCTTCGGAACTTACCCCCTACCAAATAGAAAATTATTACGAAGGCGACACACTCGGCGCCGACGTCCTGAAAAACAAATACCTGGCCCCATGGGAAAGTCACCCCTATGAACTATGGCAGCGACAAGCCACTGCCCTGGCATCTGTAGAACGGACGAAAAAACTCCAAGACCTTTGGGAGAAAAAATTCTATTCCATCCTTGAAGATTTCAAATTCACTCCCGGTGGTCGGATTATGCACGGCGCAGGACGTGAAGATATTACCACCACTCTGAATAATTGCTATGTGGTGGGCATTCAGGATGACTCCATCAATTCCATTTACAAGACCATTGAAGAAGAAGCACGCACCTATAAATTCGGTGGCGGTTGCGGACATGATTTATCCGTCCTTCGTCCTTCCGGTGATGCCATCAAAGGCACCGGAGGTGAATCTTGCGGTCCTGTAGGATTCATGAACCTCTTCAGCGAAAATACGAATACCATTGCACAGCATGGCCGTCGTGGCGCCAATATGCAAACATTGCGTATTGATCATCCTGATATTGAAAAATTCATCGAAATCAAAACCGGTGATATCAATATGGTGAAGTATTCCAATATTTCCGTTCTCCTCACCCATGAATTCATGGAAGCGGTAGAAAATGATACGGAATTTGACCTCAAATGGGAAGACACCGTTTACAAAACAGTGAATGCAAAACAGCTTTGGGAAAACATTATTGCCCATGCACACAGCAGCGCTGAACCGGGTCTCCTCTTCTGGGATACCATGACAGATTATCACAATGCAGAATATTGTAGTCCCTTGGTATCTACAAATCCATGCGCAGAACAACCCCTCCCTGATGGCGGTTGCTGTAATCTCGGTTCATTGAACTTAGAACGGTTTGTGGATAATGAAGGCAATTTCATGATTGATGAATTCAAAGATTCAGTAGGTATCGCCACCCGATTCTTGGATAATGTGATTGACTACAACCTAGATCGCCATGCGTTGGATTCCCAAAAACAGAATGCCCAAAATGATCGTCGAATTGGTTTGGGGATTCTTGGACTTGGCGATATGTTGGTCAGGATGGGTATTAAATATGACAGCGAAGATGCACTCCAAACTGTTGATCAAGTCATGCAAATCTTTAGAGACACCGCCTATGAAACCAGCGTGGAATTGGCTAAAGAAAAAGGGGACTTTCCCAATTTTGATTGGCCCGGTGTACGGAAAAGTAAATTCATCAAAAATCTGCCCCGCCACTTAAGAGATAAGATTAGAGAAAATGGTATTCGGAACTCCACAGTTCTCACCGTCCCGCCCACCGGCAGTGGCGGTATTGTAGCTCGTGTCACTTCCGGAATCGAACCTATTTTTGCCACATCCTATAAACGACGTGTAAAAAAGAATGATGGGTTTGGCCGTGAATTCAACGAATACAAAGTCTATCATCCCATTATCGAACGTCTATTTGGTAGCGATGAAGATTTACCTGAATATGTGGTAACGGCTCATGATATTGATCCTTACTTCCGCGTTAAAATGCAGGGTGTTATCCAAAAATATATCGATAGTTCCATTTCTTCTACTGTGAATTTGAAACATGATATACAAGAAGAAACTGTGGCCGATATTTATATGACCGCTTACAAAGCAGGACTAAAGGGTATCACAGTTTACCGTGAAGGCTCACGGGAGGGTATTCTTCTCACCGATGAAAAAGAAACAAAAAAAGAAGAAGCACCTGCAGAAGCACAAGCTGCAGTGGAACCATCTCCTGCGGTTCGCGAAGAAAAACGTCCACGTATTCGTCCCAACACCACAGCGGGATCAACCCGCAGAATTCGCACCGGTGAAGGCACCCTATACATTACCATCAATGAAGATGAGAATGGATTATGCGAAGTGTTCACCACCATCGGTAAAGCAGGCGGTAATGCGGCGGCCCAATCGGAAGCCATTAGTCGTTTAATTTCACTTTCACTCCGTTCCGGTATTGATCCCAATGCCATCATCAAACAATTGAAGGGTATTAGTGGACCGAACCCCACATGGGAAGACGGTAGGCTCATTCTCTCTACACCGGATGCCATTGGTAAAGCACTGGACGATTATTTGAATGATAGTCCCGAAAGCCGAGTGCAAAGTAATGAAGCTGTCCAATCAGATGATCAACGAAAAACACCCATTACCATGGCTACCACTGAAGAAGTGACCCAACATCAGCAGAATGTAACTGATTTCACATTTAAGAATATCAGCACCTGTCCCGATTGCGGTAGTTCAGTCATGCACGAAGCCGGTTGTGTGACTTGCCCCGGATGTGGATTCTCGAAGTGTGAATAATTAAACTTCATTCATCCTATATAACAAAAAAAGCCCCGAATTACTTCGGGGCTTTTTTTATGTAAAATTTTAATGATTCGCTGGAATTAAAATTCCATTAATTCTTTTTCTTTATTTTCCTGCATTTCATTTAATGAAGAAACATGATTATCCGTCAATGTTTGAATCTCTCCCTCTTGCCGGTGAATTTCATCTTCTGAAATATGCTCCTCCTGTCCGAAATCCTTAATATGATGGAGGGCATCCCGTCTTACATTTCGTACTGCAATTCTGCCTTCTTCAATCAATTGATGGACATATTTAATCAAGTCCCTTCGCCGCTCTTCTGATAGAGCCGGAATAGGCACCAAAACAGAATTTCCATTATTACTGGGTGTTAGTCCCAGATTTGAATCCATAATGGCTTTTTCAATAATCGGAATTAAAGTTTTTTCAAAGGGTTGGAGCGTAATCAATCGCGGTTCGGGCACAGAGATTGTGGACACTTGGTTTAAGGGCATCATAGACCCGTAATACTCTACCTGGATTGCGTTAAGCAAATCCGGATTGGCACGGCCGGTACGTACCTTGGCCAATTCCATTCTTGAATGTTCAACCGCTTGATCCATACGGTGGCTGGCATCATTGTAAATATCTTGAAGCATAATTATTCCGTTACTGTCGTTCCAATATTTTCACCAGATACTAACCGCTTTAAATCACCTTCATGATTAATATCAAAGACCCGAATGGGCAATGCATTTTCTTTGCATAAGGTGATGGCAGTTAAATCCATTACACGCAAATTCTTTGAAATGACATCTGAGAAAGAAATCGTATCATAACGAACTGCATCCGAATGTACAACGGGATCTTTGTCATATACACCATCCACTTTTGTCCCTTTTAATAGGACTTCCGCTTTCAATTCCGTGGCGCGAAGGGCTGCTGCTGTATCCGTGGTAAAATAAGGATTACCTGTACCCCCCGCAACTATCACCACACGGCCTTTATCCAAGTGGCGTAAAGCACGACGACGAATAAATGGTTCTGCGATTTGAGAGACGGTAATGGCCGATAAGGTCCGGGTTTCTACACCTTCTTTTTCTAAGGCATCCTGAACACTGATGGCATTCATAATGGTGGCCAACATACCGAGATAATCACCGGTAACCCTGTCCATACCTTTTCTGGCGGCTTGCATACCGCGAAAGATATTGCCGGCACCAATAATGAGACCGATACTGATACCCATTTCATGGACAGATTTGATTTCGTTGGCGAGCTGTGTCGCCTTGGCAGGATCAATGCCAAATCCCTGATTACCAGCAAGCACCTCCCCACTTAATTTTAGGAGGATTCGCCCGTAAACAGGTTGAGACATTTTATCTACTGGGGTTGTCCGTTAAGGGACGATTCGCCGATGGCGTAGCGGACAAAGCGATTCACCACAATATTTTCACCCAATGTGGCTACGGCTTCAGTCACAAGATCAGCGACTTTACGATCGGGATCTTTTATAAATTGCTGCTCCAATAAGCATGATTCAGCATAAAATTTTTCTACCCGTCCATCAACAATCTTTTCAATGATGTTTTCAGGTTTGCCTGATTCTTTCGCCTGATCTGTGAAAATTTCTTTTTCACGGTCCAAAACGGATGCATCAATATCTTCACGACGAATTGATAGTGGATTCGTGGCTGCAATTTGCATGGCCAAGCTATGTGCCAAGTCAGAGAATCCTTCTGTTTTGGCCACAAAGTCCGTTTCGCAATTCAATTCAACCAATACACCCAAACGGCCTCCATGGTGAATATATGAGAAGACCAATCCTTCTTTGGCAGTTCTTTCGCCCTTTTTCTCTGCTTTGGCAATACCAGTTTTACGCAGATGATCAACGGCTTTATCTAAATTACCTTCTGTTTCCAAAAGGGCTTTTTTACAATCCATCATGCCTGCGCCGGTTTTATCGCGCAGTGCTTTTACTGTTTTAGCATCAATGCTCATTTGGCTTCTTCAGCCTCCTTTTCAGGTTCTTCAGTTTTTTCTTCAGCAACCGTTTTTTTAGCTTCTTCTATTGGTGCCGCTTCGGCTTCTACAACTTCAGCCGCTGTATCGGCTGCACCATTGGCTTCTTTACCATCAGCCTTTGCCGCTTTTTTATCCTTTTTATCCGATTTCTTTTCGTTTTTACCAGAGGATTCCAAAATCGTATCTGCAATCACAGACATAATCAATTGAATCGTACGAATAGAATCATCATTGGCAGGGATGGGGTATTTAATCGGTGTGGGATCTGTATTGGAATCCACCAAGGCAATAATAGGAATCCCTAAACGATTCGCTTCTTTTACTGCTGTGGATTCTAGCCGGGCATCCACAATGATAACTGCATCGGGTAAACGACGCATATCTTTGATGCCACGGTGCTGATCAGATAATTTGATTCGCTCACGATTGAGCATTTGAATCTCTTTTTTAGTCTGATTCTCATAAATTTGAGAACCTTCTTTTTCGAGCAAATTCAATCGCTTAATACTTTTCTTGATCGTGGTAAAGTTTGTCAAGGTTCCACCGAGCCAGCGTTCCACCACATAAAACATGGAGCACCGATCGGCTTCTTGCTGCACAATATCTTTGGCTTGTTTTTTCGTTCCCACAAATAAGAATTCACCATTCTTTTTTGCTTTGGCCCGAATAAAATCTAATGCCTGATCAAGGTGACGGATGGTTTCATCCAGGTTAATAATATGGACCCCATTTTTTTCCATAAGGATGTATGGTTTATAGTTGGGATTCCATTTGCGGGTCACGTGGCCAAAATGCGCACCGGTACCCAATAAATCTTCAAATTTGACTTTTGCCATATGGTTCTAACGTTTAGAGAATTGGAATTTTTTACGTGCGCCGGGCTGACCGTATTTCTTACGTTCCACTTCACGAGCATCTCGTGTGAGGAAGCCTGCTTCTTTTAAAGCGGGACGAAAATCAGCACTGACTTCATTCAATGCCCGTGCAATGCCCAAACGGATGGCGCCGGCCTGACCGGTCAATCCACCACCTTTAACATTCACGTTTATATCATAAGATTCACGCTGATCAATCAGATCCAGTGGCTGTGTTACCACAATAGCGAGACTCTCACGACAAATATAATCTTTAAACGGACGGCCATTGATTGAAATTTCACCTTTCCCTGGTGTCATAAATACACGGGCTACGGATCCTTTTCTACGGCCAACAGCGTTATAAACTGCAGTTGCCATTAAATATCCAATTCTTTTGGTTGTTGTGCCGCATGGGGATGGTCAGCGCCTGCATATACTTTGAGATGCTTGATGATGGCGCGCCCCAGACGATTTTTCGGTAACATGCCCCATACTGCTTTTTCCACAATCCGTTCAGGATGGGTCCGGCGCATATGGTCTAATTGCGTAATGGTTGTTGAGCCAATATAGCCCGAATGCTTAAAGTAGGTTTTGTCTGTTTCTTTCGCCCCAGACACTTTGACCTTATCTGCATTCACAACCACGACAAAATCGCCCATATCCATATTCGGCGTAAAGGTGGGTTTATGCTTACCGCGTAAAACTTTTGCAATTTCACTGGCGAACCGACCAAGGGTTTTTCCTTCGGCGTCGGC
>JAERSH010000078.1 GCA_016845785.1 Fidelibacterota bacterium
TTCATATCCGGTTCGGTAGGATGATCCATTTCCACCGTCTCCATAACTGCTTTTTTGATTTTCTTTCCCATCTCAATCAGTCTATTGTGGCTTTTTTCTGTACAATCCAAACCGACCTGTGCCACATCTACGAATGCGTAAAATGCACCACCAAAAGCGAGATCATATTTTATTTTTCCTAGTCCCGGCACATCGACCTCAGCATCCAATTGCTGAACAAATGAAGAAACATTCTTGAATCGAACGCCTGTGACTTTACCATTCTCAACTTTAGCAAAGGACTGAATAAATCCGGATGGCACATCCATCAGAACTTCCGTCTCCGGCTCAGTCATCGGGATTAATCCTGTTTCAACGAAAACTTTTGTTAATGCAATGACTGCATGACCGCATCCGGTAGAATATCCTTCGTTGTGAATAAAGATGACTCCAAAATGTGCATCCGGCGTATCCGGTTCAACGATGATGGCGCCATACATATCCGCATGGCCTCGAGGTTCCCACATAATGGCTTTCCGGATATCATCATGATTTTGTTGTGCATCTGCACGTTTTTCTAAAAGTGTCTTTCCCTTTAGTTCAGGGTAGCCACTGATAACAATACGAAGCGGTTCGCCGCCTGTGTGGGCATCAATAGTTTTAATCTCTCGCCACTGATTTGGGGGAGTCCATTCTGACAATTTTGTTAAGTCAACCATATCACTAATTTAAAATCCAATAAAGGGGACTTCATTAATTATTATATCACTCCCTGCCTGAATGCCAAAGGTGGGTAGGTGAATCTCCCTTTCATAAGGGTCCACATATTTATATATCCCTCTAAATCTCCCTTTGATAAGGGAGACTTATACGGGTTTGATCCTAATTTTTGTTTGATTCATATTTTTCAATCCACTTTATGATTACTTGATAAACACCATCCATATTCTCTTTGACTTCATTATCAGGAAAGCGCAAGAATTCGATACCCAAGTTTTCAATTTTTGATTGCCTCTCTTCATCTTCCGCTTCTTTACCCATATGACTAATGCCATCAATTTCAATGACCAAATCCAATTTGGAACAATAGAAATCCACGATATAATCCAGAATTGGTTTTTGACGGTAGAATTGATATCCTTTCATTCGTTTTTGTTTGAGTTCATTCCACATCAACACCTCTGCCAGCGTAGAGTTATTCCTGAGATTCCTTGCCAATTGCTTTAGTTTGGGATTATAGTATATTTTCATACCAAAACCTGAAAAGAGCCCCTAACTAATCCCCCTTTAAAAAGGGGGCATGGGGGATATATATGAAATTGACGCTCTTTTTTGAATTGACAAACTTTCGCAAAGACTTTATTCATTATTTTTTTCTAATAAAAAAGTGATTGGCAGGTATGGGCATTTTTGCAAATCCGGGGCCGGACCATTCCACCATTAAATATTCCTGTCCACCCCGTTCAAAAAATTGTATTTCAATGGGTACCATCCCCTTTTTCAGTTCAACCGAACCACCATATGTTTTTCTTGCATGGAGACCGTCATTGTCCACCAATACCTTGCCATCGATCAGTAATCGGGAGCCATCATCGGATGTGGTTTCAAAATGGTATGTCCCTACTTTCTCAATTTTCAGGAAGCCTTTATACACGTAACCAAAATTATCCTTTTTCTCTGTATTAAAGGATAAGTCGATTGATACATCTTTCGATACCGGATTCTTACCTAGCATTTGATTTAAATTGTCCCAGGCACCTTCATAGTATGTACGCGTTAGTCCATTTTTCTCCGTTAACAGGACAATGGGTTCTGTCACGACTGCACTCGGCTGAAACCCATTTTTAAATGCCTGCACATTTAAAATGCCATTTTTTCGAACTGAAAATGGTTTTTTATACTTTTTACCTTTTTTTGCATTTAATGGTTTATCATTAAAGCTATAGCGCAATTCCACACCTGGCTGACTGGATGTCAACGTGACTTTCGTTTTGGAGGAAAAAGTAGGGTTTTCTGAAACGGTTATTTCCGGTTTTTCTAAATAAGGCGTTACGGGAATTTTGAATGTATAAACCGGAGATTCATCAATTGAAACTCCTGAAACATCAATGTTTAATCCTTCAATAGTTGTTTCCCATGGCAATGTTTTATCCTGACCCATGAGTGATACAGATCCATTTTTTATGGGAACAACATTTGGAATAGTGATACTATTTTTCGGCAATTTATTTACGAAAGCAAACAAGGTGCGGCGATCTTTGGATAAAGTGAAATGTACTTTCCCATCTTCAGTTTTTGTAACTCTGTTTATGGTTGTCCCATAAATGGCTTCTCCATTCACATCCATCCATTTACCAATATCCTCTAATCGATCGGACATAATCTTTGGAATGGTACCATCCGATTTGGGACCGATATTCAAGAGCAAATTTCCACCACGGCTCACAATATCCACCAAAAGCCGAATCAACTCCTCAGACGTTTTGTAATCTTCAATCTCTTCATTTTGGTTATAGCCAAAGGACATCCCCATACCACGGCATTCTTCCCACCCTCTCTCAATGAATTCTTCATTCATGGAGCCGGAGTTGGGATCATATTCTGTGGAATAATATCCGCCGTGCTTGAATCGTGTGTCCCCACCCCAACGGTCATTCACCACTACATCCTTGGGTGCATTGGATTCATTATAAAGCCACGCCAAAAATGCTTCACTTTTCCATTGATCACTGCCCCGATCCCATTCACCATCTGAAAAAATGATGGAAGGTTTATAGCGCTGAACCGCATCCTTAAATTGAGGAATCATGTATTCATCAACATATTTTGGCACATTGGCTGGATAGAGCTCATTGTCCCATTCATAGAGTGAATAGTAAAACCCCATTTTTACATCGGTCTTACGTACCGCATCAGTGAGTTCGCCTAACAAATCTCGCTTTGCTGCAGTATCCATGGAGTTATATCCATTGCTCTGGGGATTGGGCCAGAGGCAAAAGCCATCATGATGCTTGGATGTAAGCACTACATATTTGGCGCCCGCCTTTTCAAATAGGGCCGCCCAGGCATCGGGATCATAATCCTCTGTTTTAAATAAATCTTTAAAACCACGATAGGGGAAATCTGCCCCATAATTTTCTTTATGATATTCGAGCCGAAGTGAGTCGCCACGGTTAATGCCATTGAGGTACCATTCAGCATAACTGCCTTTCGGTCCCCAAGCCGGTACAGAATACAAACCCCAGTGGATGAAAATACCAAATTTTGCATCCTTATACCATTGGGGTGTTTGGCGGGAATCGAGTGATTCCCAATTGGGTTCATAGGGTTGGGAACATAAAAAACCAATTGTAGCAATAATGGTAATTATTTGTTTCATTATCTTTTTCCTATCCCGCAATCATGGTTAAACTTAAATAAATTCCAACTGTAACAAGCATAATCGCGATAGATGCTTTTTTGGCGGATGCCCAAGGTGTCATATCCACCGGTGCAGGATCTCGTTGATCGCTGATGGCAATTTCTTCTGCGGTTTTGGGTTTGACTTTCCCAATGATTAGCATGACCAAAACTGACCCAACAAAACTGATGAAATAGCCGTGAAGCCAATGAAGGTCTCCATCGCTATTGGCAAAGAATGGATGAACGTCCTTTATATTGACGAAAGTGAAAAATGCATAGGCGGTCATCCCCACAACCATCCCCACTTTGGCTGCAATGGCTGGCACACGTTTTGTGGTAATTCCCAATAGGAATATCCCAATGATTGGCACGCTATAGAGTCCATTCACTTTTTGGAGATATTCAAAAATGGACTGCATTTGATCCAAAAGCGGTGCAATAAAAATGGATGCGATGGCCAAAGCAATGCCAAACTTTTTACCGGTAGAAACGATTTGTTCCCCAGTGGCTTCTTTATTGATATATCCCTTATAAAACTGGAGTGAAAACAGAGTAGATGCACTGTTCAAGGCTGAATTGAAGGAACTCAAAATAGACCCCATAAGCACCGCAGCGAATAATCCCAATGACCAATCGGGGAGGACGTGTCTAACGATGGTGCCATAGACTTGATCCTGTTTATCAATCGTGAGGTCCGTCATATGGAGCGCAATGATCCCCGGTAAACAAAGCATGATTGGTCCCACCAATTTCATAGCGGATGCAAAAAGGACACCCTTCTGCCCTTCAGCTAAACTTTTGGCTGCCATGGCCCGTTGGACAATCACTTGATTTGTAGACCAATAAAAAACTTGAATAAACATCATCCCCGTAAATAATGTGGGCCAAGGGACAGACACCACATTCCCATCCACATTTGTATTGGTCAATGGGGTGAGATATTGTGGATTGTTTTGCGTAAGGGAGGCCAAACCGGCAAAAAATGAGCCGTCACCTAATGCTACCAATGCTAAGAACGGAATGGTCAATCCACCAATCAAAAGACCGATACCATTGATTGTATCACTAACGGCTACGGATTTTAGTCCGCCGAAAATGGCATAGGAACTTCCCAAAACACCAATCGTCGCAACCACAAACCATAAAGGCAAATTCAAATCAAACATGCCGATTAATGCCAAAGATCCGGTATAGAGTACTACCGGTAATAGGACAGTCACATATCCAAAAAGGAATAAACCTGAAACCATAGATCGAGTAGTTTTATCAAATCGTTTTTCGAGGAAAGCCGGTGTAGTGGTAAATCCACTGGCAAGATATCGAGGAAGAAAAACCAAGGCGGTTGCAATCATAGCAAACGCGGCCAATGCTTCCCATGCGATACCCACCAAAGCTTTGTCCCCAAACACGGCCCCGTTCAACCCGACTAACTGTTCCGTGGATAGGTTGGTCAGTAACAATGATCCAGCCACAACAGGCCAGGCCAATGCACGACCACCGGTGAAATATTCTTCTGCGGCATTGTCAGATTTTTTCATCTTATGGACAATTTGATAGGTGAAAAATCCTACGGCACCTGTGGCCACGATAAATGAAATGATTGAAACAGTATTCATAATTTTATGTAAAGGAGTTTAGTGATTATTTGAATGCAGTCTTGGAAATTGAAGATAAATCATCACCTTGATTAAAAGGGATGAGCATAAATGAATAATGATATTTTCCAGGATAGAGTACATATTTATCCAATGGTCTTGCACCCCAACTATCATCACCGCCCACACCCATTTGTTTATAATCGATGAGCCAATCCACATGATCTTTCGGATTCAAATCCAGTTTGCCATGGCGTTGACTTTTAGGTACATAATCTAAATCTGAATATGGATATTGATGAACACTACCATCAAATGTTGGTTCCCCTTTGGCAAGAAGTCCCCTTTTTCCATTGGATACTGCCATCCAATACACATCGGTTTTATTTCCCGTTTCTTGAGGGCGAATATAGGGATATGATTGCTCCCAAACGGATCCAGAATAGTGCCCGATTGCTGCAGAAGTTTTTCTATCCCAATAGGATTCATGGGGGCCGCGTCCAAACCAATTCACTTGGGTAAAATCTCCCGGGATTGAAAATAGCATTCCGATTCTTGGAATTTCCGCTTCAGTAGAATCTCCGGCAATAATAGTTTGATCCACTTTAACAGCGCCATTACCGTATACATAATATTGAGATTTAACCGTTGTGCCACTCAAAGAATCTTCACTGACCATGAGGACTTCGGCTGTATTATTTTTTAGCGCACTATAGACCACATTTGTTTTCATCCGTGCGCCCGCATTTTTCCAAATTTGGGTACGGGCTGGCATCCCATTCCCTAAATCATTATCATTGGGGGCGCGCCAGAAATGGCTCTCAGCCGGTTTGGTGATGAGTGCTTCCCCATTTACTACATATTCGGATATTTGTCCCGATGTTCGGTTAAAAATGACTTTGAATCCTCGACCATAAATTTCTGCCCCTTTATCATTTTTAAAGAGGTTTAAGGCAGGGAGTTCTGAAGCATCCATTGCTATTTCATCCCGATAAATGGGCAGTTCAAATTGATCCCATGCCACCAAATGATTTCGTGGGACCAATGGTTTTTTATATTTTGTCTTCGCTTGCACTGTTAAAAAGTACCGAACACCTGGTTTTGGTCGAATATTAGATAGGTTGAATTGGAGTGTACGGGATTCTCCCGCATCCAGATCTAATGTACCAAATCGACCGGACGAAACCGTTTTATCATCTCCTTTGATAAACCACGAAAAGGTATAATCACTTAAATCAATGAAATCAAAATCATTGGTTACTTTTACACGGCCCCGTTTCAAATTATCCGCTTTGAATCTAATGGGCTGAAACACTTTTTTCACTTCATGCATATGGGGATTTAGGGAACGGTCCGCAGCTACCAATCCATTGGCACAAAAATTGGAATCATTTTCAGCATATTCCGTGCCGAAGTCACCACCATAGGCCCAATATTCTCTGCCGGTAGAATCGGTTTTTAAAATGGTTTGATCCACCCAATCCCAAATGAAACCGCCCTGTACATTGGGGTATTTTTGAAAGGTGTTCATGTAATCCACGAGATTGCCTACACTGTTTCCCATGGCATGGACGAATTCACATAAAATATGTGGTCGGTTTGAAACAGTGTCCGCAAATGCAGAGACCTCATTGATATTATCATACATGGGGAAAAATATATCTGAATGGGCATTGTTTCTTGCCGGTTCATACACGACTGGTCTGGAGGTGTCTTTTGATTTTAATAGGTTATATAATGCCACAAAATTCTTTCCGTCTCCCGCTTCATTCCCCATGGACCATAAAATAATTGACGGATGATTCTTATCTCTTTCGAACATCCGAATACCACGATCTAAGTATTGAGCCGTCCATGTAGTATCATTTGCTATATAACCGTATCCTTCTTCGTGAAATCGCATACCGTGGGCTTCGATATTGGCTTCATCGATTACGTATAATCCATATTCGTTGCATAATTCGTACCATCGTTCCTGATTGGGATAGTGGGATGCGCGCACTGCATTGATATTATGCTGCTTCATCATCTGGATATCTTTAACCATGGATGCCTCCGTGATGGAGCGCCCCACAACCGGATCCCATTCATGACGATTCACGCCACGGATCATAATGGGTTGGCCATTCACTTTCAACTGTCCATCGCTAATCTCAACTTTTCGAAAACCCACTTGTTGGGTGGTGGTTTCGATCACATCTCCATTTGCTTCCAATAATGATAATTGAAGTTGATACAGATTTGGTGTTTCCGCCGTCCATGTTTTAACCCGTTTCACTATGGAGGATATTTGAATTGAACTTAGAGAATCATTTGAAACGGATTTTGTAGAATCAAAAACCACTCGGTTTCGCCTTAAGGGGTCCACCAATTTGGCTCGAATAGTGAGGCCAGAATCCACAACTGCACGATTCACTACATCCACATCCACTGAGAATAATCCTGTTTGATAAGTGGAGTCCAAATCTCCATGGATAAAGTAATCTATAATACGCGTCTTGGATCTGGAATAAAGATACACATCCCGTTCCAATCCGCTCACACGCCACGTATCTTGGCCCTCTAAGTAAGAACCATCAGAAAATCGATATACCTCTACTGCTACTTGATTTTCACCACTTTGAATGAATTGGGTGATATCAAATTCCGATGGTGTTTTTGACCCTTGACTATAGCCCACCATTTCACCATTTACCCATAAATAAAATGCCGACCGCACACTACCGAATTTGAGGAAGACATCTCTGTCACCCCATGATTGGGGCAATATGAACGATTTTCGATAAGCACCTACAGTATTATAATCATGAGGAACATAAGGCGGATTGGGTTCAAATGGATATTCCTCATCTAAATATATGGGAACGGACCATCCTTGCATTTCCCAACTTCCCGGCACTTTGATGTGGGTCCAATCTGAGTCGTCAAAATTCGTTTTATAAAAATTCTTTTCTCTGTCTTTTGGATTTGGAGAAAGATTAAACTGCCATTCTCCATTTAGTGAGAGAAAATATTGAGAATTATTTGGGTCATTTTTTTGAGCCAATGATTCCGATTCATATGGAAAGAAGTGTGCCCTTGGTGGCTCCTTATTTATTTCAAAAATGGTCTGATTTTCCCAATCAGATTCTTGCTTAGATTCACAACCAGACCAGATCATTAAAATGAATATGGAGAAAAGAATTAATCTGTTATGTATTGAATTCAAAATTTTTCCTGAAAAATAGACGTCAAATTAAACACCAATTCATCCGCATTTTCACGTGTAAAAATTATCGGTGGCTTAATTTTTAATACATTATGGTCCGGACCATCCGTACTCATGAGAATACCCGCTTCTTTCATCCGGTTGACAATGATTTTTGCCTCTGTCGCAGCGGGAGTAAATGTATCATGATCTTTGACCAATTCTACTCCAATGAATAGACCACGACCTCGCACTTCCCCAATCAATGGATGATCAATTTTTTTCAATCGATCCATTAAATATTGACCAACCTCCAATGCATTTTGCTGAAGCCCTTCATTCTCAATCACATTCAGAACGGCATGACCCACAGCACATGACACGGGGTTTCCACCAAATGAATTAAAATATTCCATCCCATTATTAAAATGATTGGCGATTGCTTTGGTTGTAACTACTGCAGACAAAGGATGGCCGTTCCCCATGGATTTCCCCATGGTCACAATATCCGGAATCACATCACAAGTTTCGAAACCCCAAAAATGGGAACCCATACGCCCAAATCCGATCTGGACTTCATCGGCAATGCAAATACCTCCTGCTTCTCGCACTAAATGAAATGCCTTTTCAAGAAATCTATTCGGCAACACAAGTTGGCCGCCACACCCCATGAGCGATTCAACGATGAATACAGGCTTATCTCCATCAGATTGACGAATTTGATCAATGGCTTTTTGAACTTCATTTACATATCCATTGATCGCCTTTTCTCCACGGTATATCCCACGGTAGCCATCGGGCATGGGAATGGTATGCACAAAATCCGGCGCACCAGTTCCACCGGGACCATTATGTTTGTATGGACTGATCTCAATCAACGAAGATAGATTGCCATGATAAGCCGCATCCAACACAATGGTCTGCTTACTTTGGGTATAGAGTCGAGCCATCCGCAGGGCTAAATCATTGGCTTCACTCCCGGAATTGGTGAAAAAGCAGACATCCAATCCATCTGGAAGATTGTCGGTCAATGCTTTGGCGTAATTGACAATGGTTTCATCCAAATAGCGGGTATTTGTATTCAGTTTTTCATATTGGCGCTGGGCAGCCTCAACTACCTTCGGATGACAATGCCCCACATGCTGAATATTATTCACTGCATCAAGGAATCGATTTCCATCCACATCATATAAGAATTGTCCCTCACCACGGACAATATGAAGCGGTTCTTCATAAGATACGCTAAAAGAAGGACCAAGATGGTTTTCTCGAAGAGATCGAATTGATTTTTTATCCAGCATTTTAATATTCAATTTAGGGCGTTCATTAATTGATCGGATAATGATTCCAAGTTTTCCATTTTCATTTTATTCAGAAAATCCCAGGCCGGTTTTTGTGATACGGATAAATAATCATTATCAGGATATAATGCCATCCGCCAGGCAGCCATTGTCACCGAAATGAAAAGGCGGACACAGACCAAATAAATTGCAGAATTTATTTCATACTCATTCAATGGGAATTGGGTATGATATCCTTTCAATACCTTTCCCATCGATCTGATTGGATTTGACGAGTCAATGCCAACATAAGCCATACAAACAGCCGGTTCTGCCACTTGATATGAATAAACCATATCACCAAAGTCGATAATCCCCGTTGTTTTGCCATCCCTATTTACCAATACATTATGATCATTTCCATCGTTATGGATGACCATTTTTCTTAAATGATTTTCATGAGGAGAAACATGCGATTCATATTGATTTAAAAAGTGGCTAACGGTTTCTTTATCCGATGGATTATCCAAATATTTCAATCGAGATTGAATCAAATCAATTGATCTGGCATCCCAGTGAAACTCCCGATCGGCAGCCGAATGAGAGAATCCTTCCAATGCTCCACTTAAACGACCTAAAAATCGTCCTAGCTTTTCGAAAGCATCATCATCCAGTATTTGGTCTTTCAAAAATTCGCCATCCAAATATTCGAGCAAACGAACAAAATAGGTTTGTCCATCTTTATCCATCGTGTTGATTTCACCAATCTGAAGAGGCACACCCAAATCCGGATCATTGGATTTAAT
>JAERSH010000079.1 GCA_016845785.1 Fidelibacterota bacterium
ATACCGATAGATTTAATTCGGAAAAACACGGATTTAGTTCAAGAAAAATTGACGCTGAAAGGTGAAACCATTTCTTTGAATCAATTGCTGAAACTGGATGAAAATTACCGGGCGCATTTATCCAAAGCCAATGATCTTCGCACAGAACGGAATACAGTTTCAGAAGATATTGCCAAGGCAAAACGGGCCGGTGACAATGCAGATGAAGCGATTGCAGCCATGCGAACGGTTGGGGATCAAATCAAATCATTAGAAGAAAAAGCCCAGTCTCTAAAGTCTGAAATAGATGACATATTGTTGGGGGTTCCCAATTTACCCCATGATTCAGTGCCATCAGGTATAGATGCATCTGAAAATGTTGAAGTTCGGCAATGGGGGACACCTCTTGATACTGATTTTGAATTAAAAGACCATTTAGCACTTGGCGAATCTTTAGGCCTTTTTGATTTTGAGCGGGGGGCTAAAATATCTGGTTCGGGCTTTCCATTATTTACAGGTCGAGGTGCCAAATTAGAACGGGCTCTCATTAATTATATGCTGGATGTCCAAACAGAGGATCATGGCTATACGGAGGTCTTTCCACCCTTTATGGTCAGATCATCTGCGCCCACAACAACGGGGAATTTGCCCAAATTTGCGGAAGACATGTACCAGAGTGAATTGGATAACCTATGGCTGATTCCCACCGCAGAAGTGCCCGTGACAAATATCCACCAAGATGAAATCCTTTCAGAAACGCAGCTACCCATAAACTATGCTGCTTATTCAGCTTGCTTCCGCCGTGAAGCCGGTTCTTACGGGAAAGACACCCGGGGATTCTTAAGGTTGCACCAATTTAATAAAGTTGAGCTGGTCAAATTTGTAAAACCTGAAACTTCCTACAAAGCATTAGAAACATTAGTGGGGCATGCTGAAGCAATTCTTCAATCTTTGGGTCTCCATTATCGCGTGGTAGAACTGTGTGCTGGTGACTTGAGCTTTGCAGCCGCCAAATGTTATGACCTTGAATTATGGGCACCGGGGGAGGGTAAATGGCTGGAGGTATCCTCTTGTAGCAATTTTGAATCATTTCAAGCGAGGCGTGGGAATATTCGTTATCGTCGAGAAGATGATAAAAAAGTAGAATTTGTACATACATTGAATGGTAGCGGTGTAGCCACACCACGGTTATTGGTGGCCCTTTTGGAAACCTACCAACAAGCAGATGGGTCTATTTCTATACCCGAGCCATTACAACCTTATCTCGGCGCGGAGGTGCTTCATTAATTTCCGATCCCTTTGGTTTTTATTGAATGTGGGGATATGGACGATTGTTTTCGCCACCATTGGGTTGATTGGATGTTTATTTGAATGGCGAGGAAGATTCCTAGGATGGATTGCCCGGACTTGGGGAAAAGTCATTTTAAAAATTGGAGGTATCCAATACAAGGTGAATGGGTTAGAAAACCTCGATCCGAAAGGGCATTATGTATTTGCTGCCAACCATGAATCGGCCATGGATATTCCGTTGACTTTTGCCAGTTTACCCTTTCATATTGTTGCCATATCTAAAATTGAACTCAAACGGATTCCGATTTTTGGATGGGCCATGATGGCCGGTGGTCATTTTTTTGTGGATCGACGAAACCATAAACAAGCATTAAAATCGTTAGAAAAAGCCAAAACATCCATGGGGAAAAATCCCCGATCTATTATTCTATATCCTGAAGGGACCCGATCCATGAATGGGGAAATTATGCCTTTCAAAAAAGGTGGGTTGGTATGGGCCTTACAAATGGGTGTACCGGTGGTACCAGTGGCACTTTGCGGTACACGGGATGCCCTAGAAAAGAATTCATTGGTATTGAATAATCGTCCCCTAACCGTGGAAGTTGGGATGCCCATTGAAACAGCACCCTTGTCATTTGAAGATCGAAACCAGTATGTAACCAATGTGCATGAAGCCGTGGTGGCTTTAAAAGATAAATGGCGTACAAATGAGTAAAAGATTGTATACAGTTTCAGGTGAACATATGAATGCATCGGGATGGATTTCAGATGCTGTCGTCAACGAAAAGCAAATGGAAGCAAAATGGTTTCAGTATAAAGCAGGTGATGTGATTCACGATACGAATGGTGAAGCCATATTAATTGTTGATTTGGGTGTGGCCAATCAAAATGAAGGGCCCGATATTCAAGGTGCAATATTATTTTCAAATGGTCGTCTGCTAAAAGGGGATATTGAAATCCACCGCCGATCCAGGGATTGGTTTTATCATGGCCATGAAACAGATCCAAATTATAACCATATTATTTTGCATCTTATTCATCAACTGGATCGAGATGACCAACAATTGAATGGGCAAATCCATTTCATGCCCATAGTACAAGGGACAAAGGCTTGTAGTATAGACAGACAAAATTTATCCGAATCGTTTGAAACGACATTGGTAAAAATGGGCCTCAACCGATTTCAGGAAAAAGTGAATCGGTATCGCCATCGTGGATGGCAAGATTATGCCCTTGAAGATTTATGTCATCTTTTGGGAAAAG
>JAERSH010000080.1 GCA_016845785.1 Fidelibacterota bacterium
ACCATGCGGATATACTGCTATTCCCCCAAAACCGCATTTGACCATCCAAGCCAAAGACGGAATTCTGGCCATCGTTATTGGTCACATCGGTCACAATGGCCCCTACGGTGGTGCGATCTCGAATGTCAGATCTTAACCGCATTGCACTATATGCAGTGGCGGGCGAATCCCCTTCTGCTCTCGTATGAATATTTAATGCACCGATGGACGTATTTCCGATCTGTCCATATAGTCTGGCACCACCCGCCACATCTTGATTGAGGCCAATCCGCCGACTAAAGAAAACTTCTGTCTGTCTAGAGTTGCCAAAAGCAAATAGTTTGGATCGGGTTAAAAAGAATTCCCGTTTTTCCGGATAAAATAAGTTGAATCGAGTCAAATTAATTTGAGCGTTATCTGCTTCTACTTGGGCAAAATCTGTATTGTAAGTCAAATTGAGTGTTAGGTTGGATTTGAGTCCATAGTAAATATCGGCGCCTCCATTGGTTGTATTGTCCGATATGGTCCCATCATCCGACGATAGTTTTTGGATGCCGCCAATCCCGAATGGTTTAATCTTGATATCCTTTCCACGTTTAATGTTATTTAATCCTTTCAGCGTTGCATACTGGGAGACTTGATATACATCCGAACTGTATTCCAAACCAATATGGGGCCACATGACGCTTTCATTTTTTCGATTGATATAGCGTTTGATGGCCAATCCCATGGTGAGTTCATCTTTGGATGGAAATCGAAGTGTTGTCCAGGGTATAGCCACTTCTAACACCCAGCCAAAATCCGTCACATTGCCTTCGCTAATATAGACACCATCCCAAGCCCATTCATCCAGTCCCGGACGATTTTCATCGGTGATGAGGGCATCATCCTGGGTACCCAATGGATTCATTTCAAACAAATAAGCATTGCGTCGGTCATGGTATGTATCCAAGGCTATTTCCAATTTATCATCCCGATGGATCCATCCGCCGCGGTTGAGGATGGTGGCCCGTACTTTTTCCGGTTCTGAATCATAAAAGGTAAATCCAAAGTAGAGATAATGATCATTGTAAGCGATCCGCATTTCGGATTTTTCAGTAGGCACTGCCCCATCTTGGGGTAGTCGCTGAACAAATTCAGAAATTGGGGAAATCGTTTCCCAAACGGCCTCATCTAAGATGCCGTCTATTTTAATGGTTGCATCCGTACGAACAGCGGTGACCGAAGGACGGTCTTGGGCAAACATCAGTTGCATGGCCATAATGGCCAGCAGAATAATCCGAGGTGTATTCATGACTGCTCTTTAGTTTTCTGGTCCGTCGTTCCACCACCAAAGTGGGGACAATTTTGTGGCTGTTGGCCACACTTGATTCATGGTATTTCCATCATAGAGAAATCCATTTTTCATGACCATATTCACTGTATTCGTATTTCGAATATTAATCAATGGATCATCGTCAAGCACCACAAGATCAGCCAATTTACCCACTTCAATGGAACCGATATCATCACCCACACCTATAATTTTTGCACCATTAAGGGTGGCTGCCCGCAAGGCTTCCATTTCACTCATGCCGCCACTGTGAAGGGACCACAATTCCCAATGATATCCCAATCCTTGGAATTGGCCATGGGCACCCACGCCGACCAACCCACCTGCTTCCACAATTTTGGCCGCCTCTGCAGCCAATTTGCTAAATACATGTTCATCTTCTCTAAACCAAGGGCGTCTTCGGGTGAGTGATTGAACTATATTATCGGGAATGAACCGCTGCACTTTAGGATCATCGTGTATCTCTTCTGTGGTATAAAAATAATTTTCCGCCCACGGCCCACCATATGAGACCAGCAATGTGGGTGTGTAAGTCATACCCGATTGTGCCACCAACTCTACCACATCCTTGTATAATGGTGTGAGTGGAAATGAATGTTCATTTCCGTGGAAACCATCGATGGCATGGGTCAGATCCAATTTCATATCCAAAGCACCTTCTGTGGTAGGCATCATGCCTAACTCCAAAGCTGCCTGAGCAATATAGTTTCTTTGAATCCGGTTCCCAGCCAAATAGGACTTGAGATTTCGAGTCCCATAATGATCACGATACCGTTTCATGACACCCAAGGCATCATCTTTACTTTTAAAATTATTGTTCGAAAAAATACCGGGCCCTGTATTGAAAGCCCTTGGACCAATTAGTACACCTGCATCGGATAAATCTTGATAGGCAAAAATATCATTGGTGGATGTTTGGACATCTAGCCCTGTAGTTACGCCCCAAGCCACATTGGCGAGGAAAGTCCAATTCTGTCGATCCAATATCCCTTTTCGGACCTCGCCCCAATGGGAATGGGTATCCACAAAACCGGGAACGATGGTTTTTCCTTGAACGGAAATGACCTTCGCATCATCCGGGATAGAAATAGCATGAGCCGGCCCCACAGCTTTGATCCGATTATCTTCAATTAAGACCAAACCATTATTAATGACTTCATCCCCATTCATGGTAATGATTTGCGCGCCTTTTAACGCAATCAATCCCGATGGTGCAGCACGATCTACATTGACAGATATTTTGGTGTCAGTCGTTGGTAATTCTGGTAATCCTTTTTTTGTAGTATCCTTTTTTACCGGATCAAAAGAAACGGAATCGAATGGCAATTGATAGAATGTGGATCCAATGGACCATGTGATGGTTTGACCATCATCTGCCCAATCAAAATAATCTGCACCCACGTGAGTCAGTTTTTTTACTGGTACTGATGGACTATCCACATTGACTGATGGTGCGCTGCCACCTACTTTGGGTACGGGCATGACATAGAGTTGGTTATTCACACCAGCCAACGCCCATTGCCCATCAGGGCTCAATCGAATATCCCGGGCATTCACCGGTTTATCGCTGCCATAAAACCCTTTCCCTTTTACTGCCAAATGACCGCGGCGGTCTGTGCCATCTAATCGAACTGAAATGAGACCATTACCCCGTCCGATACCTCCATAGCTAAATCCATTTAAATACACACGATTGGGGTCATCTGTAAAAAATGGTTTCCCTAATCCTCTGGCGGGCATGATGGTGGTGGTTTTTCCACCTTTTGCACTTAAGGAAATCAAATCCATGGGTACACTGGGACCGCCAAACTCACCGGGAGTCCGAAGACGGTCAATGGCAGAACCACGTAAAGCAACTACTGTTTTTCCATCCGGATTAAATACAGGATTGGAATAGAATGCAGGTGTCCTTGTCAACTTCACTGGATTGCTTCTACCGTCAGCTCTCACTTTCCAAATATGGCCTTCACCGGCCTCCCATGTTACATAAACCAAATGACGT
>JAERSH010000081.1 GCA_016845785.1 Fidelibacterota bacterium
TGATTTTAGTCCGGATTGAATTGCGTTTAAAGATGGTGTTTTATGATTTTTTATACTGGCAGAATTGTCAGCAAAAATGGCCCAATTCAATTGTTGTGAGACTTCAGATCGAACCGTTAATACGGGATTCAGCAATAAAAATAAAATGGATAATAATATGATAACGCGGATTCCCAACAGAATCGAATACCATTTTTTATTGGGTAAAATTTTGTAGAGGAATGCCACCAGACCGATGGCACCAAATAGGCCAATCCAAAAGATGGAATCAGATCCATGCAAAAATTGAAGATCCATCAATCAGGCCAATTTCATATTGGGAAGGACGGGAAAATCCACTGAAGATGTTTTCCCTGATTTCAGATATAATTCTCCTAAATAGGCAATCATAGCAGCGTTATCGGTACAGTACGACAGTGCGGGAAAAATGATCTTTTTTTGTGGCATTATTTTCTTCACATAATCTCTCATAAATTGATTCGCAGCCACACCACCAGCGATGACACATGTATTGCATCCAGATTGTTTCATGGCCCAATTTAATTTTGTCGTTAATGCATCTATAATGGCAAACTGATAACTGGCCGCCACATCTGATTTTGATGCATTTGGATTGGATTCCATATGATAAAGTAATGCTGTTTTTAATCCGCTGAAACTGAACTCTAAATTTTGATTCTGCATTAATGCTCTTGGGAATTGAACTGAATCTTTATTCCCAGATTTTCCCAATTTTTCAATTTCCGGGCCGCCGGGATATCCCAATCCTAGAATTCGGGCACCCTTATCGAAAGCTTCTCCTGCCGCATCATCCCGTGTTTCACCCATGAGTTCATAGTCGCCTAAGCCATTTACCAGCCAAATTTGGGTATGACCACCGGAAACCAATAAGCATGTGAATGGAAATGTTAACGCCGGATCGGCTAGAAAGTTCGCAAAGATATGGGCTTCTAAATGATTGACCCCAATGATGGGCAATTGGAGACCTTGTGCCAACCCCTTCGCAAAACAAACACCGGCGATTAAAGTGCCTGATAAACCAGGACCTTGTGTAACGGCTATGCCATCTAAGTCTAATTTGGAAAGATTGGCGATTTGGAGTGTATCCACCACCATTTCGTTGAGGAGTTTTTCATGCTCCCTTGAAGCAATCTCAGGTACAACACCACCAAATTTCCGATGAATGGTTTGTGTGCTGACTTGAGACGAAAGAATGCGGCCATCCTGTGAAATAGCTGCGGCCGTTTCATCACAGGAGGTTTCAATCCCCAGAACGATCAACCGACCCTCTTGGTGACCACCAGTTCAATTTGCGTCGGCGAAAGATCCATCCAGTCTATTACATCTTTCGGTGTGCGTACTTTTAATTTGTAGAACTGCTGTTGTGCATTCCAATCATTAAAATCTACAGATATTTCAATATCTTCCGGTTTCAATCCCGCGATGAAATTTGTACCGCCTACCACGGTTAAGGATACAGTTTGTGGACTCACAAATGCCTGAAGATCCGCTCTCTCATTATTGATTTTAACAGGAATTTCGCTGATAATCCGCTCACTGATGGATTGGACATCTTGTTTAAATATAACCGTCTTGGGTGTGTATTCAATTAATTGACCACGGATAGATGCTAACGTTAATGTGAGTTGAATGTTAGTGGTCGCATTTTCCACTGTATCCGAAATTGTAGAAACGGATTCTATGCCTTCAACAATATTTCTGGATCCGGCAATCTTTATGGTTTCTGGGGTCATACTGGATTCCCCTACGAGGGTATAACCGGGTGCAGGACGAATCAGGAGCACAGGATCAACCGTAACCATCTTTTCTTTATATTCATCCAAACTGATATGAATGGAACTCGGATAAATTACTTCAACATATTCCACATCAAAGTTTGAGGGGATGGCTACTTTTTGGGGATACCGTTCAAAATAGTCATTCAGAATAAAATTATATTCTTCAGATATCCGTTCCAAATCCAGCACCAGTTTAAAATCAGGTATAAACTGTTTCAGAATGATGGTTTTAAAGAGAGATCGTCCCGTTCCTTTTAATCGAACTTTCGCGAAGTCCGGAACTTCTTCACCCAATGCATGCCTTGCAGGGAGGTTTCGTGCTTCAATCGGCATATCCACCACCATGGTATATTCGTTTTCACTCACGACGAATAACCACAGTAGGCCAGCCAAGCCAATAGCACCAATTCGAATTCCCAGCTTTTGCCAGGAGAGGAAGGATTTGAGACTGTCTGGATTAAATCCTTTCCCCATAATAACTTATCGTTAGGCCAAGTGGCGGGGACTATTCGTCCGCCGCCGCTGTATCACCTTCAGTATTTTCATCAGAATCCATGGGGATTTCTATTTTTTCACCCTCCGGTGCATCCTGACTTTCAAGGTATTCCTGAACATCATCTTTTTGTGTAGGTTGATCGGCGCTAAGCTCCTCAACATACAGGACAACTTTTTTATCGTCAGGTTTCACTTCCATGACAACACCACCCATGGTTTGACCTGCTTTATATTTGGATGAAAGTGCCTTCCGTTGACGCTTGGGTTGGCGACCAAAAGGGATGATACCTTCTACATCATTTTCTAAGAGTAAAATAATACCCTTATCCAGAACGCGAACCACTTCACCATCTACTTCTTTGCCGGTTTCAAAGGTTTTTACCAATTCAGGCCATGGATCATCTTCTACTTGTTTGAGGCCTAAGGCAATTCGACGGCTCTCCCGGGATACTTCCATGACGCGAACTTCAACTTCTTGTCCTTTTTCTACCACCTCTTTTGGATGACGAACCACTTTTGTCCACGATAAATCGGATACATGGATAAGGCCATCAATTCCTTCTTCCAATTCAACAAACGCGCCAAATTGGGTCAAGTTAATGACTTTACCTTTTACAACAGTCCCCACCATGTATTTTTCTTCAATTTGATCCCATGGATCGGCTTGAAGCTGTTTTGCACCCAAACTGATTTTCCGTTCTTCAGTATCAATGGCCAAAACGACAGCTTCCACTTCGTCTCCGAGGGAATACATTTCTGATGGATTTTTCACATGGCGTGTCCATGACATTTCAGACACATGAACCAAACCTTCTACACCGGGTTCAATTTCGATAAATGCACCATAGTTGGTCATACTCACCACTTTACCGGATATTTTTTCACCTTCCGGATATCGTTCATCCACATTATCCCAAGGATGAGGCGTCAATTGTTTCAAGCCCAATGATACCCGTTTTTTCTCTTGATCAAAATCGATGATTTTCACCGTTAATGTATCGTCCATACCAATCAATTCAGACGGATGGTTGACACGTCCCCAACTCAAATCGGTAATATGGAGTAAGCCATCAATACCGCCTAAGTCAATAAATACACCAAAATCGGTAATATTCTTAACGCGGCCTTCCATGACACTGCCTACTTCAAGTTTCTGGAATAGTTCATCACGCTGTTCAGCAAGACTTTCTTCTAGAATCGCTTTGTGAGACACAACAACGTTTTTACGGAATTCATTAAATTTGACAACACGAAGATCCATTTCTGTATCCAGGTATCGATCAAAATCTTTAACAGGTCTTACATCAATTTGAGAACCGGGTAAAAAGGCTTGAACCCCATTTAGGTCCACAACCATACCGCCTTTAATTCTCCGGACAATTTTCCCTTGGATAATCTTGCCTGTTTCGTGGATATCACGCAGTTCTACCCAACGGCGCAAGAAGTCAGCTTTTTCTTTTGAAAGAACCGTTTTACCACTTTCATCTTCCATCCGCTCTAAGTAGACATCTAACTTTTCGCCCACTTCAGGTAAAGCATCTTCTGCAAATTCGTCGCGGTTAATAATGCCTTCTGATTTAAATCCGATATCAATCAGGATTTCTTTTTCATTCATACCGATTACACGACCGGTAACGATTTCACGTTCGCTGATTTCTGAGAATGTAGATAAATATCGATCCTGTTCTTCTTGGGGTACCTCTTCTACGACATCTTCATCGATGAGGTCATCAATAGATACCTGACGAATATCATTGAACAGATCGTCAGCGAGATAGTTTAATTCTGGTTTGACCGCTTCTGCTGGTTTTTCAGCTACAGCTTCTTCGGTTTCAGTAGATGTTGCAGGCGCTTCATTCTCTTCAATTGCGCTGACTTCTAATTCCTGGGAATCAGGGGTCTGTTCTACAACGGGTTCTTGTACAGTTTCACTCATGGTGGTTTAGTTTCCTATTGTTAATGATTTTACTTTGTTGACCATAAAGTCAACCTGCTCATTGATGGTTAATTGTGTGGTATCCACTTCGATGGCATCTTCCGCTTTTCGCAGCGGAGAATGGTCGCGCTCTGAATCCAATTTATCCCGTCTTCTAATGTCTGCTATTAATGCTTCAATGGATTTATCCTCACCAAGTGCTTTTAGATCCAATTGACGCCTTTCGGCTCTCACCCGATCATCTGCAACAAGAAAGAATTTGATCTCAGCATCAGGGAATACTATGGTTCCAATATCCCGACCTTCTAATACACAATTCTGATTGGCTGCGATTTGTCTCTGAATTCGAACCAACGCCTCTCTGACGGATGCCAGTGCACTAACGGCACTCACATGGTTTGTCACATCCGCTTGTCTGATTTCAGCAGATACATTTTCTCCGTTCAACCACACGGACACGTCTCCATTCTTTTGACCAAATTCTATATTCAAATCTGACAAAAGTTGAGTAAGGGCCGAATTATTGGACAGATCAATGTTATGACGTAAAACGGATAGGGTAACACACCGGTACATTGCTCCAGTATCTAAATAAGTAAAACCCAAGTTTTGGGCCACCAATTTAGCCGAAGTACTTTTACCGGTTGCCGCCGGTCCGTCTATCGCTACAATCATAAAATTTCAACTCTCAATGAGCCAAGAAATTTACTCATTATTTAAAAGATATACCAATAATTATACTCTATTGGATCAATGATTATTTCCCCGAATTCAATCGCTGAAGTGCAGCCATTTCTTCTTCGGTTAAATCTCGCCATGATCCGAGCGGAATATCACCCAACTCAATGGGCCCATACTGAACCCGTTCGAGGCTAAACAGTGTTCGCTTCATTCGATACACCAGTCGCCGGACTTCTCTTTTCTTTCCCTGATACAACTTTAAGAAAACAGTGGCACGGCCTTTTACTTGATTTTGGGAAACCACTTCAGCTCTACCCCATTCTTTTTGGCCGATATACACCTTGGTTGCCATTCGTTTGATTTCCCAACTGCGAAATATTTTATCAATCTCAATTTTATAAATTCTTGGGATGCGGTGTTTTGGATGCATCAGCGTATTGGCCAATTGGCCATCGTTCGTCAATAAAAGTAATCCTGTTGTATCTTTATCCAAGCGGCCAATGGTGAACAACCGTTCATTTGTTCGAACCAAATCCATTACTGTTTTTCTTTTAAGAGGATCCTTGGCTGTGGTGATATAACCTGTAGGCTTATTTAATAAAATAATTCGTGTATTTTTTTCGATTTTTAAACGCTGATCATCAAAAATAATATCATCCTTATCCTTCACTTGATAGGCCGGATTATTTTCAATTACCCCATTTACAGTAACCATGGCATTTTGGATAAATCGATCGGCTTCTCGCCGGGATGCCACACCAGCCTGAGCTAAAAATTTATTTAAACGCATCAATTTGCTCAGTCAAAGCCGGCTGTTCTTCTAATAGTTCAGCAACTTCTTTCAATTTCGGCAGATCAGCCAGGCGACTCAATCCGAATGCCTGAAGGAATTCATCTGTGGTGGCATACATCAAAGGACGACCAGGGCCTTCATCCCGTCCGCGGATTTTAATCAATGTCTTTTTTAATAGCGTTTTCAAAACACCGGCGCAATCTACACCACGAATCGCTTCAATATCGGACCGACTGATAGGTTGTTTGTATGCAATAATAGACAGCGTTTCGAGGGCGGCTTGAGATAAGTGCAATTGCCCCGTTTTATTCAATAATCGCCGCACGTAAATGTCGTGCTCAGGCTTGGTGCGGATTTGATAACCGCCTGCCACATTCAAAATTTCAATTCCGGATCCATTGGCATTGTACTTTTCGGATAATGCATCAATGCATGCCTCTAAATTGGGAGGATCTTCATCAAAAATTAGGTTGATTCTTTTTTGGGTTAGAGGCTCCGGGCTTGCAAACAGCAATGCTTCAATAATAGGATTCATTTCTGACATGATTTAATTCTTTTCAAGCCGATGAATTTCCATATCATCGAACAAATTATTTTGATAAATAACGATTTCAAATAGGCGCATCAAATCTAATACCGCTAAAAATGTAACGATTATTTCTAATTTATCTTCACAGGATGACAATAATCGTGAAAAGGTTAATGTGCCATCTCCATCAAAAGATTTTAAAATAAAATGTTTTTTATCATCCAAACTGATGGGCTCCCGATGGAGTTCATAAGCGGTGATAACCGGCATCCGATCCATAGCTTCTTTAAAATATTGAGCCAAATCAAACAGACTTACCTTTTTTAGATATACCTCCACATCGTCTGTTCCTTCAATTTCTTGGGGTCCAGACCGTTCATGACGATAACTTTGATCGTGCCATTTCATTGATAGTTCAGCGGATACATCTTTAAACCGTTGATACTCTACCAATTGCTGAACCAATTCTGTCCGCGGATCTATGGGTTCACCTTCATCATCCAATTCGGGACGAGGCAGCAGCATTTTAGACTTGATTCGCATCAGGGTGGCAGCCATTAAAATAAATTCACCTGCCACAGAAAGATTCATGGATTTCAAATCCTCAATAATTTGGAGATACTCAGCCGTAATCTGGGCAATGGGAATATCATAAATATCAATTTCATCCCGACGAATGAAATAAAGAAGAAGATCCAATGGCCCTTCAAATTGATCAAGCTGGACTTTATACAATGGCATCTCCATAGTTCAACCCCATGGCTTTTCTGGCATTGTTTAAATACGTATCTGCCACAGCACCTGCTTTTTCTGCACCTGCCTTAAGTTGACTCAGCACATAATCTTTATGATTGATTAAATATTCTCTTTTTTCTCGAAAGGGAGAAAATGTAGTCCAAAAACATTCGAATAAATCCTGCTTCACATCACCATAGCGCATCCCCGGAGTGGCAAATCGCTCTGCCAATTCTTTTTGCTCATCATCATTGAGGAACAAGGCATAGAGCTGATATAAAGCCGTATCAATACTTTTTGGCTGATCAATATCAGTTGAGTCAGTGACGATGGACATAAACCGTTTTCGTATGGCCTTTTCCGGTCCAAAAAGCGGAATGGTATTTCCGTAGGATTTACTCATTTTTTGCCCATCCAAACCAGGGATCAATTGATTCGTTTTTTCAATATCCGGTTCAGGCACAATAAATACATCTCCAAAAGTCTGATTAAAACGAATGGCCATATCTCTGGTCATCTCAAGGTGCTGTTTTTGATCTTTGCCAACGGGGACGATTTCACCGCCAAATAATAAGATGTCAGATGCCATTAAAATTGGATAGGAATAAAGGCCCACATTCGCATTCAGCCCTTTTGCCAATTTATCTTTGTAAGATGTGGCGCGGTCTAAAAGGCCTACATTTACGATGTTGGATAATAGCCACGTCGATTCACACACTTGCGGTACATCACTTTGAATCCAAAATGTGGATCGTTCAGGATCCAAACCCAGCGCCATGAAGTCGATGGCTGCATTTAGCGTGTTTTCTGAGAGTGTTTTTTTATCTTGGATCGTGGTTAACGCATGATAGTTCACAATAAAACAGAATAGGTCATTCTCTTCCTGATATTTTATCATTCGAGACATCATGCCAAAGTAATTGCCCAAATGCAAATCACCGGATGGCTGAATGCCACTCAATACACGTTTCATTTAAAAGGACTCCATAAATAGGTACGGGCGCCATGCACCCTGTTTTTCATGAATAAATTGTTGAAAATAATGAATCTTATTTGGTTTTTTAGGTATCCGTTTTAATGCCATTCTTGCTTCTTCCGGCGTCCGGTTTCCTTTTTTATGGTTACAAGGTTGACAGGCCGTCACCAAATTATCCCATACATCACCTCCACCTCTATTTTTTGGTAACACATGATCCAATGTTAAAGGCCCTTTTTTTGTTTGACAATATTGACATTGATGATCATCCCGAACCATTATATTTCGCCGGGTTAAAATCACATCCATTTTATTATGGCTGACGAAATCCCTCAA
Organism: Fidelibacterota bacterium; assembly: GCA_016845785.1. GTDB lineage: Bacteria > Fidelibacterota > Marinisomatia > Marinisomatales > TCS55 > TCS55. Next base: position 8,281 of record JAERSH010000081.1, read on the forward strand.
CTTCACGATGCTGGGTAATGGGAGCGTAACCGAGGGTGAATGTACATGCTCACGGTATGATTCCAATATATCTACCTTTTCATTATAGAATAAACAAATGGCTCTCCGTGCCGTACAAATATCCATGGGAGAATAATTTGTATTGAGGACCAATACCGATTGATTAAGTATAGAACCGTTCTTTTTTGGCGAAATCATAGCATTGAATTTACACCGTTACTCCCTCACTCAGAATGCATAAGTGTTTCAATTTATTATATTTTGAAAATGAATGAATCCATTGTTTTATACACTCAATATTTCTTCTAAATTCGTATCGTATTTTTAACATGTTTACAGCAGGGAAGGCCGTTGAATTCGGACACAGTACCCGCTACCGTGATCGCTGCAAAGCGTAAGTCGGGAGACCTGGGTAGACATGATTATCCACTGACTTTCGGGAAAAAAGGTCATGATACGTACTTCAAAACAGTCCTATCATCCGCGCAATTTAGATGCTTTCTCGCCAACACCGGCGAGAACAGTTGTCTAGGTTTATTCAAACTTTAACATGCCTTTCTCTCGTCTGGGGCGTCACGCCTGAGGTGACTGGTTTTGTATATCATCAACGTACACCCCTTCCCCACGCCATTGTGCACAATATCACTTCTGGCGAATGGGCGACCACTGACGATTATGGATATTTTAAAATCAATAGCCAAATTGGCGATTCCATTCGGATACAGCATTATGGGTATGGACAGGTTACCCTTCCAGTATCAAACAATATTTTGCACATCAATCTCAGTCCCGATCCTATCCCCATGGATCAAGTGAATGTCAAACAATCTCATTCTATACAAACAGGACACAAATCCATTGGGCCTCACATTGGTGTAAATCCAACATTATATTCCGTGCCTTCATTGTCCATGCGGACTTATGGCGGTTCGGCCGGTATAAAAAACATTACTCTCGGGAGTGGGCTGTCTTCTCATACAAAGGTCGTCTGGAATGGGATTGATGTGACCAGTCCTCAGAATGGTGAATCGGATTTATCTCAATTACCTTCATTCATGATGGAACGTATTTCAATCTCCAAAAAACCGGCCATTACATTTGGTTCAGGCAGTATTGATGGTGCCATCATGATATCCAGTCCAAGATCATCCATGATAGAAGCGAAAGGGGGCAGTTTTGGCCGCCGCTCATTAAATGGGATCATCCAATTACCCGGAAAGATTTGGCAGTCCCATATTGGTTTGGGGCAATCCGAATCAAGGGGAAATTTCCCATACAATTACAATGGTAAATCAGGAAAATTGGCCAATAACAGTTTTCGGCAATCCTTCTACGCCATGGGTACCAAAAGATCTATTTCTCCACATTGGTTTGCCTCTATGGCATATCTTTTTTCTCAACAAACCAGAGGGGTATCCGGTTTGGTCTTCTCCCCTTCACCAGATGCAAGGCGTAAAGATGATATACATTTATTTGAATTAAAATCTATGTGGCAGCGCCAAAATCATCTTTTTTCTATTTCTTCCCAATTTCGCCACAGTGATGAATCTTATAAAAACCCACAATATGCAGTGAATAGCCGTCATGATTTGGCTGTAAATCAATTGTCATTTGGCTGGCAGTTTCAACCCAATCCGTCTGTAGATATTGACCAATTATTTCAAATAAAAACACACACGATTTCCAGTACAGATACAGAAAATCATGCACAGAAATATATTGCCTATGCCAATACATTAAAATGGCAGATTCGTCCAAATCTCAATCATGAAAGCAGTATTCGGTACGATGGTCAAGATGATGGACTGACTGCTTGGACGTGGCAAACTGGTTTTTCGCGTCAAGGGATTATCAATAGAATCTCACTCATGGCAGGGAATGGATTTAGATTCCCTACTTTTAACGATTTGTACTGGAACCCCGGCGGAAACCCGGATCTCAAACCAGAAACATCTCAATGGGTAAGGATTGAGAATCAATTTTTAATTCGTGAACATGCCGTCTCCCTAAGCGCCAGTATAAAGCAAAGTACGAATTTAATTCAATGGACCAGTTCCGGTTCATTTTGGACACCCAAAAATATTGCTGAATCACAGCGAAATATTTTGACCATCACTGCAAGTGGTCCCTTGATAGGACTATTGTCATATTCAGGCCATTTCACCTATAATCAATCGGAAGATTTTTTGGCGAAGAAGCCCCTTCGATATACACCGAAAACCATGGGTGGCATTTCCTTCCACATGGAAACATCTCAATTAAATGGATGGGTAACCGGCCATTATTTAGGAGAACGAATATCCATGTATAGTTGGCCGAAAGATGTGGTACTCAATCCCTACTTCATTATATCCGGTGGAGTCGAACGGTCATTTAACGAACAGACTTCTATTTCAATTTCATGTGAAAATTTCCTCGACACTTCTGTGATGACAGTGAATGGTTATCCAGAACCGGGTCGAAGTTTTTCCATTCGAATTCAATTCAAACCCCAATTAAAAAGAGATTCAAAATGAAACAAATAATCAAACCCTTTCTGGCCATAATCGTTTGGTCGCAAATTGGATGTGATGCATTTTTCCCTAATGATAATGATCCCCTAACAGAATCGAACGTATTCATCCTGTGTGAAGGAAACTTCGGTCAATTTAATGCAAGCTTGTGGATGGCCAACCCGGAAAAGCCTATTGTGAATGGACCCATTTATCAAAATCAAACGGGTAAGCCATTGGGTGATGTGGGCCAATCCATGGCATTATCCGAAGATCAGCTCTATGTAGTAAACAATACGAGCCATAGCATAGAAATATTCGATTTGAGTGGTGAGCAAGCAATCCATACACAATCCATTGATGTAAAAGGGACCAGTCCCCGTTATATGGTTATCCACAATGGAAAAGGCTACGTCACAGCATGGAATAGCAAAGGGATATTGGTTATTAATCTTAAGACCAATACCATCGATAAAACCATAGCGTTGGATGGGATGCCCGAGGATATATTATTCCATGAGAATCACTTCTATGTGAGTATGACTATGAAACCGGATTGGTCATCGGACGATCGTGTTTTAAAGCTATCAATGGATGGGAATATTGTATCCACTTACACCGTTATTTCAGGCCCGGGAAGGATGACAATTCTTGATGATAAATTGTATGTGGCCAGCTCCTATTATGATGCGGTTTGGAATACCTATGCCGGCAACAGTTTCGTCGATATAAAAACGGAAAATGTTACCACAAAAGATTTGGGCGAAACCGGTGATTTTGGCTCAGATCTTTTTATGTTTAATGATAAAATTTATCGTTCCTATAAAGGCGGTGTTGCGCCATTAAACTCAGATTTAACAGTCCAGACGACTCAAATGATTGGTATTGCTGGCGGTGCTTATTCAGCTTCCGCTGTGGGAGATTATATATTCATTGGTCAAACGGATTATGTTGCGCCGGATACCGTATATGTTTTTAATGATAAAAATGAAAAACTGCAGACTTATGAAGTGGGGGCTATCCCCGGTGATTTTATTCTATTCGAAAAGGAGATTGATTAATTATCGAAGGACCAAGATACACCAAATTGCATCATTCGACCTAATGGTGGATAAATGTAGTTTTGCTGAATCCAAGCCTCATCCCCAGTTTCACCAAATGCATTGAGTAAATTATTAATCCGATAGGTCACCAAAACACCAGAAATATTGGCCACTGCTTCAAAGTGAAATAACCAACGATTGGGCAGTGCCCACTCCGATTTCTGGTGCTTAAAGGGAGTATGCAAAATGGGGTGATACGCAACATGTCTCATTCGTCCCTGACTACCGGTAGTCCAAAGGGTAGCATCAATCATCATATTATTTTTAAACAGATTCAGCTTCCCTTTTACACCCGCTTCAATTTGGGTACCCATTCCACCCAAATATTGACTCGTATCCAGTTGGGTGTAAAATGAAGAAAACAGTCCCCATCCATTTTGAAATCGATAACTCAATTCTCCGCCGGCCAGTGTCACATAGCTACTATCGGCACCAATGAAACTATTTTGAGTCAGTGCCAAATACCCTGCTACATTAAGGGATGAAGTTTGATATCCCCCTCGAATGGCCGATCGACTCCAATATTCGAAAGCTGATTTATCATTTGGATCATCCAAATCGGGGTGCTTTGGTGTCGGTGCGCCTGAAGAGGTTAATTGAATAAATCCCTCACCCATCGGTTTATGATAATCCACTTCCCATACAAAGGGGAATGCATCATCAGAGTTTAATATTTGTACACCGCCCAACATTGAAAATGCGCCCAACTGTTTTTTACTATATAATTTCGTCCATGCCAATGAGCGATTATGGATGGATGAACTTACCTGTTGTGCTTGCTGCTCAATGCCATATATCATACCTGATGGGGATGCTAATTGTAGATTGATCAGGTTCCGATTAATATCTCGATAATTTGAATCGGATAAAGCAGAATGGTGAACCTTGCGATGTTGTGCAAACTGGGCAAAATGGCCTTTCATTTTCCAATCCCCCACCGGTTGCTCAATTCGAAAACCTGCGGTAATAATATTGTCATCTTCTGAGCCATTTTGGGTGGAATCTGGCAATCCACTTCTGGTGACATATCGGCCCGTACTGACTTCAATTTGCCGATCGCCACGCTTAACGCCATAATCCAACCGATAAGCATGATGAATGGGCGATCTTCCTCCAGCGGGATGAAGATAATGTCCTGTGTTACCACCATGGGTTCGTTTAAATCCATGGATGTTTATCCATTGGTTTTTGGATTCATATTTGGCCCTGAGATCCAATTGATCATAAATATAATCACCGCGGTAATAATCAAATTGGGATGTGGTCCGTGTTGAATCGGGCAAGGGATGATATGTGGGCAATTCCCCCGTACTTAATGATTTGAATTGGTTGGAGGTATAGCCACCAAATCGGTTGGGATATGATGTATATGTGCCATCAAATAGCAATACACCGGATGTCCAACTTCTGTTCCAAAATAGGGATCCCTCATGAATCAGCATTCCATTTTGCCCGCCCCAATCGAAGGGGATGGTGACTTGGCCATGGATCAATCCTGATAACGCCATCACAACAATGAATCTCAGATGTTTCATGAACTATTTTAGGTGTTTCACCACGTTGGGGACGGCTATGACAAACACAACCGCATTTGATATTTCATGGAGCAACGTAAATCCCAATCCTTTTACCAAGGCGGCCACCATGCCGGATAAACCCAATCCTGCAGCAAGTGGATAAGAAATTAATGTAAACACATCATACATGAGTGTGGATAAAAATCCCACAAGCGCCAGTCCGGCTAAGGTGAATGGTTTCATCTCTTTTACAAAAAATACAGGACGAAGCCATCCGCCTAAACCGCCGATGAGGGCCATGGCTAAAATTTGCATGATAAATAATGGCGGAAAGCTTAATCCCGATCCCATTGGGTTCATGCCGGAATAAATAAAGATTGCCGTTCCCCCAACCAATGCGCCCCACTTCCATCTCAGCGTTAGGCCCGATAAAAAAACAATAACCGTGATTAATTCCACATTGGGAACCAACATCAATGAAAACCCCATCCCGATAGCCAAGGCGCAAAAAATCGCCGCCCGGACCAAATTATTTAGCGCCATCAGATCCTTTATATAGGGGTATTCTAAAATAATTATGGCGATTCGTAAAATCCCCTGTTTCTTGATCTTCTGAAAGTGCCTTGTCCATGATATTCATTTGGCTATCCAATACATCAATGAGATGAACAAGAAGTGCTTCTTTAAAAGCGGGCTTTTTGGGACTCTGCCATTCATACTTGCCTTGGTGAGATAGAATGATATGTTCCATTTTCAGCAATAATTCTTTGGGGAATTTTTTAATTTGTTTCGCTCCTTTTCTCACCATATCACGCCCCATAACAATGTGGCCAATCAAATTACCTTCTTCAGTGAAATTCGCTTCATAATTCGATTCAATTTCATCCAATTTCCCAATGTCATGTAGGAGGACCCCTGCCACCACAAGATCATGGTCGACGCCATAGTGCGGTGCCAATTGTTTTGCCGTTTTCGCCATGGATAATACATGCTCCAAAAATCCGGATCGGTAATTGTGATGCATGGAAACAGACGCAGGATGAACCAATAATTTTTCTTTATTGTTCTGATAAATTTGAAATGTCAATTTTTTTAAAAAGGGATTTTTCATGGATTTGATAATGGCCATTGTTTCTTTCCACATGACCTTTGGGTCATCCTGTGCTGTGGGTACCACCAACGCCGGATCAAATCCATAACGGGCATAATTTTGCACGGTAGCTTTATTGATTCGTTTCACCGTCAATTGGGGTCGATCCATAAATAGATCCACTTCTCCCTTGATGGCTACTGCATCGCCACTGTCAAATTTTTCATGATAGTCCGAAACTTTATCCCATACTTTTCCATGGATTTGGCCCGTTTGATCACGGAGGACAAGATCGAGATAGAGGTCTCCTGCACGGGTATGGCGGAGGTGTTTTTCAACGCACAGGTAAAAGCCTTGGATCGTTTCGCCTGCTTTAAATTTTGAGATGGGTACTATGGACTTCATTGGGACTAAATTTAAGGGATAAACTTACAACATTATTGTCAAAGACACATGACCATCAGTATTGAAAAAATCAGTTATCAAAATCAGAAAGACCTCCGCATTTTGGAGTCTGTTCTTTCTACGTGGTTCAAAAACCCTAAAGAACTCAATTGGACGGACCCTCGAATAAAGTATCCATTTAAGTTTAAGAATTGGGTATCTCTCACCTATGCAAACAACGATATTGACAGCTATGTTATTAAATCGGATGATTGGATTGTTGGGATCGGAAACATGATGATTGTTGAGGATATAAAATGCGCTCATGCACTTCACGTATTTATTGATCCCAAGTTTCGGCAACAAGGTCTCGCAACGCAAATGCTGGATTTTTTAGAAAAAAAAGCCCTTGAATTAAATATGGAAATCATGACCATTCGCGTCATGCCGAAAAATGAACCGGCAAAACAATTATATGAAAAGAAGGGATTTAAAGTGAAAGGCACCTCCAAATGGGGGAGCCTTATGATGGAGAAAAAACTGAGTTAACTCTCTTCCGTTTTCATGTTTTCGAGCACAGGACATTCATCACATTTTGGATCAACTTCCGGCGTTTTGAATTGTTTAATAAAAATCCCAATGGCATAGATCAAAGCAGCCAATCCGATACCGTACCCAATAATGGTTTGAATATCCATTAGGAATAACCCAATAATTTTCCACCTTGATATACAGCCATGGCGCCGAAATATGCCAATGCTGTCATATAAACGACCATAAACATGGGCCACTTCCACGAATTGGTTTCTTGGCGAACAATGGCGAATGTGGCCATGCATTGGGCTGCAAATACATAAAAGACCATCAATGCCAACGCCACCAAGGGTGTATAGGTAGGGGCACCCGTTTCAGGATGGACATCTGCGCGCATGGCTTCTTTGAGATTGACCGTCTCCTCCCCTGCATCCTCCACATTGTAAATGGTGGCCATAGTGGAAACCATCACTTCTCTTGCAGCAAAGGATGTCAATAAACCAATACCGATTTTCCAATCAAATCCCAGTGGACGTATGACCGGTTCCATGGCATGACCTATTTTTCCCGCATAGCTATGATGAATGGGGTTTATTTCCGAATTCGGTGAATCCACTTTTGGAAAGGATGCTAAAAACCATAACACGATTGAAATGGCCATGATCACCTTCCCCGCATTTACCAAAAATAACTTCCCGCGAATGAATACATGACGCAATACAGATTTGGGGATGGGTACACGATATGGGGGCAACTCTATAATAAATGATGAAGATGATTTTTCGCCGATCCATCTGCTAAACACTTTGGCCAAAATCAATGCCACAGCCGTCCCTAAAAAATACATGAGGACTAAGGTTAATCCCTGAAGATTGAAATATCCACCTACAGTAATAGATGGTATGAATGCACCGATGAGTAATGTATATACAGGCAAGCGCGCACTGCAAGACATGAGAGGCAATATCAAGATGGTGACCAATCGTTCCTTCCAACTATCAATGTTTCGCGTAGACATAATGCCCGGAATGGCACAAGCATATCCACTCATCAATGGCAAAACGGACTTACCATGGAGACCCATTTTGGTCATACCTTTATCCAGCATAAAGGCCACACGGGCCATATATCCAGTATCTTCTAAGAGGGTTAGGAAAAAACTCAAAATCAAAATTTGGGGTAGAAAAATGACAATGGCTCCCACACCACCAATAATGCCTTCGACTAGAATATCTCGGAGCATACCGTCAGACATTTTATCTACAACAAAGGTGCTGAAATTATCCATGCCCAATTGAATCCAATCCATGGGAACAGTAGCCCATGTAAAAATGGATTGAAAAATAAAATATAAAATGCTGACAAAAATGATTGGACCGCCCCATTGGTGGGTTAATACTTTATCCCACTTTTCACTTCGGGATGGGGCCAATGGTGTTTCAACTTCTCGGCGCGTGACTCGAGATAAAATATCATCTATCCAACGGTATCGCAATACGGCTTCATGATCGCCATTATTCATCCCCGATTTATTTTGATCTCTCATGGATTGCGCCAAACCAAAGCGAGATGATGCATAGCCATCATGCGTAGTTGACGCATATTTTGAAACCATCTCTGAATCCATCCACGGAGGAGAATCAGCAATATCATGATTATCAATGAAGGCATGTATCACCTCAGATTTCAACTGTGGAAGTCCTTCATTCAATTTTGCTGATAGGGGTACGACTGCAGCCACACCCATTTCTTTCGCCAACTTTTCATAATCGATATGATAATTTTCTTCAAGACGATCCATCATGTTCAGGGCAATTACGATGGGAATATTTAAGTCCTGCAATTGAGAAGTCAAATACAAGTTTCGTCCCAGGTTGGTTGCATCCACCACTGAAATAATCACCGATGGTGGTGCCATGCCTCTCGCCCATTGATCGATTTGTTCTGATACGATTTCTTCATCAAACGATTCCGGAGATAGGCTATAGGTGCCGGGCAGGTCTAATAAACGGAAATCACCATGGTCTGTTCTGGCAAGACCTTCTTTTTTCTCAACAGTAATGCCGGGGTAGTTCGATACTTTTTGATTTAATCCGGTGAGCAGATTGAAAATTGCTGTTTTGCCGCAATTGGGATTCCCCACAAGTGCCACCCAGCGATCACCATCATGACCGCCTTTGGCTGATGATGAACCAAAATGATATTTCATGATTTCAACAAAATAGACTGGGCATCATTCCAGCGGATGGATAAATACGAATGGCGTACCTTTATCTCAACGGGGCCCTTAAATGGAGCCATTTTAACCATGCGGACAGCCATACCATCCAGCAATCCCAATTCTCGAAGTCGATTTGATAAAGCAGTGTCGGCTTCTATTTTTTGAATAATCCCTGTTTCCCCCAAGGACAAGTCCGTTAAGGTCATGGCTACTGGCAGTCGTTACAAATCACAAATAATTGATGAATGTGGCGAATAAGTTTGAAGCCGAGATCATCCACAATTTGATCTTGTCTCTCTTCAATGGTTTCGTCCATGAATTCTTCAATTTTACCACATTGAACACAAATGAGATGGTCGTGGTGCCCTGAATCCATTTTATGCTCATATCGTGCACGGCCATCGCCTAACTCCAATTTTCGCACCAAATTATTTTTCACCAATACATCAATGGTGCGATATACGGTTGCACGGGATACATTCATCCCTTCATTGCGGAGTGAAAGATAAATTTCTTCTGCGTCGCGATGTTCATCCGTAGCACACATTTCATCCCAAATGGATTGCCGTTGCTGGGTGTATCGTAACCCTTCTTTTTTTAACGCTTTTTTCAGCGGATTGGGTGATGCCATTTTAGCTCCCTGCTATTGATAATGAGTCTCAGAAGTTAAGCGTAAGCAACCGTAGAATGGAATAAGATTCCACCCAATTCATGGAATATTTTATCCTTCTGGGGTGTCGACTTTTTTAAGGTTGGCGAATTTGACGACGAGTTTCTTTTTCAGGCCGTCTTTAAACACAATACCTACACGCTGGTTTTCACCTTGGCCGCTTAATGCCATGACTTTTCCAATACCAAAAATGGCATGCTCTACGAAATCACCAACTTGGAAATCGTCAAAGGCAACCACAGTTCGGCTAACGGCGGTTTTGGTGTGGCGACCCGGTTTGCCCCCCACCACCTTCCGCGTAAGTGCAGATGTAAATGAAATTTTTTCTAATTTTTCTTCCGGCACCTCATGGACGAACCGAGACACCATACCATACAAATCATCCGACCCCATACGTCGCCGATGGTTCGCATACATTAAATAGACTTTATGCATGGCACGAGTTAGACCCACATAAAATAACCGCCGCTCTTCTTCTAATTTTTCTTTGGTTTCGAGAGCACTATACATGGGGAATAATCCATCCTCAAGACCGGTAATAAACACCACAGGAAATTCTAAGCCTTTTGCTGCATGCAGTGTCATTAAGGTTACACGATTGGTTTCATCATTCCACTGATCCAAATCGGTCAAAAGAGAGACTTCTTCAAGAAATTGGGAGAGACCACCCTCCGGTTCACGAACCATAAAATCATCAACACTTTTTAGAAACTCCATCACATTATCAAATCGTTCTGCATCCTCCGGTGCTGAACTTTCACGATAATATCCTTTGATGCCTGTTTCTTCAATTAATGTGCGTACCAATTCTCCTGCATTGAGTTTGGGCAACAATTCATTATACTTTTTTATAATGTTATAAAAGGTTTTGAGTGAATCGGCCTGCTTACCTCGGATGCCCATGGCTTCCGGCGCATTCAGCACATCGATCATTTCTTTATTATCATTCTCCGCTTGAATGACACATTTATCCACAGTTTTAATACCAATGCCACGAGGTGGAAAGTTGATGACACGACGCAGAGAAATGGTATCTTTTGGATTTACAATAAGTGATAAATATCCAATGAGATCTTTAATCTCTTTTCGTTCATAGAATCGAACACCACCCACAATATTATAGGGAATGCCTGAACGACGGAATGCATCTTCCAATGCACGGGATTGGGAATTGGTTCGATAGAGAACGGCGAAATCACTGAAATTCCGTTTTTCAAGTTTAATTTCTTTTTCCAACGCATTCACCACTGCGTCTGCCTCTTCCATCTCATCATGGGTTTCTATCAATCCCAATTTTTCACCGGCACCATTATGGGGGATTAAATCTTTTGGTGCGCGATTCTCATTATTTTTTACAACCGTAGCGGCCGCTTCAAGAATATGCCCAGAAGATCGATAATTTTTTTCCAGCTTAAATACTTCACAATTACCAAAATTCTTTTCAAAGTCCAGGATGTTTCTGATATCGGCACCGCGCCAGCCATATATGGATTGATCATCATCACCCACCACACAAATTTGTTGCTGTTTTTGGGCCAAATATTTGACCAGCATAAACTGCGGTTTATTCGTATCCTGATATTCATCCACCAAAATATATTGCCAAAGCTGACGATATTTTTCCAGTACTTCAGGATGTGTTTCGAAAATCTCTAAAGGCAGGAGAAGTAAATCATCAAAATCGACTGCATTGTTTTCTTTTAGTGCTTTTTGGTATCGTTTATATACATCTGCATATGTTTTTTCAATGACCAAATGGGCCTTACGTTTTGCTTCATCCGGGTGAATCAGTTTGTTCTTAAAGTAACTGATTTTATGGCGCACTTCTTGAGGCGTAACATAATTTTTTGGAATATCCATGGCTTCGATAACGACCTTGACCATGGCAATCTGATCTTTCACATCAAAAATGGAAAAATCCGGTGTATACCCAAGGTGATGAATTTCTTTTCGGAGGATGCGGGCACAAATAGAGTGGAATGTCCCCATATTGACTTGGGACTGGTTTCCTTTTAATAATCCATTCACCCGCTCACGCATTTCTTGCGCCGCTTTATTGGTAAACGTAACCGCTAAAATATGTTCAGCCGGGACAAGATTATTTTCAATGAGGTGGGCAATCTTGTGGGTCAAAACACGGGTTTTACCACTACCGGCTCCTGCAAAAATCAGTACAGGGCGGCCAAAAGATTCTACGGCTGCTTTTTGAATGCGATTTAAGTTACGTTTACTCATTGAATTTTAATTTACCCCTTATTCAATTTTTTTCTTTTCGCTTCACGTCTCACTTTTTGAAATTGACGTTTTGCTCTATTATGTTCTTCTTTCGTTTTTGAAAAGGTATGATACCCATCTCCTTTTGCAACGAAATACAAGTAATCCGTTTCTGCCGGATTAAGCGCCGCTCGAATGGATTCAATCCCGGGATTATTAATCGGTCCCGGCGGTAATCCATAATTTAGATATGTATTGTAAGGCGATTTAATTTTCAGATCTTTATTCAACAGCCGTCGTGGAGATCCTTCAATAATAAATTGAATGGTTGGATCAGCCTGCAGCCGCATACCCATCTGTAATCGATTATGGTACACACCTGAAATGATGGGCCGTTCTCGATCATAGATGGCTTCTCCTTCAATAATGGATGCCAATGTGAGCACTTCAGTCTCTGTCATCCCTTTATCTGCCATCTCCTGCCGCAATTCATCGTTCACATTGTTTTTATATTCTGCCACCATGCGCCCGATAATTTCCTGAGGCGTTTCATCCTCAGAGAATCGATAGGTATTCGGGAAAAGATATCCCTCTACCGATTCGCCTTCAATACCCCATTTCCAAAGCAGCAATTCGTTCCGACAGGCATCTGCGAATACCTTCGGATCCATCCCTAATTTTTCTTCCAATTCTTTCGCAATGACTTTTATCGTCCATCCCTCAAGAATGGTCACCCGTTTATTTACGTGAATCCCATTCACCAATTGATCAATAATATCAAAGTTGGTGGCTGCCTTAACCAATTTAAATCGGCCTGCAGGGATGTCTTTTTCATATCCCAAGGTCTTCACCGCTAGTAGAAAGGAGCGTTCGTTGCGGATGACATTCTTATCCTGCAAACTTGCACTGACCTCTTTGAGAGAAGCGCCTTTAGGGATGGTCACCTTCACCGAATCATATGGATTGCCTTGGGGCCAGAATAAAACCAAGCTATAGAAAGCCAGCAATATGCCCACAACTACCGCCGCCATGATTCCGATGAAACTTTGACCCAGATGAAACTGAAATTTTTTCATCATTTACGGGGGCGAAAATTATTCATTTTTTACTATCCATGGCAAAACATATTGTATAAAATCTTATACAGGCCCAGATATGGCAAAATATTATTAAAAAACTGATTGGTCTCCCTTAACAATGGCTGTAATTTTGCCGCCGCTATGAACGATAAAAACAGCAAAAATAATGTCCACTTGTTTGAAGGATGGGCATTTGGGAAAACAAATTATATCCTATTTGCTGTGGGTGTAACTGCCTTATTAGTCGGTTACGCGCTCATGTCAACGGGGACGGTGAATAGCTTTCAAAGTTTGACTTTGGCACCCATACTTCTCTTTTTGGGGTATGTGG
>JAERSH010000082.1 GCA_016845785.1 Fidelibacterota bacterium
GTTTTACTATTGGTGCCGTTTTGTCTTTTTATGGTACACACCGGTAAAAATTTCTGGGAGAGAAAACCTACCTAACGAATCTGCTGTTTTTATTAGCAACCATAACAGCCACATGGATGTAGCCCTCATCAGTGCAGCGGCCGGTAAGAGTTTTAATTATTTTGGCATGCTGGCAGCCAAAGATTATTGGTTTGACAGCACCATAAAGCGGACACTCACCAATTTTGTCATGAATCTTGTACCCATCGCACGGAAAACTGAAGATAACAATGGAGACAAGTTCACATTTGATGATACCATTGAACTCTGCCGAGCCTTTATGGATCAGGGCGGCCGGAATTTGGTTATCTTTCCAGAGGGATCCCGCGGTAAGCCCAATGTAATGCGCCCATTCCGAAAAGGGGCCGCCCGTTTTTCAGCCCATTTAAATGCCCCCATTGTGCCCATTTTTATTGATGGATCCTTTCGCTCATGGCCCAAGGGTCGCCTCCTTATGTATCCGGCCAAAATTAATATCAAAATTTTAGAACCCATCCACCCATCCAGTTTTACTACCAAAGAAGAATCAGATCATTTTGATCAGATCAATCAGATCAATAAAGCATTAGAAGATTGCATCCAAAAAGAAAGAGAAGCATTTTATGCCGGATAATAAATTTTTTGCCAACCGTCACAATACGTGGGGACATAAGTGGGGCTACAAAGATTCCAGTTTTGTGCTGAACGAAGATCGAACTGTGTCCATGGTTGGGGATCGATATGAACTTTCGGGCACACGGATGCCTGACTTCATTCCTTACATTGAAGAGGTGTTGGGCATCACGGTGGATCCAAGCGATAAACTAGCAGAGGTGGACCAGAAGCCCGTCACACCACCCAATTTAAATGATGCTTTCATGGATGCAATCAAAGGTGCTTTTTCTGAAGACCACTATTCTTTAGATGATGAAGACCGTCTTATCCACAGCCATGGACAGACCACATCCGAAGAGGTATACAAAGTGCTTTATAATCGAGTGGTCCGCTGTGTGGATTTGGTTTTCTACGCTGAATCAGAATCAGATACTCAGCAATTGATTCAATTGGCTGCCACACACAATGTATGTCTTGTCCCGTTTGGGGGCGGCACGAATGTGACTAGCGCACTCATGATTCCCGACACGGAGCAGCGAATGATCGTTTCTGTAGATATGCGCCGCATGGATCAGATCGAATGGCTGAATGAAGAAGATCGCCGCGTCTGTGTACAGGCGGGTATCACCGGAACCGCCCTTGAAAATTGGCTAGAGGAACGTGGCTATTGCATGGGGCACGAACCAGACAGTGTAGAACTATCCACTTTGGGTGGATGGATTGCCACCAACGCCAGCGGCATGAAAAAGAACCGCTACGGCAATATTGAGGACATTGTAGAAAATGTAACCATGATTTCACCTAAAGGGGTCATTGAACAAGTTGAGCCATTGAGTCGGGCATCTATTGGATTTAAGCCCCAGAATATTTTATTTGGATCAGAGGGAAACTTGGGCATTATCACCAAAGCCGTTCTCAAAATTCATAAAAAGCCGGAAGTGAAAAAATACAATTCTGTTATTTTTAGAGATTTTGAATCTGGCACAAAATTTCTCTACGATTTATCCAAAACCAACTATGTGCCGTCCAGCGTGCGATTAGTGGATAATGTGCAATTCCGATTTGGGCAAGCATTAAAACCCAAGGTCGAAGGATTCAAAGCATTCATGAGCAAAGTAGAAAAATTCTTTGTCCTGAAGGTGAAAGGGTTTGATGCGGACACAATGTGTGCCACAACCTTCGTTATGGAAGGCTCGTCCGGTGAGGTAGCCTATCAAGAAAAAAACATTTTAAAACTGGCCAAACAGCATGGCGGACTGGTAGGTGGCCCCGGAAATGGAAAACGGGGATACATGCTCACCTTTGCCATCGCTTACGTCCGAGATTTTTTAACGGATTACCACGTGATTGGTGAAACTATGGAGACAACTGTGCCGTGGAGCAAAATCAAACCCGTTTGTGAAGCAGCCACAGAAACATTATTGACCCTCCACGAAAAACATAACATTCCGGGGAAGCCTTACATTTCTTATCGGATTCCACAGATTTACCACACGGGCGTTTGTATTTATTTTATGCTGGGGATGAGCGTGAAAAATATACCAGAAGCCGAAGACCTTTTTGGTGAAATTGAACACGCCATTCGAAAGGCCATTATGGAACACGGGGGCTCTATTTCGCACCACCATGGCGTGGGTAAAATCCGGAAAGATTTCGTTCGAGATACCATTTCAGATTCCAGTATCGAATTGATCAAAGATTTAAAACGGGCCCACGACCCGAACAATATATTCGGGATTCGGAACGGCGTTTTTGCTGACGAATCTTAAAGGCTAGTTTATCCAAATTTCAGGTTCCACATTCATCATTACGGGCGCTTCTTCCGGCATTGGAGAGGGGTTGGCAAAAGGCCTGTCTCAGCAAGGGGCCAACGTAGTTTTGGCTGCCCGAAGAGAGGATAAACTCAAACAAATCCAGGGCGAAATCGAATCGGCCGGGGGGGAGGTAATGGCCATACCCACAGACATTTCCGATCGAAACGCCTGCGTCGAATTGGTCGAAAAGTCAGTGAAGCCATTTGGCGCTGTGGACGGTATAATTCTCAATGCAGGGGTCAGCATGTGGGCCAATTTTGAAGATATTCAAGATCCCTCATTTTTTCAAAAACTCATGGATGTGAATTATATGGGGGCAGTGAATTGCGTCCACGCATCCCTGTCTGAATTGAAAAAAGTCAAAGGCACAATTGTCTCTATCACTACCGCTCAAGCTTTGATGGGTTTCCCGGCCCACGCGGGATATGCCGCGTCGAAGCACGCCCTTCATGGATTTACGGAAACGCTGGAAATCGAAGCGGAGGGCAACATAAAATTTATGGATGCATATCTTGGTTGGATCAAAGGCACG
>JAERSH010000083.1 GCA_016845785.1 Fidelibacterota bacterium
CACCACCTGAACAAAGTAAATGGCAATGACTACCGATGTGAACGTTATTTCCAATGGTGAGTTTACCCTGATCAACAATTATCGTAGTGAAAGAATCTATCCTTATGTTAGAGCCAAGAGATATATTTTCTTTCCCAACTATTAAACAATCTTTGCTTATTCTTACGTTTTTTCCAATTTTTTTAAATCCGGATTTTTTAAGCAAATCAACTCTAACAAAGCCCTTATTAAATAACATATGTGTATACTAGGTCCACATAGTTATAAGTCAAAGGGTAAAAATTTTTTTCAGTGCATAAATCAAGCCAATTGAGCTATTAGTACTGGTCAGCTGCACGCATTACTGCGCTTCCACATCCAGCCTATCAACGTGGTGGTCTACCACGGCTCTATAGGAAGAACTAGTTTTGAGGTGAGTTTCCCGCTTAGATGCTTTCAGCAGTTATCTCTTCCATACTTAGCTACCCGGCACTGCAGCTGGCGCTACAACCGGTCCACCAGTGGTATGTTCAACCCGGTCCTCTCGTACTAGGGTCAACTCCTCTCAATTCTTCTACACGCATAGCAGATAGGGACCGAACTGTCTCACGACGTTCTGAACCCAGCTCACGTACCACTTTAATTGGCGAACAGCCAAACCCTTGGGACCTGCTCCAGCCCCAGGATGTGATGAGCCGACATCGAGGTGCCAAACACTGCCGTCGATATGAGCTCTTGGGCAGTATCAGCCTGTTATCCCCGGCGTACCTTTTATCCGTTGAGCGATGGCCCTTCCACTCAGAACCACCGGATCACTATGACCGACTTTCGTCTCTGCTCGACTTGTCAGTCTCACAGTCAGGCAGGCTTATGCCATTGCACTCTACGCACGATTTCTGACCGTTCTGAACCTACCTTCGCACGCCCCCGTTCCTCTTTGGGAGGCGACCGCCCCAGTCAAACTACCCCCCACCACATGTATTGCAGCCGGACAACGGCACTCAGTTAACCACCAACAACAACTCAGTGAAATTGAATTCTCCGTGAAGATGCGGAGTTCCCGTGGTTAGACGGAAAGACCCCGTGCACCTTTACTACAACTTTATATTGGTGTTAGGAATGATATGTTTAGCATAGGAGGGAGACTTTGAAGTTTTGGCGTCAGCTGAAATGGAGTCGTCAGTGAAATACCTCTCTTATTATTCTTGACATCTAACTGCATGCCGTAATCCGGCTGCAAGACATTGTATGGTGGGTAGTTTGACTGGGGCGGTAGCCTCCTAAAGAGGACCGGAGGCGCGGGATGGTGGGCTCAGAGCGGTCGGAAATCGCTCGTTGAGTGCAATGGCAGAAGCCTGCCTGACTGCGAGACTGACAAGTCGGGCAGAGACGAAAGTCGGTCATAGTGATCCGGTGGTCCCGAGTGGAAGGGCCATCGCTCAACGGATAAAAGGTACGCCGGGGATAACAGGCTGATACTGCCCAAGAGTCCATATCGACGGCAGTGTTTGGCACCTCGATGTCGGCTCATCTCATCCTGGGGCTGGAGCAGGTCCCAAGGGTACGGCTGTTCGCCGTTTAAAGAGGTACGTGAGCTGGGTTTAGAACGTCGTGAGACAGTTCGGTCTCTATCCGCCGTGGGCGCAGGAGAATTGAAGGAATCTGCTTCTAGTACGAGAGGACCGAAGTGGACGAACCTCTGGTGCACCAGTTGTTTCATCAGAAGCATCGCTGGGTAGCTATGTTCGGAAAGGATAAGCGCTGAAAGCATATAAGTGCGAAACCTGTCCTAAGATTAGTTCTCCCTATCGTTTGATAATAAGGCTCGTTGTAGACTACGACGTTGATAGGCCACAAGTGTACGTGCAGTAATGCATTTAGCTGAGTGGTACTAATTAGCCGAATGGCTTTATCAATCTTTCTTGATCAATTGAAGATCCGCATCAATTCCCTGAAATTTCTCCGGTGACCATAGCATAGGAGTCACACCCGATCCCATCTCGAACTCGGAAGTTAAGCCCTATTGCGCCGATGGTACTGCGCGGGTAACCAGCGTGGGAGAGTAGGTCGTCGCCGGGAACTTTTAAAAACCCCGTTTCTTTTGAAGCGGGGTTTTTTATTTTTTACAAAGTCATTTTGTATATTTTATTGTCCATTATCTCTTCTGTGATCTAACACACAAGAATTTCAAAATGCCTTGAAGCCTCCTCATGACCTTCGGTAAATTGGTCCATACTTTTTCAATAGAAAGCACTTTATGGTTAGACGATTAATCATTTCAATTATTTACTCATTGGCCCTATTTGGACCGACCCTATCTGCTCAGGCAAAATTGGATGGCCAATTCTTTGAGTATACCACATACTATATGAGCAACTTTGATGTTTCCACTGGAGAATCTGATGTCCCCATGTTTCGGTATCGTATTTATTCCGATACCTATCCGGTCTATACAAAGATTTGGTTTCGAGCATCTGTCCTTTCACCTGCATTAGATATTGATGCCAGAACCACCTTGACTGAAATTGAATCATCCGTTTTTCAGATGAAATCAGATATCCTTTTAGATAATCGGAATTTCTCTGCCAATACTTCATCTTTATTGGATGAAGCAAGTCCCCCCAATGTCGTACCCATCACGATTCGAACGATTGAATCCATTAATCCTTCAGAATTTGAATCATTAATTAGTGCAGTGATGACTACGGGGCAACTTGCGGATGGCGAATACAGATTTGAATTAAAAATATTTTCTGGGACCTCATCCAACGATGTGACCTTGACCGACCAAGATTCAAAAACAATTATTGTTGAATCTACCACAGGGGTAAATCTGGAATCTCCCGGCGGCATGTTGGCAGATACATCAATTAATATGGTATATACGACTTATCCTATTTTCAATTGGAATAAGGGAAATTGCCGTAATTGTGAGACATACATTCGTGTAGCAGAGTTTAAAGTAGGATATCACTCATCCTTAGAAGAAGCGCTGAGTGATGAACGGATGGTCCCATTCAATCAAAGTGAATACTGGCTCCAGTTATCGGATGTAAGTACATATCAATATCCTACCAGCGATGCACGACCTTTGGAATATGGTAAAATTTATGTGTGGCAAATTAAAACCGGTGTGCCCACAACCAGTGGTACAGAAGAAGAAACATCCGAAATATATGCATTTAAAATTGCCAGTCCATCTCAATCAGCTGCGCCCAGCGCAGAAAGTATGGCCATCCAAAAATTGAGGCAGGCATTAGGCGATGACCAATTTAATGCACTGTTTGGCGGTGATGGACCGCTAGCAGGCTATTTGCCCACAGGAAATGCATCATTAAATAATAAGACTATTAATGAATCAACGCTTCAGCATATTTATAATCGATTGCAAAACAAAGAAGTCAAAATTCAAACTTTGTCTGTAAAGAATTAAACGTGAAGTATTGTAAATCATTGATTATCTTATTCTCGCTTTTCACAATAGTGATGGGCGGTGACCGTATTGCAATTGCCACTAAGGTGATTGGAAAGGTACAATATATCCGTGGGGATGGCAGTGGTCAGTCATTAAAAAAAGGCCATATTTTTGAATCGGGCGATATTCTAAAAACGGAAAAAGGTGGATTTGCAGCACTCCTATTTATTGACGATAAAACCGCCTTAAAAGTGAAAGAAAATTCTGAAGTAATTATTTCAGGAAAACGATCAGCGCAAGCCATTGCCAAAGAAATTAATTTAAATGGTGGTACAATCCGTGCCCAAGTGAACAAACAGAAAAAAGGCGATTTTGTCGTTCGCACATCTGTTTCTGTCGCATCAGTAAAGGGGACTGATTTTTGGCTCATATCAAATGAAGCCGGCGATTCATTAATTGGATTGGATGGTATTGTAGGTTTCTCCAATCTAATTTCAGGAGAGTCCATTGATATTTCCAGCGGCAAGTCCGGCATTTCCACATCAGACGGTAGTGTGCAATCATTTAAAACCGATCCTAAAACTATCCCTGAAGATCCATCAGATACAGACAGCGGTAACCAAAAACTTGAAATTGAATTCAAGGATGCATCCGGCAAAAAGAAAACACTCATCATAGAGTATAATTAATCCTTCCAGTGAACCGTCTGTTTTCATACCAAGTAGGGATCACATTGATCCCTTTTCTTTTATCATTAACCATGATCAATGGACAGACGCGTCTATTGCACCATACTCCTCCACCTCACGGTACCATGGGTGAAGCACTGACTTTAACTGCTTCATCCCTAGAAATTTCAGATCCCATTGAGACGACCCTTTATTATCGATTACCGGGGAGTGAATCATATCTTGAGATTGATTTTATTAAAACAGGATTCAATTGGGAAGCAACTATCCCCGGTTTTGCTCTGACCGAAGCAGGACTAGAATATGTAATCACATTTAAATTTAGCCGAGATCGATTGGTTTCATTTCCGGAACAAGACCCATTCAATCAGCCCCATTATTTATCGGTTATTCCACCCAAAAGTCAACCATCGGTTGGTGTATTTGGAGAGCTTCCATCTGCGGATGTAATAATTTTATCGCCTGAGCCGGGTGCCTTGGTTGATCAGAATTCCATACTGATAGCTGCATCATTCTTTAGTGCGAATAAAGTGGATCCTGCGTCAGTGCAACTCTATGTAGATGGATTGAATGTTTCTGCATTCATGATATTCGAAGATGGGATTTTAAGTTATGATCCCGGTCCATTACCGAATGGCACCCATTCAGTCGAGATTAAAATGCAGGACTATGATGGAGAAAGTATTTCCCCTGTAAATTGGTCATTTAATGTTGGTAAGGAACGGCAATCTCTATCTGATCTTGTGCGGTATAATGGGCGATTAAACAGCCGTTTATCGGCAGAAAAACTAAGCGGTACATCTTTAAATATTGCAGAAGTGATGGGCAATTTTAATGTGGATGTGCAGTGGGCAAAATTAAAAACAGATTTGCGCCTAACATCGAGAGAATCTCCTCACACCCAGCCCCATAACCGATTTGGTGCTTCATTCGCGATGGGGGATATTTTAGATATTCATGTGGGAGACCATTATCCAAGATTTAGCCCCTTTACTATCGATGGAAAAAGGGTTCGTGGTTTAGGCTTGGATGCAAATTTGAAATGGATTCGACTTCAATATATTAGTGGTGATTTAAATCGAGCCGTCCATGAACGAGGGGGCATTGGCGGTGGGTACCGTTTGATTCACGGTTTAACATCCACAAATACAGACGGTTCAAAAACCTATTACTTAGATCGAACCGGTTTTACGTTTAAACGAAAAGTGCGAGGATTCAAATTATCTACGGAATTGTTTTCTCGAATAAAAGCGGGCGTGAATTTTATGTCGGTGAGGGATGATTCTACCTCCGTTAATCGGACATTAAATAATTCAATATTTCCTTCAGATACCTTGGTATTGGGGGTAACACCTGGGAATTATACTTACGATGAATTTAATTCATTACTCACAGCTGCAGGCCACAAACTGGATGCGCCCACATCGCATTGGGCAGGGCAAAAACCACAGGATAATATTGTATTTGGCTTTAACCTTGGGGCTATTTTTGATAATCGTAAATTGACATTAGACTTCGATTGGCAAATGAGTCTTCACAATAAAGATATTTGGGATGGCGTTATGTCCATTGCCGGTCTGGATACCGCATTGGATGATTCCTTGGATGGATATATCGGTCTTCAATATGACAAGGACGGCAATGAGATTACAGGGGTAACAAAAATCAGTACAGATCAAATATTTATTGATCCTGATAAATTAAAAGATCTGTTTATTATCAATACCAATATGACGCCATTGGTTCCCATTGACCTGAATGCATTTGGGTCGAGCCCAATTTCGTCTATTATCAATATGCCATCTTCTGCGTTTAATATAAAATTACGGGGGAATTATGCTCGAAATAGTATCCTCGTTGAATATCGCCAAATCGGTCCGGAATATGTTTCTTTGGCCAATCCATTTTTGAGAAATAATACACGCCAATTCACTATTTCTGATCGAGTATCCCTTCTTGACCGAAGAATGTTTCTTAACATCGGATTTAAACATTTGGATAATAAGATATTGCGGACAACTGTAACGCCATTAAATACGAATACATTTTTTATGAATCTGACTTTTTTAATGGGACCTGAAATGCCTACATTTGTGATTAACTATCAATCCATAGGAAAAAATAATGAAAAAACTCAATTGGATTCTGTAGGTAGTCAAACGGTGGATTTGAGAGAAGATTCAAAGGCGGCTACGAGTATGATGGCAGTGACCATGCCGTTTACCAGCGGCGACGTCAAACAAAACCTCACATTAAATATTGGCAGTGTGACCAATTTAGATAATTTGACGAATAAAAGAAGTGTCACCTATCTTTTCCCGAAAACAGATTCAAAAACCAGTTCAATAAGTTTATCTTCAACCTTTCCCAGTCAATTAAAAACTGTCGCGTTAATCAGCCAGACGAAATTGGAGATTCCATCTATGAACGGTACCGAGTTAATAAAGACGCCTTATACATGGACGCATCTGTCATTGACAGCGAATCAAAAATTTTTCCAGGATAAAATGTTGGCGAGAGGATCTATATCATTATTGAATAGCAAAAGCCATATCAAATCTCAATTGCTGGGATTAAGGGCCGGGGCAGATTATCGCATCCAAGATAATTTATCGGCTGCCATCATGGGACAGATTCGATTTAATTATGTGCCCAGTTATAAAAAGGATAAAGTAGATAATGATGGAGATGGGAAGATTGACAATGCGAGTGAAGTATTAGATATAAATTCTTCAGGAATTATACTGACACTTCAATATAACTTTTAGCCATGCAAGTGACTATACAAGATATCCAAAAGTACATCCAAAGTAGTTGGGTGGGGTGGGTCATCACTTTGGGGGCCATCATTATTGTTTCTCTCGCACATTGGATTGGTGTCTTCGACACGATCGAATTAAAAACCTACGATTATCGTTTTAATTCCGTTCGTGGACCATTAACAGGATGGACTGCTTCAGATTCCACTTATATCAATAGAGGAACTGATGTTGTATTATTAGAGGTAGACGACGAAGCATGGCGCCTCATGCCGGAAGAATGGCCTTATCCTCGAGGCAGTGTATGGGGACGCGTAGTTCGAAATTTATACAAAGCCGGCGCCAAAGTAATTGTTTTTGATATCCAGTTCGATTCTCCGGAAAATCGTTCAGAAATCTATCAGGATTTGATTCAATCCACTACCCCGGAGTATATTATTGATCAAGTCCCCCATGTGAGAGACACCACTCAAGCGGGATATATATGGGAATCGTTACCCCACTTAATTCCGCGACACGGTGATAAAATTTTAGGTGAAGCCATTACGGAAGCCCAAATGTTTGGCACGACCATTGTCATGAATGTAAAAATGGTGACAGAACCCACTTTGGTACCGCCTCAATATATTGCATATCCAGTAGAACCAGTGGTAAAAGCTCAACCCGAAATGGGGCTCATTAATGATCAAATGGACTTAGATGGTTTTTCGCGACGATATGCCTTATTTGGTGAAATGGCACATGAACCGGATAGATATTATTTAACGCTGGCAGTGAAAGCATTTAAGGCGTTTAAAGGCATCCCTGATTCTGCCAAACCCTATTTTGATCGAGATGCCCTTACATGGGATTATGGCGGTCATACTATAAGTGCCTATGGTGCAGGTAATTCATTTTTAGTCAATTATTATGGACCACCATCTGGCTATAAATATCGAGGTGAAGAAGATCTGCCGGCATGGGGTACCTTCCCTAAATATTCTCTGGCTTATGTGATTGATACTGAAGATGTGACCTTAAGAGATCCCATGGAGGATATTGATTGGATGAGTCAATTCTTGCCGGGTGAAATCCCTGAATGGATTCAAGCCATAGAAGATCCTGCAGAACGAAAAGAAATGATGGATGCCATGGGCATTGGGGAAGAGTTTGACATTACTCAATCTCCCTTTTATAATAAAATTGTTGTGATTGGCACCTCGGTTGAGGTCCACCATGATTATAAACAAACACCGTATTATAATTTTTGGGGGATTCAGCAATTAACCCCGGGGATGGAAACGCACGGTAATGCCATTCAGACTTTAATTGATGATAATTATATCCAAGTGTTGGGCGGTCAACTTACTGAACTTATTTACGGATTTCCCATAAGCCATGCACTCATGATTGCACTAATGAGTTTAATCGCATTTTTAATATTGTCCTATTTAAACCCAGTAACGGCAGGTATACTCATTATTTTTGAAGGCATCATTTATTTTGCTATCGCCTGCGGACTTTTTGTGGATGACCTGCTGTGGTTCATCAAACATAATTTGTCACAAATACTGCCTGAATCCACAGTACTCAATAATCCAGATATCTTTAATACGGATTTACCGGGGATTGGCGATTCATTGGTCATTCCAATAGTAGCACCATTGGTGGGTTTGTTGGTGACTTACACGGGTAATGTGATATATAAATTCATCGTAGAACAAAAGGATAAGAAATTTTTGAAGAGCACATTTGGCGCTTATATATCCCCCGATCTTATCGATCAAATGTATTCGGATAAACAGGAGCCAAAGCTCGGTGGTGAAGCAGGATATCATACGGCCTTCTTTTCAGATATTCAGAGTTTTTCATCATTCTCAGAAGTATTGGAGCCGGAACGAATGGTGAGTCTCATGAATGAATATTTGACTGAAATGACCAATATCCTTCTGGAACACAAAGGGACATTAGATAAATACATTGGTGATGCGATTGTTGCTTTTTATGGCGCACCTGTTCCGTTAGAAAATCATGAATATCACGCCTGTCTCACTGCGTTGGAGATGGAAAAGAAATTGGTGACCATGAGAGAACAGTGGGCGTCTGAGGGAGATTGGCCGGAACTGGTTCATAATATTCGTCATCGCGTCGGATTGAATTCCGGTGAAATGGTCACAGGGAATATGGGTTCATCCATGCGAATGAATTATACCATGATGGGGGACACTGTGAACTTAGCGGCACGATTGGAGCCGGCAGCGAAACATTATGGTGTTTACCTCTTTGTTGCGGAAAATACGCAAAAGGCTGTGGCCGATCAATTTGAGTGGCGGTTTTTAGATTTTCTCAGAGTAAAAGGAAAGAATAAACCTGTCAAAGCATATGAACTGATTTCCCTAAAAAATGAAATGACCGATGCGCAATCTCAATTGGTTCAAGCTTTTTCAACTGGAATGGACCTATATCAAAAACGGGAATGGACGAAGGCCAAAAAGGCATTCAAAGAATCATTAACTCTAGAAGAAAATTTTCCAATGCGCCCAACCACACCATCTGCTGTTTACATTGACCGCTGTGATCATTTTAAAGTGGATCCACCCAAAAAAGATTGGGATGGCGTTTTCACTATGACGACAAAATAATATTGAATCCTTTTCAGAAGCATTTTGCTTCTCATTAATTTCTAGACTCAATTCTTATGGAAAAATCCCGCGGAAATATTCTATGGATCGATGATGAAATCGATCACCTCAAACCCCATATCCTCTTTTTAGAAGAAAAAGGATATGGTATTACCACTTGTGATAATGGATCAGAGGGTATTCACCAATCCAAAGAAAATCAATTTGACTTGGTATTATTAGATCAATTCATGCCGGGATTGGACGGCATGGAAACCCTTCGAGAAATCAAAGCATCAAACCCTGCCCTTCCTGTGATTATGATTACCAAAAGTGAAGAGGAATGGCTAATGGATGAGGCTATCTCTGAACGGATTGCCCATTTTTTGATTAAACCGGTCAATCCCAATCAAATATTTATGGCGTGTAAGCAAGTCCTGGAAAATGCAAAAATCCGGGGTGAAAAAACCACAAGCGGCTATTTACAGGAATTTCAGAAAATTGAAATGGATACAGATGAAGCATCATCATTTGAACACTGGTGGAAGATTTATTCCCGGTTGGTGAAATGGCAATTGGATTTTGAAGAACAGAAGGAAGAAAACCTCCATCAAATTTTGGATGAACAAATTCAATCCTGCAATCGGAAGTTTACCGGATTTATCGAAGAAAATTATTCAGATTGGCTGCAGGAAGAGAATCGACCTATTCTATCGAATGATATATTTAAAAAAGCCGTTCTGCCTCTATTAAATGAAAATGAAAAGGTGTGTTTGTTGGTGATGGATGCCATGCGACTGGATCAGTTCATGGCTCTTTATCCATTATTGGCAGAGGACTTCTCAATTAAAATTGAACCATCATCCGCTATGTTGCCTACAGCAACACCATTTAGTCGAAATGCAATTTTCTCCGGGCTTTATCCCGATGAATTTTGCAATAAATATCCTGAACAGTTGAAAGCCATGATTGCAGACGAAAGCAGTTTAAATCAAATGGAAAGTCAAATGTTGGCAGACCAATTAAATCGAAATGGTTTGTCTGGAAAATCTCTTCATTATCATAAAATTTGGATGGCAGAAGAAGGGCAAAAATTTCAGTCTAAAGTAGGGCAATATCTCAATTTTGATCTATTGGCCATCGTGGTGAATTTCGTGGATCAATTGGCCCATCGGCGATCAGAATCGGATGTATTAAAAGAGATGGTCCCGGATGAATCCGGCTATCGACAAGCAGTGAAAGTATGGTATGAAAATTCTTGGATCCGTAACGTATTATCCGAATTAGGATCGGCTGGATTTAAAGTGGTCATGACCAGTGATCATGGCAGTATTATGGTGAATCGAAGTGCCATGGTGGCTGCGGATAAACATTCATCATCAGGTATTAGATATAAGCATGGACGTAATATCAATACGAATGATAAGAGTGCCATTGATATCAGGGATTTATGTGCATATCGGTTACCATCCTTAGGTCATCAAAACAATTATTTGTTAGCAAAAGAAGATTTCTACTTTCTATATCCCAATGAACAGCAAAAATATAAGCAAAAAATTAATGCAAGTTTTCAGCATGGTGGCATTTCAATGGAAGAAATGATGGTCCCTATTTTTATCATGGATCCAAAATGAGCGAATTTGAATTTAATTCCGTAGCGGAAACACAACAATTCGCTGAATCTTTTGCACAAAAAGTGCCACCCGGATCTGTCGTTGGATTAATCGGAAATTTGGGTACGGGTAAAACCACCTTTACTCAGGGAGTTGCCAAAGGATTGGGTATAGATGACCATGTGATTTCACCCACATTTAAACTGGTAAGCGAATATGAGGGTTCCCATTCAACGCTTTATCATATTGATTGCTATCGATTGGATCATCCAGATGAATTTATGAATATTGGGGGTGAACACTTTTTAAATCCAATAGAAGGGATTACCCTTATTGAATGGGCAGATCGGATTGAACCCCTATGGACAGATGATTGGATATTTTTACATTTTGATCGAATTGAATCACAACCAGACACCAGAACTTTACAAATTTCCGGAATAGAGTTATGAATATTTTAGGGATTGAAACAGCCACGGATTGGTGTGGCGTAGCGTTGATTCAAGATGGTGAATGCACGGCTAAAATAGAAGAAAAAATTCCCAGGCAGCACGCAGAAAAACTGCCATTATTCTATCAAGCCCTTAACGACCAATCCAATCTGGGTGATATTCAATTAGATGGTATTGCCATTTCAATTGGCCCCGGCTCTTTCACCGGTTTGCGCGTGGGATTGGGCTATGCCAAAGGGTTGGCCTTTGCAAAAGATTTGCCCATCATTCCCGTTCCCACACTTCAGGTTTTGGCCGCCAATAGTGGAATGGAAAATGAGGAATTTTCAGTATTATTATATTCACATCGTGATGTGGTGTATGTCCAAAAATACGCCGGTAGTGAGCCAATATCCGTAGAAGAAGTAAAAACATGGGAGAATATTGATCATTCTGGAATTGGGATTCATTATGGATGTGAAAAGTTAATGGACGGTCAACATTATACATCCGTACCACCCAGTGCAGAAATGACGGGTATATTGGCTGAAAAACATTTTGCCGATTGGGTAAATAAAAACCCCTATGATTTGGTCCCTAACTATATTTCACCTTTTGAATTGGGTCAAAAAAAGTGAATATCCGCAACGCTGATTTATCAGATTTAGATTTGATATACAACATGGAAAAACGAATATTTTCTGATCCATGGGCCAAAGCTTCCATCGGTGTGGAATTAAGTCGAATGGATCACTCATTAAATCTAATCGCTGAACTTGAAGGAAAGTCCATAGGATATTTTTTTGCACATTTGGTAGAGAATGAAGCCCATATTCTCAATTTAGCGCTAGATGTACCTTTTCAGAATAAAGGGTTCGGAAAGGAATTTCTAAAAAAAATATTGGATGAATATCTTCAATTTGCGGACGTGTTTTTAGAAGTAAAACGCTCTAATTTCCCCGCTATAAATTTGTATCTTCATTATGGTTTTGAAGAAATTGATATTCGTGAAGATTATTATTCAGACGGTGAAGATGCTGTCATCATGGTTAAAAAAGTGAAAACACATGGCCTGGTTTCGTCGTAAAGACAAAAATATTGCCGACTTAGAAAAGAAAGACATCCCCGGCGGTCTTTGGATTAAATGTCCATCTTGTTCAGAGATTCAGTATAAACCTGAATTGGACAAAAATCATTCAGTTTGCCGTCATTGTGATCATCATTTTAGAGTGCCACCTACATTCTATCGTGATCTTATTTTAGATGAAGGGAGCATTGAGGCATTATTTTCAAATGTAAAATCTGCCGATCCCCTAAAATTCAAAGCAGGGAAAAAATATACGGACCAATTGGATGCGGCCATGTCCAAAACCAGCCAAAATGATGCGGTCAATTGTTATGCAGGTACAGTAAACGGACAGGGCATTATTTTAGGGGTAATGAATTTTGGATTCATTGGCGGCAGTATGGGCTCCGTAGTGGGTGAATTGATTTCTCGTTGCACAGATTTGGCAAGAGATAAGAATCAGCCATTCATTTTGGTTTGTGCTTCTGGTGGGGCGCGGATGCAAGAATCGGCCTTATCATTAATGCAATTGGCCAAAACCAGTTCAAAGTTAGCGAGATTTCAAGAAGAAGGTGGTCTCTACATCCCCATTTTAACTGACCCTACAACCGGCGGTGTTACCGCAAGTTTCGGTATGTTAGGCGACATCATTCTTGCAGAACCTGGCGCCCTCATTGGATTCGCAGGTCCACGCGTTATTAAGCAAACCATTGGAGAAGATTTACCCGAAGGATTCCAGCGAGCAGAATTTTTACAGGAAAAGGGATTTGTGGATCATATCGTTGCCAGAGAAAATATGAAAGAAGTCCTGTCAAAAATGATTGGACTATTAACTTCATGAGTCGACCATCTATTTTAATTTCTAATGATGATGGTATTTATTCTGATGGGATATATGCCTTGTGGGAAGCCATGTCTGAAATTGGCGAAACCATTGTGGTGGCGCCCAATACAGAAAAAAGTGCGGTGGGCCACGCCATCACATTATCTGACCCCATTCGAATTGAAGAGGTGAGTCGAACCGGCGCTTTTACGGGATATGCAGTGAATGGAACGCCGGCGGATTCAGTAAAGATTGGTGTAAAAGCCATTATGAAATCCAAGCCGGATATAATCATTTCCGGGATTAACCACGGTGCGAATGTGGGGCAAAGTCTATTGTATTCAGGTACAATTTCAGCCGCCACAGAAGGGACGTTTTTAGGGATCCCATCCATTGCAATTAGCTTAGATGCTCTAAGGGATTGTAACTTTAAAGCAGCAAAAGTGGTGGCAAAGAATGTGGTGAATACCGTACTGAAAAATGGTTTACCCAAAGATACTTTATTGAATGTGAATGTACCTAAAGATCCGGAAGGTGGGTTTAAAGGCTACCAAGTCACTCATCAAGGATCTATCTATTTTAAAGACCATTTTGAAAAACGGGAAGATCCCCGTGGTCGCTTATATTATTGGATGACCGGAGATATAAAAGATCCGGATACAGATTTAGTATCTGATGGTGTGGCGCTAAGGGAAGGGTATGTGAGTATTACACCACTTCAACTCCAGATGACCAACATGGATTTTATGGACGAATTGAACCAATGGAGCTTTGATTGAGCACATTGCATAAGGGGGGAGTTGTTATTCTTGATTTTGGGTCCCAATACACCCAATTGATCGCACGCCGTGTGAGAGAACATCATGTGTATTCTGAAATTCTCCCACCGGAAACCACATTAGAAGATATATCAAAGCGATCACCTTCAGCTTTAATCCTTTCTGGTGGACCATCCAGTGTTTTCGGAAATGAGGCACCGGAATTTGATGAAGCCATCTTAAATGCATCGATGCCCATTTTAGGTATTTGTTACGGATTGCAACTTTTGGCTCACCACCATGGGGGATCAGTTGAATCCACCGGTCATGGTGAATACGGATTTGCAGAAATAGAAATCGATAATCAAGAAGGCTTATTTGCGGATACATCCAATTGTTCACAGGTGTGGATGAGCCATATGGATCGGGTGACCCAATTACCGGATGGATGGCAAACGCTTGCCCATTCATCTAATGGTGTGATTGCGGCCATGGCCAATGGGGATCAATCCAGGGTGGCTACACAATTTCACCCTGAAGTGGTTCATACAGAGGAAGGGGATCTGTTTCTCAAAAATTTCTTATTTCATATTGCAGGATGTGATCCCACTTGGACCGCCGGGAATTTTATTGAAGAACAAGTGGCACTCATTCGGGATCAGGTTGGCGATGGAAATGTGTTGGTAGGTGTCAGTGGCGGTGTGGATTCGTCCGTAGTGGCCGCATTGATGCATAAAGCCATTGGTGATCGATCCACAGCGGTTTTAATTGACCATGGTCTTATGCGCAAAAATGAAGCCAAAAACTGTGTAGCAGCATTGAAAGATGGTCTTGGTGTCAATATTCATTGTTTTGATGAATCAGATTTATTTCTTACACAATTAACTGATATAACTGATCCTGAGAAAAAGCGAAAGATTATTGGAAATCAATTTATCTATTCGTTCGATCGGATTGCGGGCGAAATGGGCGATATGGATTTTTTGGCACAAGGCACCCTTTATCCGGATGTGATTGAAAGTGGTGTGAGCAAAGGAAAATCGGCCCATGTGATAAAAAGCCACCATAACGTGGGTGGCCTTCCTGAAGATATGCGTTTTGAATTGGTGGAACCCCTCCGTGAACTATTCAAAGATGAAGTGCGAAATGTGGGACGTGAATTGGGATTGCCCGAATCGTTAATCGAACGGCATCCATTTCCGGGACCGGGATTGGCAGTGAGAATTATTGGGGATATTACAAGAGAACGGATTTCTGTACTGCAAGAAGCAGATCAAATTTATATGGATATTCTCTATGAGGATGGATTGTATCATGATATTTGGCAAGCATTCGCCGTGTTGATTCCCGTACAAACGGTAGGCGTCATGGGTGATCAACGGACCTATGAAAATTTATTGGGGATTCGTGCTGTGACAAGTACAGATGGCATGACAGCTGATTGGTTTAGAATGCCGTCTGAAACATTGACAAAAATATCCAATCGCATTGTAAATTCGGTTCGAGGTATTAATAGAGTGGTATACGACATCACATCAAAACCACCTGGAACTATCGAATGGGAATAAATGAATTATTCCTATTTGAAAAAGTGATTTAACTCACAATCAATCTTAATCAATACTGGTAATTTCTCACTATGTGTGGAATAGTAGGCTACTACGGAAATCAAGATGCCGTACCCATTTTAATTAATGGATTAAAGCGTCTGGAATACAGAGGATATGATTCGGCAGGGATTTCTATTATGGGATCTGCCGGGATTCAATCCGTTAAAAAAGCGGGGAAGGTAAAGGAATTAGACCGATTGGTCGACGATTCTGTTATTAATGGATCCATCGGAATGGGGCATACCCGATGGGCTACCCACGGTGAACCCAATGATAAAAATGCCCACCCCCATACAGATCAATCGGGAAATATTTCATTAATCCATAATGGCATTATTGAAAATTATGCATCCATAAAATCTTATTTGGAGAAGAAGGGGCGATCCTTTCAAAGCGATACCGATACTGAAGTATTGGTTCAATTAATTTCTGATATTTATGAAAGTGATGGTCTCTCGATTGAACAAGCTGTTAAAGTGGCATTAAGCCGCGTCGTTGGCGCTTATGGTATTGTAGCCATGTGCAATAAAGAACCGGAAAAACTAGTGGCAGCACGACATGGGAGTCCTTTGGTTTTGGGCATTGGATCCAATGAATATTTCATCGCCAGTGATGCATCTCCCATTGTGGACCATACCCGAAATGTGGTCTATTTGGATGAAGGTGAGATGGTGGTTATTTCCCCTGGTGGACATGAGATTCGCTCCATTGAAAATGATACCATTATCAATAAAGTCATCACCGAAATTGATTATTCGATAGAAGAAATTGAAAAGGGGGAATTCCCCCATCATATGCTCAAAGAGATCCATGAGCAGGTCAATACGATAACGGACACCATGCGTGGACGAATTAATCTCGAAGATGGGACGGCCCATTTGGGGGGAATCCAAGATCACATGGATCGCATTCAAAAAGCACATCGAATCTATATTACCGCCTGTGGTACATCATGGCATGCGGGACTCATGGGCAAGTATCTTTTAGAAGAATATGCAGGAATTCCTGTCCATGTGGAATATGCCTCAGAGTTTCGTTATCGAGATCCCATTGTGGATAGCCGAACGGTCATTATTGCCATTTCTCAATCGGGAGAAACAGCGGACACATTGGCAGCCATTAAAAAAGCCAAATCCCATGGTGCCCTTACGGTGGGGATTTGTAATGTGGTTGGATCATCCATTGCCAGAGAAACCGATTGCGGAATCTATACCCATGCGGGACCGGAAATCGGTGTGGCCTCCACGAAAGCGTTCACTGCACAAGTGACAGTTCTGTTTTTGCTATCCCTTTGTTTTGGACGAAAAAATGGTATTTCAACCCTTGTGGGGCAAAAATTTGCCAACGCGCTCCTCAATATTGGTGACCAAGTTCAAGTGGTGTTAAATAATTCGGATGCCATTTTGGAGGTGGCAAAATCTACTGTTGAAGCAGATAATTATCTTTACCTCGGTCGCGGGATGAATTTTCCTGTGGCATTGGAGGGCGCATTGAAGCTGAAAGAAATTTCCTATATCCATGCAGAAGGATATCCGGCGGCTGAGATGAAACATGGTCCTATTGCGTTGATTGATGAAAAAATGCCCGTGGTTTTTTTGGCGCCTCACGACCAAACCTTTGAAAAGGTTTTTTCCAACATCCAGGAAGTGAAGGCACGCAAAGGCGTTATCATCACCGTTACGGACAGGCGTACCAAGGATTTAGTCCGATTATCGGATTATATCATTGATGTGCCTTCTACCCATCTGAAAGTATTTCCGATTCTTGCTTCAATCGCATTGCAACTATTGGCATACCATTTGGCGGTGCTTCGGGATTGTGATGTGGACCAACCAAGGAATTTGGCGAAATCAGTTACGGTAGAGTAAATAATCAGTGTAGTATTAATTCTACTGATACTAGTCTCAAATATAAAGTATATCTCAAACTAAATATCTACGTTAAATCAGTCAATCTCTGGTTACAGAAAATGACTGACTATCAAGTCTATATATATGATACAATAAAACTTCTCAGAGACGAGGGATTAAAATATTATGAAATCTCTGATGTGTTAAATAGACACAATATCAAATCGGTTCGTGGTAAAAAATTCACATCTAGTATAGTTCACTCAAACGAATGGAAAATTGAAAAAAATCTCAATCGATTAACAACTACATATTTTTCAGAAATCAAGGATTGGGAAATAATTTTTAAGGAGGATGATGATGAAGTGTGATATTTGTAATCTAGAACACGATGTCATTGATGATATATATGAATGGTATGGTCATTATTTAGAATACAATCATAAATGTTATGATAAAGAAATCTGGGATAAAGAAAAATCTGAGTGGATAAAAGTGTCGTGTTGTGAAAACAATGAGTATAGTTTTCAGTCGACAAACACGTCTTTTAAGGTGTCTAATTCTTCTGATATAGATAGGTAATTTTAAGTTTTATTAAATACGTCTGGTATTTAATCGTTAATCAACAAAATCTCAATCTCAACAACGGTCTCAAGTGTCTATATATGTCGAGATACAGGAACACACTATATC
>JAERSH010000084.1 GCA_016845785.1 Fidelibacterota bacterium
ACGTAAAGAATTTTTTCCCATGAATCACCCCCATCAGTTGTTCTATAAACGCCGCGGTGTTCACTTTCTCCCCATTGGGCGCCTTGGGCTCCCACATATACAATATCAGGATTATGAGGATTAATCAATACACGATGAATGTTTCGAGTTTCACCCAATCCTTTGAATTGCCAAGTTTTGCCACCATCTAAACTCTTGTATACCCCATATCCGGCATTTTGACTGTTTCTAGGATTACCTTCACCTGTACCAACCCAGATGACATCCGGGTTCGTGGGATCAACAGTTACATCTCCAATGGATGCGGCTTGCTGATCATCAAATATGGGTTCCCACTCGATACCGCCACTTTCTGATTTCCATAATCCACCCGATGCGGTACCCACATACATGATGTCTGTATTGGCCAAAACCACATCAATGGCTGTTACACGGCCACTCATACCTGCAGGACCAATCGACCGCGCT
This sequence comes from Fidelibacterota bacterium, assembly GCA_016845785.1. Taxonomy (GTDB): domain Bacteria; phylum Fidelibacterota; class Marinisomatia; order Marinisomatales; family TCS55; genus TCS55. The sequence goes on from JAERSH010000084.1 coordinate 469, forward strand.
TGCATGCCTTTCAGTTTATCCATATCCAATCCATCTGCATATAGGATGGTGGATAGGATTGAAATAATGAATAGGATTCTATGTTTCATGGTTGATTCCTCTTAGTTCGAATTATGGTGAAAGGGGTTTTCAAAAGTGCATCCAAATTCAGCACCGATAGGTGATCCAGGAGGCGCTGCAGGCACTTTGACCGGTTCATATTTATCGGGTGCTTCTATGAAAGAATTAATCCGGTTTTGGAGCATGGCAAAGTGGGCTTTATCTCGAGAAGATTTTCCACGATGCTTTAGTAGTTTAACGGCCAATTGATTCACTTGAGCCATGGCAATGGATTGGGCGCCCGGTGATGCATTATTATTTACAGCAAGGCTCATCAAATGGTCTAATACCACAAAATCCACACTGCGCTTTACCTCACCAGCCAGCCCGGAAGGGGCACGTTGGAGTAATGTTTCTTTCATGATTGTGTTTAATACTTTTTCCAATCCCGGTTGATTTTTGTTTCGGGCATGGTATTCCACCAATCGCGTAGCACGAGCGGGATGAAAAATCATTCGACAGGTCATATTTGCTGCTGTTTCTGCAAGACTCACACCGTCAAATGTCACACTCGTTCTTGAATTGAATGATTCACGCGTTCTGCCACGGCCTGCTGCACGAGGTGGAATCACCTGAAGCAAATCTTCTCTTAGCGTAAGGGCTTCCGGCTTTAATGTGCCAATGAGTTCATCCAATGCTGCCATTTGAAATGTTGGATCAAGGAATTCAGTTATTTTTTGTCCATCACCTCTCAGTGCATAGGTAAAATCCAAACCACCCACGACTTTTGCCGCACCTTCAATTTGGAATCGGTGGAGCAAATAGATCGGAACCAACACATCTTCAATATCGCTATAAGGCTGTCCTTTTCGAATGGTATTTTCACCAAAATTATTGAGAGCTACTTTTCGTACTGCCATGAGATTTTCTAATTCGGACACTGGGTCTTTTCCGTTATCCCAAAGGTGAGCGGTGGGATGAGCAGAACCCAATGGCCGCGCATCTTGATCCGTGATAAATGTATATCCTCGTTTTATTCCATCTTGGATGATGGCTTCTAATGCAGCTTCTTCATCAGTGCCATCGGGGAAATCTTGATATCCATAGGTAACTGAAATTTTATCCCATTCGCCAATGCCCACATCATAGGCATCACGCCACTCCACATTTCCATCTTTGTCTAATGTAACGGTGGGGTGTGGATAATCCATGACAGAAGCACGGCCAACAGCACTGGCAATATAATTGTGAGCAAGTCCGATTGTGTGACCAATTTCATGCGCCACCAATTGCCGAACCCTTGCCAATGCCAATTCACGCATATGGTCGGGGACGTCAGTTCCATTTTCATAAGGAGCGAGGAGACCGGTAGCAATGAGATAATCCTGCCGAAGTCTCAGTGACCCTAAAGATACATTCCCTTTAATAATTTCTCCCGTACGGGGGTCCACCACCGCACCGCCATAAGACCAGCCTCGTGTGGCTCGATGTACCCAATGAATCATATTGTATCGCACATCCATGGGATGGGCCCCATCAGGAAGTACTTTCAATTGAAATGCATTTTTATACCCGGCCGCTTCATAAGCTTGATCCCACCAAAGGCCACTTTCGAGCATGGCGGTTTTTACCGGTTCCGGAACGCCGGGGTCGATATAATAAACAATGGGTTCAACCGCCTCACTTACACGGGCTCTTGGATTTTTCTTCTCTAACCGATGTCTAGTGATGTATCGAATATAAATGGATTCATCCAAGGGTACGGCATAATCCTGAAATGACATGGGGAAATAGCCAGCTCTGGGGTCATGCTTTCTGGGGGTATAATTGTCATCCGGGAGTTCAACAAAGGAGTGGTGTAGTCGAACCGTCATGGCCGTTGGTGTGGGTGTCACTTGGCGTACATATCTTCCGGGATTCGTCCCCGTGTACGTCATGAGTGCTTCCACTTCTGTATTTTTGGGGAAATTCATGGTGGCGGGGAGGTGGATAGCCGATCGGCTTTTATCCACTTTATAATTGCCCATTTTTTGATTTTTTAATCGAGAAACGATGCCATGTGCATCCTGAAGGAAAAAGTCTGTGGCGTCTACCAAGACGCGACCCTTTTCTTCAGCGGTGACTTTGAATCCCCACAAGGTGGATTTGGCAAATCCATCGGCCACCGATTGTTTTTCTTTTAAATCGTTGGTGTTGGCTCGATAACGATAATTGGGTTGAATGAGCAATGCTTTTGGCCCGACTCGGTGAAAATAAACAATGCGTTCATTCCCCAATTGACCACGATCTAACCCCACATCATTAGAGCCCATGCCGGCCATGAGCGAATTCACATATAAGAATTCTTTATCAAAATCAGAAATTTCCATCCACAGTTTACCTGTGGAATTGTCCCAATATAGGTCAAAATAACCATCCATTTTTTTCATGGATTTGGTTTTGTCTGCTATGGATTCGCCAAAAACAGTACCGACCAGTAGAATAAATACCCAAAATTTCTTCACAATTTCCTCCTCATTATGAAATCAAAGAACACCAATTTAAATGCGGAGAGATTCATGAAACAGAAAAATTTAACCATTCCGTTTTTGCCTCAATATGCTTTCGCATTAGATTGCCGGTCGCATGAAGTTAAAAAAACTTATATTTATTCTACTCTTCATTGGATGTGGCTCCGGGCCGGATATTAAACGGGTCTCCATATCTGTTGGAGAGACAGAAATGCCATTTGTTTGGGTGCCGGGTGGATCATTTGAAATGGGAAGTCATTCGGCCATGGCCAGAGAAGATGAACAGCCAGTCCATGCAGTTTCTTTAGACGGCTTTTGGATGTCAGAAACGCCTGTGACCAATGGACAATTTGCAGCTTTTGTGAATGAGACGGGACATAAGACGACCGCAGAGATTGCCCCAACGCTTGAAGAAATCATGGCGCAAGTACCTCCGGGCACGCCGCCACCGCCCAAAGAAATGCTTATTCCGGGATCACTCACATTTATTAACCATCCCACGCCTGCAAATCCCAATTCTGCTGTAAGATGGTGGCAATGGTCACTCAATTCAGATTGGCGGCATCCTTATGGTGAAAAATCTTCAAACGAAGGATTGGATGACCATCCGGTTGTCCAGACATCTTGGTTTGATGCATTGGCATTTGCCGAATGGGGCGGTATGAGTTTACCGACAGAAGCCCAATGGGAATATGCAGCCAAAAAGGGAGAAGTATCGAACCGCCGTGAAATGAATATCTGGCAAGGTGTGTTTCCTGTAAATAATTCTAAATCGGATGGTTATGAAAAAACCAATCCTGTTTATGCATATAAGCCCAATAAAATTGGCCTGTATGATATGGCAGGCAATGTATGGGAATGGGTGGCCGATTGGTATCGTCCGGATACATATAGCATGAAAGATCGAGGAAAAAACCCTACAGGGCCATTTTCCAGTTATGATCCTGTGGAACCAAATGTACCCAAGCGTGTGACAAGGGGCGGTTCATTTTTATGTAATGATCAATATTGTGCTGGGTATCGCTCATCCGCACGGATGCGAACCAGTCCGGATACCAGTTTAGAACATACTGGATTTCGGGTGGTAATGACCGAAG
>JAERSH010000085.1 GCA_016845785.1 Fidelibacterota bacterium
ACACAAAGACACCAACAATCCCTTATTTCAAAAGTATCTGTTAACAAAGAAGATGTGTTAGGGTTTTTTAACACATATAAAGACAGTATTCCACCCTTTCCAACAACCGTTAAACTAAGACACCTGCTTGTAAAAGTAACCCCGGGAGAAGAACAGGTTGAAAAGACAGTCAACTTATTAAAAGAATTGCGCCAAAACCTTTTGGACAAAAAAAACACGTTCCAAGAATTGGCCTCACAGTATTCTCAAGACCCTGGGTCTAAAAATTCCGGAGGCTCCCTTGGGTTTGTGCGTCGCGGTACTTTGGTCACACCGTTTGAGGCGGTTGCTTTTACTTTAAAACCTGGGGAAATCAGTATGCCGGTAAAAACTGATTTTGGTTACCATATTATTGAAACCGAAGAAATTAGGGGAGACAGAATCAAAGTCCGTCATATATTAATGAGCCCACCAACTACAGAAAAAGATGAGTCTTTCGCTTACAATCACGCCCTTTCTTTAAAAGATTCTGCCCAAACAGTTTCTAGCTTTATTTCAACCGCAAAAAACCACTCAATGGATGAGCAAACATCCGAAAGCGGTGGCAGTCTCGGGTGGATTGATCCAAACAACTACCCCGTTCCTGAGTTTGGGATGGTCTTGGGACAAATCGGGTTAAACGAATGCGCTGGGCCTGTCCGATCAGAATTAGGGTACCACCTGCTATGGGTTGAAGCAACTAAGCCTGGTGGTGCCGCAGATATAGAAAAACATTGGAATCAAATTGAGTCCCTTGCGTTGAATAAAAAGAAAAGCGAGTGGTTTAAAAACTGGGTGGTGTCTTCGCGGGATAAATTTTTTATCCACATTAACAACTGAGAATCTTTTAACAGTTTCAACACTGGTTTTCCACATCCGGTTGTTCTCTCCTGTTTTAAAAACATAAAAATCGTTCGGTGTGGAAATGTGGTTATTTGTCCACAGTTTCCACTTCTTTATCCACATAAAGTAGTGGGTTAAATCATTTTGATAAACCGGTTTTTTCATTTGTTTTCTCCTCTTGGTTTTTCGTTTGTTTGTTCCTTATCCACAGTATTATAAATAATCTCTTATTGTTTAAGTTAAATCGCAGTAATAAAACACCTCAATTTCTGACGGAAATTCACTTGTTAAAACACGCTGTTTTGGGTAAGATCATCCGGCAATTTCAACCATTAAATTATCGATTAATTCCTGTTTAAAAACCTGGGAAAAAACATGAAAATTTCAACATCAAAAACAGAGCTTCAACTCGCCCTCCAAAAACTTTCAAAAGCAACGCCTGCTCGCTCAACGCTTCCTATTTTAAGCAGCGTACTTTTTGACGTTCAGGAATCAGGAACGGTCTTAAGAGCAACCGATCTTGAAATCACCATTGTAATTAATCTACCAACAAGTATTGAAAAAAATGGTTCAATCGCAATTCCTTTACAAACACTTCTAGATGTCACAAACGAGTTGCCTGAAAACGCAAGAATTACATTATCATCAGATGAAAACAATAAAGTTGAAATGGTTACAGATGTTGGCAGTTATGATATAATGGGAAAACCGGCAGAAGAGTTTCCGGCAATACCTGAAGTGGACAATCGTAAGTCCGTTGGTATTTCATCGGGCGCATTAAGCGATTTAATAAAGAACACATCTTTTGCAGTTAGTCGTGACGAACTAAAACCTGCGCTCACAGGTGTTTTGTTTCGATTTGGTCAATCTGAATTAACGGGTGTTGCAACCGACGGTCACAGGTTGGTGCAATATGTTAGAAGTGATTACAAAGCAGATGAGTTTTTGGGTGATGTAATTGTACCTAAAAAATTTCTATCCCTCCTTTCATCTGTGTTAAGCGCGGATGAGTCTATCCAACTTTGGATGGGGGACAACCATATGACAGCATCTATTAATGGCGATACATATTTTACGAGAATTATTGACGAGAGGTTTCCAGACTTTAATAGTGTAATCCCAAAGGATAATGATAAAGAATTAACCGTTAACCGGAATGAAATTTTAGCAGCAGTGCGACGCGTATCAATTTTTTCAAACAGATCTACCCACCAAATTGCTTTAAGACTTTCATCGGATCAAATTAGAATAACAACAGAGGATCCTGAAAAATCTTCTAAGGCCGAGGAACATATTAACGGTGAATATGCTGGAGAAGAACTTGTTATCGGGTATAACGCATCCTATTTGAAAGATATTTTATCCCACGCGAAAACCGATAATATTAATATTAAACTTAAAACACCTATCAGTGCAGCGCTCTTCCATCCAACGGAAGAACTAGAAAATGAAAACTTAACCATGTTGTTGATGCCGATTCGTCTAAACGACTAGCTTTTTAATTACTATTTTTTCCCAAAAGCCACCATCAGGAAAAAGATATCAAAGACATAATCCATCAATGCCTATTGATCAAATAAAACTAACAGGTTTTAGAAATCACCAAGAAACAAAAATGGATTTTGGTCCAGGCATAAACGTCATCTGGGGAGAAAACGGATCGGGTAAAACATCAGTTCTTGAAGCGGTGCATATTTTATCGATTGGAAAAAGTTTTAAAACCAACCGTATAAACGAAACACTAAAACACGATACAGATATATCAAGAATTGAAGCAGGGTTTATAAAAAACAAAAAAAGGGAAACAATTAGTTTTAGCCAATCCTCTGACAGTCGTCGTCAATTAAAAATTAATAACACAACGGTAAAAGCGCGCGAAATTGTTGGGAAAAATCCAATGGTTTTACTTTCACCCGAAGAACAGCAAATAACAAAAGGCACCCCAGGAGACCGCAGAGGATATTTTAACAAACTATATTCAACGGTATCAAAAGAATATTTTAAAGACCTTTCGGTTTATACACACACCTTAAAACAGCGGAACGCCCTATTAAAAAATATGGCAAAAAATACGCAGTTTAATATTTGGGACGATCTTTTAGCAGAAAGCGCTGAAGCCATTTGGGAAAAAAGAAGAAAGTTCAATTCCCGATTTAATGACTGTTTAGGCGCGGTCTCAAAAATGTATAACAAAGAAAGCGTTTTCGTTTCTTTAAAAACAGAAGATAAAAAAATATCTAAGGATGAAATAAAACTTAAACTACAAGAATTAGAGCAAACAGATATTCGAAACAGAAGAACATCTTTTGGTCCACATCGCGATAAATACTTGTTCTTGTTTAATGGTACGCCAGTAAAAACATTTGGATCACAGGGTGAACACAAAATTTCACTCGTATTAATAAAACTGGCTGAATACATGTTTATTAAAAGTGAAACAAACAGCACCCCAACGTTGCTGTTAGACGACCTTTTTGCAAAGCTAGATTTTGAAAGAAGCGACGCCGTTTTGGCTCTATTAGAAAAAAAATCTCAAACCATAATTACCAACACGGATTTGGTCGATATTGAAAAACACGGCATAGATTTAAGCGACCCAAACAACAAAAGCTTTCATCTTGAGAGACAATGCAGCAATTAAAATCAGTGATTAACCGTTTTTTAAAAAACAACGGTTTAGACAAAGGGGTTAACCAGCAAAACGCCATATTAATTTGGGAAGAGACCGTTGGTGACACCATTGCATCTAACACAAAAGCAGAAACGGTAGAGCACGGCACTTTAACCGTAAAGACGACCAACCCCGCGTGGCGACAAGAGCTCGTGTTTAAGAAGCGGGACATTATAGAAAAATTAAATTCAAAACTCGGAAAAAATACAATCAGGGAAATTCGATTTATATGAGCGAAACACATACCAATCAAAATTATAGCGCAGAAAACATCAAAGTATTAGAGGGGCTCGAAGCGGTTCGAAAAAGACCAGCCATGTATATTGGCGATGTAGGCAAGCGCGGCCTTCACCATTTAATTTATGAGGTCGTAGACAACTCAATTGATGAAGCGCTGGCCGGATATTGTACGCGGGTTGTTGTCACGTTTAATCCAGACGGATCTGTTACCGTTGAGGACAACGGGCGGGGCATTCCTGTAGATATCCACAAAGAGGAAAACAAGCCAGCCGTTGAGGTTGTGATGACTGTGCTTCACGCAGGAGGAAAGTTTGACAAAGGTTCTTACAAAGTTTCCGGGGGACTTCATGGCGTAGGTGTTTCCGTTGTTAATGCTTTATCAGAGCGAATGTGGGTTGAGGTTCGCAGAGATGGAAAAATCCACAGACAAGAGTATAAAATTGGAGAACCCCAAACAAAACTGAAAACAGTCGGCACAGCTAAAAAAACCGGCACAAAGGTTTGTTTTTATCCAGACGGTGAAATTTTTAAAACAACCACTTTTGAATATGCAATAATTTCGGAACGACTTCGAGAGCTTGCCTATCTAAACAGTGGCCTTGAAATTGTGCTCAAAGATGAACGAACCGAAGATGGAGAATCGGACACATTCAAATTCAAAGGCGGCTTAAGCGACTTTGTAAAATATCTAGACGAACACAACCACCCACTTCATAATAAAGTGATTACTGTAAACAAAGAAGACGGTGAGGTTCCAGTTGAGGTGGCCCTTAGGTATGGAAACACTTATAATGACAACATCTTAACGTTTGTAAACAATATTAACACCATTGAAGGGGGCACCCACCTTTCTGGTTTTCGATCTGCCCTTACAAGGGCGATGAACAACCATGCCGCCAAAAACAACCTCATTAAAGCGAAGAAAAATGAAAAAATATCACTTTCTGGCGAAGATTTTCGCGAGGGTTTAACCGCGATCATTAGTGTTAAGGTTGCCGAACCGCAGTTTGAAGGGCAAACCAAAACGAAGCTTGGGAACGGAGATGTTAAAGGCATCGTAGACAAAGCAGTGTATGAGGGTATTTTAGATTTTCTAGAGCAGAACCCATCTATCGGCCGGCGAATTATTGAAAAAGCATTGTTGGCTGCAAGAAGCCGAAATGCTGCAAAAAAAGCGCGCGAACTTATTCGCAGAAAGAGCGCGCTTGGCGGATCATCCCTTCCTGGAAAGCTTGCCGACTGTTCAAACAGAGATCCGGGTTTTTGTGAGCTATATCTTGTAGAGGGTGACTCTGCAGGTGGATCCGCAAAACAAGGGAGAGATCGGCGCACACAAGCAATCTTACCCCTCCGGGGAAAGGTTATTAACTCTGAAAAAGCCCGGGTAGATAAACTTTTATCAAACAACGAGGTTCAGTCGATTATTACAGCACTTGGAACGGGCTTTGGGGGGTCAGAGGATGAAAACGGTGAAAAATCTGCCGGCGATTTTGATATTGAAAAGTTGCGATATCATAAAATTATTATCATGACAGATGCCGATGTGGACGGATCTCACATTCGAACGCTTTTGCTCACATTTTTTTATCGGAAGATGAAAGAAATCATAGATGGGGGCTACCTGTACTTGGCCCTACCGCCACTATATCGAGTGTCTCAAAGCAAAAAACAACTATATGCCTATGATGACAACGAAAGAGACTTAATCATCGAGCGGATGCAAAAAGAAAACAAAAACACAAAAGTTGGTATTCAGCGCTATAAAGGATTGGGGGAAATGAACCCCGGACAACTTTGGGAAACCACAATGGATCCGGAGCGCCGCACCCTAATGCAGGTAACGGTTGAAAGCGCAGCTGAAGCGGCTGAAACATTTCAAAATCTTATGGGAAGCGACGTAGAGGCGCGCCGCACCTTTATAGAGAAAAACGCAAAATTCGTCGTCAATCTAGACGTCTAAACATTTAGGAATTATGATTCATGGTTGATTTTAACAGAGACAACACACTGCCCCGCGATATTGTAGATGAAATGCGGGAAAGCTATCTTAACTATTCTATGTCGGTTATTGTTTCCCGCGCACTTCCCGATGTAAGGGATGGATTAAAACCAGTACACCGCCGAATTTTATATGGTATGAGCGAGCTGGGGTCAAGTTGGAACAGGCCCTACAAAAAATCTGCTCGCATCGTTGGTGACGTGCTGGGTAAATATCATCCACATGGCGACAGTTCTGTCTATGACGCTCTCGTTAGAATGGCGCAAGACTTCTCTATGCGGTACGAACTTGTGGATGGACAGGGCAACTTTGGCTCAATAGACGGTGACAACGCGGCGGCCATGCGTTATACCGAATCCCGAATGACAAAACTCTCCAGCGAAATGTTAAAAGACCTTGAGAAAGACACAGTTAACTGGGAGCCAAACTTTGATGAAACGTTAAAAGAACCGTCGGTTTTACCGTCTGGAATACCCACACTACTGGTAAATGGGTCTGAAGGAATTGCAGTTGGGATGGCCACAAAAATCCCACCCCACAACCTAGGTGAAGTCATAAACGGTTTGGTTGCCATGATTGACAACGAGGCAATTACAACAGAAGAATTAATGACCCACATCAAAGGACCGGATTTTCCAACAGCCGGTCTCATTTTGGGTATGGATGGCTTAAAAGAGGCATATGAAACCGGGCGCGGTAAAATTAAGATGCGAGCACGTGCCCACATCGAAACAAACAAAAACGGCAAAGATAGTATTGTAATTACAGAAGTTGCCTACCAAACAAACAAAGCCAACTTGGTTGAAAAAATTGCGGACCTTGTTCGAGATAAAAAAATAGTGGGCATCACAGACCTTAGAGACGAATCCGATAAAGACGGCATCCGCGTGGTGATTGAAACAAAAAGGGATGCGGTTCCAGAGGTTATCTTAAACCAGCTCTACCAACACACCCAACTTCAAGACACCTTTGGCATTATTTTGTTGGCCCTGGTTGACGGTGTGCCAAAAATCATGCCGCTAAAAACTGTTTTGAACCACTTTGTTGAGTTTCGCCATGAGGTGGTGGTTCGACGCACAACATTTGAATTAAAAGAAGCAGAAGCTAGAGCCCACATTTTAGAGGGGCTTAAAATTGCGCTAGACAATATTGATGCGGTGATAAAAATCATCCGAGGCAGCAAAGACCCAGCGCAAGCCAAAGAAGGGCTCATGAATAATTTTAACCTTTCGGCGGTTCAATCTCAAGCCATCTTGGATATGCGGCTCCAACGCCTCACCGGATTGGAAGTGGACAAAGTTGTGGCGGAATACAAAGAAATGATAAAACTGATCTCGCACCTAAAAGGAATTTTAGAGAACAAACAGCAGCGTATGGATATTATTAAGTCTGAATTGTTAGAAATTAGAGATCAATATGGCGACGAACGACGAACAGAAATCGTCCCCGTAGACACCGCTTTTTCAATGGAAGATATGATTGCCGAAGAAGAGGTTGTGTTAACCATTACCCACCAAGGATATATAAAACGAACAGCGCTCAACACATACCGAACACAAAGAAGGGGCGGTCGCGGTGTTCAAGGTGCCATGAGCAAAGATGAAGATTTTGTAGAACATCTATTCATCGCAAACACACATAACTATATGCTTTTCTTCACAGATATGGGAAAGTGCTATTGGTTGAAGGTGTATGACATTCCCCAGGGTGGCCGAGCAGCCCGCGGCCGGGCAATTGTTAACCTCATTGGCTGTGACCCCGGAGAGCGCGTAGAAGCTTTTGTGAGCGTTAAAGATTTTGATGATGACCACTACATTGTTATGTCCACTCGAAATGGTATCATCAAAAAAACAGTTCTTTCTGCATATGGAAACCCAAGAAAGGGTGGCATTTATGCGATCGATATTCGCGACGGAGACAAGCTTATAGAGGCCAGAATTACAAACGGTGAGCACGATATTTTATTGGGCACCCACGAAGGAAAGTCTATTCGATTTTCCGAAAACAACATTCGGCCCAGCGGAAGAAAAACAATGGGCGTAAAAGGTATTACGCTCAGCTCAAAAGAAGACTACGTTGTGGGTATGCTGGTGGTTCGCCGGGAAGGAACCGTTTTGGTTGCCACAGAAAAAGGTTATGGCAAACGGACAGAAGTCCTTCAATACCGCACACAAACACGAGGCGGAAAAGGTGTTTTAACCATGCGGTGTACCGACAAAACAGGTAAGATGGTCAAAATTATGGAGGTGGTAGACTCTGACGATTTAATCGTGATTACAGACTCGGGTGTGTTGATGCGACAACCCGTTGGCGATATTCGAACCATCGGTCGCGTCACCCAGGGTGTTCGACTGGTTAAGCTAGACGAAGGATCAAACATTTCTTCTATTACGAGAGTAATAAGTGAGGATGCCGCAACAAATGAAAACGAAGAACCAACCAACCAATTATCGATAGAGACCCCAGAAACACCGCAAGGTGAATGAACATAAAAGAAAACATTGAGCAAATATTGGGCCACATCGATGAAACGATTTTAAGATGCGGCAGAAACCAACCCGTTCAATTAATTGCGGTTACAAAAACACAGCCTCTTTCCCACATTCTTGATGCGCACCAGTTTGGTATAACACAAATTGGAGAAAACAAAATCCAAGAGGCTGTAGAAAAACTAACAGGTGCCCCCAAAACTGTAAGGCTAACAAAACGGTTTATTGGCCATCTACAATCAAATAAAATTAACAAATGCTTATCACTGTTTGACACGATAGACTCAGTAGACAGCCTAAAGCTGGCGAACAAAATAAACAACAAAGCCGAAGGGTTGGGAAAAAAAATCCCAATTCTATTAGAGGTGAACACCACAGAAGAAGCGCAGAAAAGTGGATTCAACCCAACGAACACCGATGATATGCTCGCAACGCTAAGCTTTAAACATCTATCTGTTAACGGTTTAATGACAATTGGCCCAAAGAGCAAAGATGTTAGAGAAACGAGGGCCGCATTCCAAAAACTTCGCCAAACTAAAGACAAATTAAACAGTCAAGAGGGAGGAAACCCACTAACAGAATTATCCATGGGCATGACAGGAGATTATAAAATCGGTATCGAGGAGGGCAGTACAATGGTGCGCATTGGGACGGCGATTTTTGGAGAAAGACAAAATCGGTGAAATTTTTATACCTAACCACCCAAGCGCTGGCGAAACAGTTAAATGTTGTCACAGGCAAAGAAATTCAAAACCATTACGTTACAACAATAAACAAATTTCAGGTATTAACGCCAATATACACAAGCCGGAAAGCGATAAACCCCCAAACATTTTCATCTTTAAAAAGCGATTTGAGTATTTCTTCCATCACAATTTTGGATCGGGTGAAAAACACCAAAAAGAACATAAAGGCGGGAGAACAAATTAACAGATCAGGAACGACCTTTTTAAGAGGAGAAACACCATTTGAAAACCACCCAACTTTTCCGGACATATCACAAGCCCTTAAAGGAACTCCGGAAAAACAACAAACTACAGTTGGCGGAGAAAGGTTTGTCCGCGTAAAGTCAAAACCATCATTAGATTATTTTGAATGGATGGCCCCCATATCTACCGTTTGGCACTATATTGAGGTGGAAACATTTGGCATTGGGATTGGATCAGAAGAAACTTCAATTAACCATTTTATTTCGTAGATAAAAAATGAAAAAAATAATATTAACATTCGTTATTCTTTTTGTGGGATGCACATCCCCAAACAAATCTGCCGTAGCTACAATTTTAGCAAAGAACAACAGCAGCGTTACTGGAACAGCCATATTTACAGAAAAAAACGGACAAGTTAAAATCTCCGTTTCAATTTCTGGTGTAGGCGCAGGCCCGGTTGCGATACATATCCATGAGACGGGGGACTGTAGCTCTGACGATGGAAAATCAGCTGGCGGTCATTGGAACCCAACAAACGAAAACCACGGAAAATGGGGTTCGCCCATTTTTCATAGTGGCGATGTTGGCAATGTCGAAATAAACCCATCAGGGTCTGGATATCTCACGCTGGTCGACACATATAGCCGGTGGTCAATTGGAGGCCCCCCCGAAACAAACATTTTAGGAAAAGCAATCATTATCCATTTGGGCAACGACGATATGCACACCCAACCGACAGGGGCAGCCGGCGCACGAATTGGATGCGGCGCTATTAAATTACAGGATTAATTTTTATTTAGCGCCACGGCCAGGCGCGCCCCCAATTGAATATTATTTAAAGCAAGGGCCACGTTTGTTTCAACACTCTTCCCGCCCGTTTCTTTGTTAATCTCCTCTAAAAGAAACGGTGTAAGTTTTTTCCCAACAATTCCCCGCGTAACGGATTTTTCTATTGCAGATTCCACAAGCCTTTCAACTCTATCAATGGACATTTCAACTTCTTTTGGCGGCGGGTTGGCAATCAGAACGCCACTACCTGCTTTTATTTTAAAATGATCATTAACAAAGCGCGCTAACTCCTCCACGGTTTCGGCGCGCCAAGACAGCCCTCCACCGCCCCCCCGAGAATAAAAAACTGGAAAGGCACCCGTTTTGTATCCAACAATTGGGACAGAAAGCGTTTCTAATAATTCTCGAGTTTTCCCAATATCTAAAACAGCCTTTGCCCCGGCCGAAATTGTTGTGACAGGATATTTCGACAAGGCAAGCAGGTCTTGAGATACATCAAAAGAATACGCTGCCCCACGATGCACACCGCCAATCCCGCCCGTTGCAAACACAGAAATACCAGCCATGTGGGCAATATAAGTGGTGGCAGACACCGTCGTTCCCCCAGATGAACCTGATGACAGAGAAAAACCCAAATCTCGAAGTGAAATTTTAATTAAACCCTCTTGTTGAAATATCGCCTTTTCTTGTTTTTTATTAAGCCCAACACAAATTGAACCGCTCACGACGGCGACAGTTGCGGGAACCACACCAAAGGAGCGAACCAGCCTGTTTGCTTTTTGTAAAAAATTATAGTTTTCAGGATAGGGCAAACCGTGGGTTATAATTGTGGACTCCATTGCGAGAATCGGCCGATTCAATGCAAGGGCCTCTTCTACATCTGGCGACAAAGAAATCTGATCTAAATTCATCCCAAAACTTAACAAAAGTTCGAGGTAACTTTTCTTAATTATACAGAACAAAAAGGCACCTTTTGAATCGATTAGACCCTAAAGATTATAATATAAAATCGAAAATAATCATAGAAGACCGAAACGACGAGATTTGCATTGTTGTTAATCGAAAATCGCGAATAATTATGAAAGACGGAGAACGGCTTCTTGGCCATGCGAAATTGATCCAAAATACAATTCAAAAATCCATCGCGATAGAAACAACCGCACCCGTTTGCAGCAAGACAAAAGCATATTTAATTAAACACGGCATTTCAATAAAAAATGTTTATTAAAACAGCACAAATCAGAAATGATTTCAAATAAAAATACCGTAATTTCTACGCTTGCCCCGGCTTCAAAATTTATTAAATGTCAAATCAGTTTAAAGATACAGATCCACTAGAAACCCAAGAGTGGCTAGAATCCATAGAGGATGCGCTTGAGGAACACGGTTATGAACGGACGCGATTTCTATTAGAAACGCTAATTGATTTTGCACAAACCAAAGGGGCTCGCCTACCATTTAACACAAGCACGCCGTTTATTAATACAATATTACCAGGACAAGAACCAGAATATCCTGGCGACCTAGATTTGGAATTAAAAATCAAATCCATTGTTAGGTGGAACGCCATGGCTATGGTAACAGCCGCAAACAAAGAAACCCCCGGCATTGGGGGCCACATCTCCACATTTGCATCTGCAGCCACATTATACGAAGTGGCGTTTAATCATATTTTTAAAGGCCCAGACCACCCGAGCGGCCAAGACATGGTTTATTTTCAGGGCCACGCATCACCGGGGATGTATGCAAGGGCATATTTAGAAGGTCGAATCGAAAAAGAAAAACTGGCCAATTTTCGCAGGGAACTGTCAAAAGGTGGGGGCCTCTCTTCTTATCCCCATCCATATTTAATGCCAGACTTTTGGCAGTTTGCAACCGTTTCGATGGGGCTCGGCCCCCTCATGGCCATTTATCAGGCACGCTTTTTGCGATACATGATTGATCGCGGGTTTATAGAAGACACCGGCCGAAAGGTCTTTGCATACCTTGGTGATGGAGAAATGGATGAGCCTGAATCCCTAGGCGCCCTAACCCTTGCCTCTAGAGAAAACCTGGACAACCTTGTGTTTGTGATTAATTGCAACCTTCAAAGGCTGGATGGGCCTGTGCGCGGAAATGCAAAAATAATCCAAGAGCTAGAAGGTGCTTTTCGTGGCGCGGGTTGGAATGTCATAAAAACCATTTGGGGGTCCGATTGGGATCCACTGTTAGAAAAAGATCACAGCGGATTGCTATTAAAACGTTTGGATGAAATCGTTGATGGAGATCTTTTGAAATATGTTGTTGAGGGTGGCGCATATTTTCGCGAACATTTTTTCGGCAAGTACCCAGAGCTCCTTAAGATGGTAGAACACCTCTCAGATGAAGAATTAGAAAAAATGAATCTTGGTGGACACGACCCCAAAAAAGTCTATGCGGCTTATAAGGAGGCGATAGAATTTAAGGGTAAGCCCACCGTTATTTTGGCGCGCACAATCAAAGGATATGGCTTAGGAGAGGCTGGCGAAGGAAGAAACATTACCCACAACCAGAAAAAATTAAATGAAGATGAGCTCCTGTATTTCAGAAATCGGTTTGATATTCCCATTTCAGATGAAGAAGCAATGAAGGCGCCATTTTATCGCTTTGACAAAAACAGCGAAGAGCAAAAATATTTAGATGAGCGCCGAAAAGAACTTGGGGGTCCGCTTCCCTGTCGGCAAGACCAATCAGAGACATTGTCCATTCCGGACGTTTCTATTTTTAAAGAAATGTTAGAAGGAACAGGTGAACGTGAAATTTCCACAACAATGGCATTTGTCCGCCTGCTCACAATTCTATCAAAAGATAAAACAATTGGGAAACACATTGTACCCATCATTCCTGACGAAGGCAGAACCTTTGGAATGGAACCGTTGTTTCGTCAGTTGGGGATTTATGCCCACAAGGGCCAGCTATATGACCCTGTAGACTCCGATCAGTTTTTATATTATAAAGAAGCCAAAAACGGACAGATTTTAGAAGAAGGCATTAACGAAGCCGGGGCCGTATCATCCTTTATTGCAGCAGGAACCAGCTATTCTAACCACGGCGTTAAAATGATCCCATTCTATATTTACTATTCTATGTTTGGGTTTCAGCGCATTTGGGACTTTGTATGGGCAGCAGGGGACATGCGCACACGAGGCTTTTTATTAGGAGGCACCGCAGGAAGAACAACACTAAACGGCGAGGGATTGCAACATCAAGACGGACATAGCCACCTTGCCGCCGCCGCAACACCGAATATAAAAGCATATGATCTTGCCTATGCCTATGAAATCGCAACCGTGATTCACAAAGGCATGGAAGAAATGTGCCAAGACAACAAAGATGTAATCTATTATTTGACGGTTGAAAACGAAAACTATACCCACCCGCCCATGCCCAAAGGCATTGAAAAGGATATTATTAAGGGGCTATACCAATTAAAATCAGTAGAAAACCCATCTATAAGGATTCTTGGCAGTGGACCGCTCTTAGGTGAGGCGCTTGAAGCAGCGGCACTGCTTGAAAAAGATTGGAATATCTCAGTAGATATTTGGAACGTGACCAGTTTTAGCGAGCTTCGAAAAGAAGCAGAAGAAACAGATCGAAGGAACGCATTAAATCCCGGAAAAGATGAAAAAACATCTCATCTTGTAAAATCGCTTAGCGATCACAACATACCAACGGTGGCAGTGTCTGATTATATTAAAATGGTTTCGGAGCAAATCGGCCCATACGTTCCAGGCCCATACTACACGTTGGGAACCGATGGTTTTGGACGAAGCGACACCCGTGAAAATTTGAGACATTTTTTCGAAGTCGACCGCTATTATATTGTTTTATCTACAATTAGAGCCCTTGTGTTTGCGGGGGAGCTGAGCCAAAGCACTATTTTAAAAGCGATGGAACTATATAAGATTGATCCGGAAAAACCGAGCCCCATAACAGTTTAGGACACCCATGATAAAAGATATAATTCTACCCGACTTGGGAGAAGGAATTGACGGCGCTGAAGTGAGTGAGATTTCTGTATCTGTCGGCGATGTGGTAACGCCCGACCAAACTATTTTAGTTTTGGAATCAGAAAAAGCATCCATGGAAATTCCGGCGGAAGCCAACGGCACCATAACAGATATTCTTGTCTCATCTGGAGATGAATTAAAACCGGGTCAAACACTCATGAAAATGGAAGTTTCTGATGGAGAGCCCGAAGAGGACAGTGGCCAAGCTAAAGAAGAAGTAAAACCCGAACCTACCCCCGTCGCAACCGAAGAAAAAGAAGAAACAACGCCAGAGCTGAAAATGGAAACACCCACAAGCTCAACAGGTACCTTTGCCTCTCCGGGCGTTCGTCGACTGGCGAGAGAATTAAATATAAACCTGGAAATCATTGGCGGGTCAGGACCAAAAGGCAGAATAACCAAAGACGATCTTAATGGATATATACGCCTTCAGATGGCCATGTCTTCGGGAGCGGTTTCACCACCAAAAAAAGAAACAGACTTTTCACAATGGGGCGATGTCGAGGTTCAAAAACTCACCAAAATCAAAAGAATTACCGGCGAAAGACTGCAACAGGCCTGGCAAACCATTCCCCATGTTACGCAATTTGACGAGGCGGACATTACAGATCTGGATGCGTATCGAAAAGCTTTAAAAACAGAAGCGGCAGAAAAAGGAGTAAAAGTCACTTTTCTCCCGTTTTTAATGAAAGCCGCCACTGTTGTTTTAAAAGAGATACCAACTTTTAACAGCTCGCTAGACCACACAGATCAAAACCTTGTTTTAAAAAATTATTTTCATATAGGTGTCGCTGTAGATACACCGAATGGATTAACCGTGCCGGTTGTGCGGGATGTAGACAAAAAATCCATCGTTGAAATATCAAAAGAACTGATGGATCTAAGTGTTCGTGCGCGGGATAAAAAACTAAAACCAGACGAAATGAAGGGCGCAACCTTTACCATTTCCAGCTTGGGTGGAATCGGCGGCACTTTTTTCACGCCGATTGTAAATCCGCCCGAAGTTGCCATCATGGGTGTCTCTCAAAGCTGGTGGGAAAAGGTGTATGACCACAAAACTCAAACACAGTCCCCAAGATATATTATGCCCTTTTCGCTTTCTTATGATCATCGTGTAATTGATGGGGCCGCCGCGGCCTCGTTCACATCGCGGTTTGCAGACATTTTATCTGATACATCAATGTTTAAAGATTAGCAATGGCAGATACAAGACAGGCAGACATTGTTGTAATTGGTGCTGGTCCCGGTGGATATGCGGCTGCGTTTCGGGCGGCGGACCTTGGCAAACAAGTCATTTTAGTAGACAAAGATCCTACATTGGGGGGCGTATGTTTAAACCGAGGCTGTATTCCGTCAAAAGCACTACTCCATATTTCCAAAGTAATGGACGAGGCAGCCCGCCTATCAAAAATGGGGATTACATACGGTGAGCCAACCATTGATTTAGAAGCGGTTAGAACCCACAAAAACAACATTGTTTCAAAGCTGAATGGTGGCATTGCCCAAATGGCAAAAGCAAGAAAAGTTGAATGGGTCCGCGGAGAAGCCACATTCACCTCAAACACCGAAATTCAAGTAAAGCAGGGCGAGGTAAAAACCACAATTAACTTTGAGAAATGCATTATCGCTGCCGGATCTGTATCTGCTATGATTCCAGGTGTTCCAAAAGACCACCCCTCCGTGCTCACATCCCGAACGGCACTAGACCTGGAAGACGTTCCCGAAAAATTATTAGTTATTGGTGGTGGCGTAATTGGCCTTGAGCTTGGACAGGTATATGCCGCATTGGGATCAAAAGTGTCCGTCGTAGAATTTTTACCCAATTTAATTCCAGGGGCAGACCAGGACATTGTTAAGCCGCTTCAAAGAAAATTGAAAAAACAATTTGAATCGATTATGCTATCTTCAAAAGTAACGGGTATAAGCGCAAACGACGACGATTCATTAACGGTCACAATTGAAAACAAAGGATCAACTTCAGAGATTTATAACAAGGTCCTTGTTGCGGTTGGGCGAAGACCAAATACGAATTTATTAAACATAGAAGCGACCGACGTTGATGTTAACGACAAAGGATTCATTAATGTGGATGTATATCAGCGCACGTCGGTTAAAAATATTTTTGCCATTGGAGATATTGCAGGCAACCCCATGCTGGCGCACAAAGCCACCCACGAAGGAAAGGTTGCTGCAGAGGTCGCATCCGGCCACCCCGCCGCCTTTGACGTGCGGGCAATTCCATCCGTTGTTTTTACAGATCCGGAAGTAGCATGGGCAGGGCTCACAGAAACAGAGGCAAAGGAAAAAGAAATCCCATATAAAAAAGGTGAATTCCCATGGGCCGCCAGCGGTAAAGCCATCGCCCTGGGCGCAAACCAAGGAAAGACAAAAATATTATTTGATCCAGAGACCAAACAGGTTTTAGGTGTGGGTATTGTGGGTCCAGGTGCCGGGGATATGATATCCGAAGGTATGCTGGCCATAGAAATGGGCGCAGACGCAGAAGACATTGGCCTCACAGTGCACCCCCACCCCACCTTGGGAGAAACATTTGCCATGGCTGCCGAAGTTTTTGAAGGCACAATTACTGATTTATATGTCCCCAAAAAATAAACACACCTACGAAGGGTTTGATTTTGTCAAATCCTCTGGCGGCATCGAGGAATACACCCTCAAGAAGAACAATCTGACTGTTTTGGTTTTGGAAGACCGCTCAGCGCCAGTGGCAACTCTTATGGTTACCTACCACGTGGGTTCGCGGAACGAAGCCATTGGATATACGGGCTCCACACATTTATTAGAACACCTCATGTTTAAAGGCTCTAGAAATTTTAATAAAGAAAAAGGTACAGCCATTTGGACGGAACTCCAAAACATCGGGGCCCAAATCAATGCCACCACATGGAACGATCGTACCAATTATTTCGAAGTTGTGCCCAGCGAACACCTTGAGCGCGCCATTGCTATTGAAGCCGATCGAATGCGGTTTGCCTTTTTAAAAGACGAAGACCGACAACCGGAAATGACCGTTGTTCGAAACGAATATGAGCGGGGAGAAAACAGCCCATTTGATGTGCTGGACAAAAATATTTGGGCCACCGCATATCAGGCCCACCCTTATCACCACTCAACAATTGGTTGGCGTTCTGATATTGAGAATGTATCCACGGAACGACTTCAAGAATTTTATAACACCTATTATTGGCCCGACAACGCAACGGTAACCGTGATTGGCGACTTCAAGAAAAAAGAAGCCCTAGGTTTAATTAAAAAACATATTGGTGAACACAGCTCCAGCGAGAACAACATACCCGAAATGTACACAGAAGAGCCAAAACAGGAAGGCCCTAGGCGGACAGTGGTCAAACGAGCGGGACAAACAAGCATCGTGGGGGTGGCACATAAAACACCAAGCGGACTTCATAACGATACATACAGCTTTCAAATTTTAGGCAAAATTCTCGCCGATGGAAAAACAAGCCGCTTCCATCAAAAAATTATAGACAAAGGGTTGGCCACCTCCTTATTTATGTATGATTTTCCTTTTAGAGATAACGGACTATTTATTACGTACGCTTTTTTAACGCCGGGCATTGATCATAATCAAGTCGAAGAAATTATCTTAAATGAATATGAAAATATTATTCAAAATGGGATTACGGAGAATGAGCTCAATCGAGCGAAGGCGCAAATGCGCGCATCTGTGGCATTCAGTCGGGATGGGTCCTATGCTATCGCCAGCGCCCTGAACGAAGCGATCGCCATTGGTGACTGGACCTTCTATACAACCTTTATGGATAAAATAGAATCCGTTTCAGAATTAGAAGTTCAACAAACAGCGGAAAAATATCTCATAGAAGATCAATCAACCGTTGGGCATTTCATCGCATTAGATCCAAATTAATTATGGCTACTTTTACAAAGCAGGTAAAACAAGGGGCTCCCATTGCGGGCATTTCTACATATGTGATGGAAACAGGTGTGAAAGATGTGGTCACCCTTTCGGGCAGTTTTTTAGGCGGATCATTATACGGCCCGAAGGATCAACAAAAAGTGGCCACCATTACCGCATCTATGCTGGATAAGGGGACGGCAAAGAAAAGTAAATACGAAATAAGTGAACAAATGGAATCGGTTGGGGCAGAAATTCATTTTATGTCCAGTCGGCACCACACACAGTTCACGGCCCACTGCTTAAAAGATGACTTAAAAACGGTCATATCTTTATTGGCGGAACAGCTAAGAGAACCGCGGTTTCCAGACGATGAATTAACCACACTAAAAACGCGAGTCATTGGGAACCTGACACGAGCAAAAGAAGACACAAAGAAGCTCGCATCTATCGGCTTGCTACAAACGCTTTACCCAAAAGAACACCCAAATTATCGACAATCCCTTGATCAATCCATAGCAATGGTTGAAAAACTGTCGAAAAAAGATATTCAAAATTTTCATAATAAATTCTATGGTGTGGGCAGCATGAACCTTGTTGCGGCTGGGGATATAGACGGACAGGCGCTTGAAGCACACATCGTAGATGGCTTTGACGGCTGGGTGTCTCATAACACGGAATTATTGCCCCAAAAGAGTAAGGCTCATGAATGTGTAGCAAAAGATAAAACCATCCACGTACCGGACAAAACAAGCGCAGATTTATACATAGGGCAGCCGATAGGCATTGATAGAGACCATGAAGATTATTATGCATTAATGATGGCAGTGTATATTTTAGGGGGCAACTTTTCTGCGCGCCTCATGCAAACCGTAAGAGATAAACAGGGGCTCACCTATGGAATTGGCTCTTCGGTTTCTGGGGTAGGCTTTGGTGCCGATGGGTATTGGAGCACTTGGGGTACATTTGCTCCAGACGTTGTGCCTAAAGGAAGAGAAGCCACGCTGGAACAAATAAATCAATGGTATAAAACAGGCATAACAGCAGAAGAGCTTTCCGCAAAAAAAACAACGATTACGGGCGCATATAAAGTGGGAATGGACACCACAGCTGGTATCACCACACAAATTCTAACAAACGCCGAGCGAGGAAGAAGCGTTGACCTTCTTGACGCTTATCCCGACATAATTAACAATCTATCTCTAGACCAAGTAAACAACGCCATTAAATCCTATATTCATCCAGATCGGCTGGTGACGGTTGCGGCCGGCACATTTGAATAGACCCCTGTGGATGTAATTTTAATTGCTGCCGTTACGCAAGATGGATTTATTGCGCGGCATAAAAACGAGACGGTCACCTGGTCGAAAGACCTCCACTTATTTAAAAAACAAACTATGGGTTTCCCCGTGATTATGGGGTCCAATACATTTAATTGTCTTCAAAAATCACTTGAGGGCAGGGATATAATTGTCGTCCATCGCGAAGACAATCCCAAAGATATTTTAAAGAATTTAAACTCAGAAAAATGCTTTATTGCCGGCGGAGGGAAAACGAATGCCCGTTTCGCAGATTTACTGACCCACGCTTACTTAACACCTCACCCTTTGATTTTTGGCGATGGTATACCACTATTTTCAGATCCGGTTAAACAAATGGAATTGATTTTAGAAAAAAAAATACCGGTTGTTCCGGACTTAGGGATTGAACAATATCAGTATAAAATAAATTAAAACCCTCAACGAGGGCAGGGCGAGGGCTAGCCTTTCGCCCGCTTGGCTTTTACAATCGCAGCCTTTATTTTTCCCCGGAGGACTTTATTGTCTAGGGCGTTTATTTCATCCATATTTCCGTCAACGCCAGCATCAACAAGGCGGGCAACCATATCTTCTTCGGACTCTCCACCGGTTGATGGCGCACTATCTACAGGAGGGGTCGCCGTCGCTGCCGATCCTTCAGGCATGGCGGGACGATCAACAGAGCCGCGTTTAATTTTAACCAACATTGCTTTTGCTTTACCCCGGGTCGGTTTATCTGTAATGGCATTGATAGGCTCATCGTCACCATCAAGCGCCTTGTTAACTACAAAGGCAATCAAATCTTCAGGGTTTGAAAAGGCGGGCAGCCCACCGCTTGATTCAGTAGCGGGTGCGCTTGGTGCCGATCCTTCTGTTGGCTCTTCTGACAAGGCCTTAACCAAATGATCAGGCATTACATTGCCTTTTCGTTTAGACTGAACCAGCATCGCCTTGGCCATGCCGCGAGTTGGTTTATCGGGAATAGCGTTCACCAAATCCATATTTCCATCAAGGCCGGCCTGAACAGCGCGAGCAATAATAGCTTCTCGGCTATATTGTGGACCAGAAGCCTGATCCGCCGTTTGACCTTGATCATCTTCAATAGCTTCTTCCGGAATAAAGTAACCCAGGTTGTCTAAAATTTTTGATTTGTTGGTTGTAAATCCCCATAGGGTCATCCAAGAAAATAAACCACGGCTAGTCCGGCGACAGGTGACCTCAGTGCCTTCTGGTGTTGGGTTTAGGTCAAAAATGACCGTTTCTTTATGGAGGGGGTTAAACCGCATTTCTAAGGCAAATTGTTTTTGCTCCTCAACGGAGGTGATCTGACCCTTAAAGGATGGAGAAAGGCTAAATGGCCTCATACGGATTGCAGCGCCAGGGCTAAAATTAAACTGATCAAAGGAATAGCGATGAACATATCGATCGGTTTGCACCACAGGTAAAATACGAAGCACGCCGGGGAACCAAAAGTTATAGTCAGAGAGTTTGGTAAGGGCGCCCCAGACCAAATCGGGCTTGGCGCCGTAATTGTGCTTTACAATTGTTTCAGCTGCAAATGGCTGCATATAGGTGGAGACTTGGCTGGTGATCGCTTGATCCCGGCTGGCGTCCAGAATAAACATGGTTACCACAATAAAAAATGTGGAAATTGCAATGGTCATAATCATTCTATAGGGTCCAAAATTAAGGCGAGATTTTACACACGATATGGGGAATATTTGAAGTTTTTGATGCGGGTATCCGTATCAACAGAAATCGGCCTTCAAACAATTTCTTTTTCAATAGCATAGCGGGTCAATCCGGCCACATCGTTAATTCCCAATTTCCGCCGAATATTTTCCCGATGTTTTTCAACCGTTTTTGTAGAAATAAATAGGCGCTCTGAAATTTCTTTATTCTTAAGCCCTTCGGCCAATAATTTTAACACACCCAACTCACGATGGGTAAGTACATCTTCACTGCGGGTCACTCGAATTTGACCTTTTTCATTTTGAAGGGAGACAACCGCATTGGAAATCTCTGGACTAAAATAAACACGGCCGCTCTTAACATGTTTTACCGCATCTACAAGCGAGGAAGATGCAGATTGTTTTACGATGTATCCGTGGGCGCCTGCATTAATAGCCGAAACAACATATTCATCATCTGTGTACATGGATAAAAATAAAATTTTAGTTTTTACGTTGTTTTTCTTTAACCCAAGGGCAGCCTCAATTCCCGTCATTTCTGGCATGGATATATCTAAAATGGCGATATCGGGCTTTAATTTCATAATGGATTCAAAAGCGACATGGCCATTTTCTGCCTCTCCAACCACAGAAATTTCTTCATCCGACTCCAACAGGGCCCTTAACCCCGCGCGAACGACGGTATGATCGTCGGCTAAAAATATAGTAATGGATTTTGCCATAATTATTTCATCGATAAATTAAGAAAAAAAACTACACATTTGTGGTCGGAATTTCAACGTTGAGCTCGGCGCCTCCATTAATAGACGAAGAGACAGAAAAGCGCCCACCGGCAAGTTGTACACGCTCGTTTATGCCTTGAAGCCCAAGCTGGTCTGAGCCCGCTTCATTATAATCCGCGGGAAAACCAACACCGTCATCAGAGAACAACAAACTTATTATATTGTCAGCATGGGCATATTCAACCGAAACCGCGGCGGCATTGGCGTGTTTAGATGCGTTGGTTAATGCTTCTTGGAATATGCGATAAATGAGAATACTGATGTTGGTTGAAAAAGCAACCTTTTCTTCCGGGGGCGTAAAGTTTACCATAATATCTGTTCGCTTTTCAAAAGAACGTATGAAAGATGTAATCGCTGGAAATAATCCCATATCATCTAATATGGCCGGACGCAAATCCCGAGAAAAGCGATGAATTTCTTTAGAGGCAGTTTGGACCAAGCTTTGACACTCATCAAGGATTAGTTTTTGATTCTCTTTTGGCTGTTTTAATCGCTCTAAGTTTAAATCAATAGCCGTTAAGGTTTGACCCACCTCGTCGTGGAGTTCTCGACTAATGCGTCCCCGCTCATTTTCTTGTGCGGCCAAAATTCGTCCCGATGTTTTTCGTAAAGCGCGACCTTGCTCGTTTAAACGATCAACCAGTTGGAGCAGTTTTTTTTCACTTATTTCCAGCCCCTCTTTGGATTTGCGAAGTTGGTTTTCCATTTCAATGCGCTCTGTTAAGTCGAATACATTTGTAATAAAGTATTTTTGACCACCTAAAACACCTGTTTGGTTACCGGTAATAGAAATTTTCCGCAGTTCACCGCTTTTTGTAATAACGGTAACGATTAGCCGAAGCAGGCCAGACGCTAGCGCCTTTTTTCGTGCATCAAGGAGCATTTGAACCCCATCTCCATCATAAAGATCACTAAGGGTTAAGTTTTTATATTCATCAAATGTGTATCCAAATAAATCCAAGTAGGCTTGATTGCACTGTATAATATTTATTTTTAAATTAAAAACAGCTATCCCCTCCCCGGAATTGTTGAAAACAGATTCAAGATAATCCTTTGTCTGACGTAGCTCTTGGTTTTGGATTTCTGCTTCAACTCCCAAACGCTCTTCCAGGCCTCGCGATTCAATATATCGGCGCACAAAATCTCTGGCCAGCACAGCGGAAATAATAAGCGTAGAAAACACCATTGAATATCGAGAAAGCAGATCGTCTCTATACTCGACCCTAAATTCGATCACATCACTAATCGCAACCCCCACATGAAGAATCATGGCTAAAAAGATTATGCCCAACCCGGATTGAATGAAGCGAGAAAAACGAACGGGTTCTAAAGTTCGTACATATACACCCATTTGGCACATAATATAAACAGCAACCAAAAGAATCATTCGTTGCCAAACATAATTAATATCAAACAAAAAAGACATAGGAACAATCAACGTGAGGAAGACAAAGAAAAGCTGAATGGCGCCGAAATATTTTGTAAAAAGTGAAATCCGACTTTGATAAGTATCTAAGAAAAGTGGAAATAAAAGTGACGAAACATAAAAAGTTATATGCTCAATTCTAACCATGAGGTAACCAGAGGTTTGAAATTGCCACAAATGATCTAATCGAGTAAAAAAGAATAAGGCATAAGCTAAACACCATCCGGCAAAAACAAATAAATTTGTTTTTTGATCAATTACAGCAATCACAGTCCAAAAAATTCCGAGCAAGATTAATACGGCCATCATGGAAAGCATGAAGATATCATTCTTTGGAAATAGGCGTTGATCTACAGCGCTTATACCGACCGGACTGCCGTAATAAAATCCGGTCCATCGATGGTGGGGCGGCCCTTTTATGCGAAAGACCAATAGATTGTTTTTATCTTTAAGGGCAGATGAAGGTAGCGGAATTGACAGGTTTTTCCCCCGAATGGGTCCAGCCAAAAGGTCGGCGCTTGACCAGTTGCTATTAACCAAAATTCCGTTTAAATAAATTTCCCAATTGAAGCTGATACTTTTTATTGTGAGGGCATAAGATTTATCCGACTGCATGCCGGGAAAATGAAAAGGCACAGAAATTGTAAACCGCACGTCATCGTATTTTTTTAAAGATAATGCCGGTCGGATTTGCTTTTGTGGGTGGTCAATATCAACATAGGCAGGAAACCGCTCACCCCCAAAGTCTTTAATAGAGAACCATCCCGTCGCTACACCTGGTTGTTCTAGTGCCCATTCGGGCTGAAATCCGCTTTTGAAATATTTGTTTTCTGTCGAAAGATCAACCGTTTGGGAAAAAACAGGCATCAAAACGATTAGTGCAATCAAGGTCGATCGATAAAATATTTTGGTGATCATGGGAGCCATTTCATATACAAATTAGGGCTAATTCTAAGGGAATCCACCTAAAATTGATTTCATTTTCTACGTGTTTTTACCCATATGCAAAATACGGTCTAGACCGTATTTACAAGTGGCGTTTTTATGGTTAGTTTAACACCGGGTTTTGTCGATTAACCCCAATGCGCTGTACGTTTTGTGCCTCTGTCTAGTTTCTATATACACTGTAAGTCGAAAGCCCCGTCTCGTTAATTTGGGACGGGGCTTTTTGTTTTTTGATTTGAAGCCTGTTTAAATTGAAACGGCATGAAAAACCAGAATAATAACCATTCCCCTTGGATGAGTCATCGGGGCGTCAAAACAAAACACCCAGAAAACACCATGGGGGCATATGGCAGTGCGATCAACGCAGGCTTTGGGGCGATCGAGCTGGATGTGGTCATGTCGAAAGATAAAACGCTTTATTGTTCTCACAACCACGATCTAGAGCGAGAGACAGACGGTTTTGGATATATTTATGATTTAGGAGATAGAGAAATTGATGGATGTTTCGCAATCCACCCCAAAACAGGTCTAAGAGAAAAAATTCCAAAACTAGATGCCGTGCTGGCGGAACTGCCGAAAGATCTATTCATTAATATAGAAATTAAATCCAGAAAGTTTTTTGAATTGGAGATTGCAGTACGCACCGCCAACCTCATCAAAACGCACCGGCGAGAAACCCAATCAATGGTGTCCAGCTTTAATCCATTTATCTTGCGGGTGGTTCGATTAATTAATAAAAATATCAGAACAGGATATTTGATAAAAGCGTTACCCCCCATGCTATTGTACCCACTCTCCGGCGCAAACAATGTCCACCCCCGGGCGGATATCTTAAACAAAGGATTAATTCAATATTGTAATAAACGTCAGATTGACATTATTCCATGGACGGTCAACATATCCCCGGCGAGGGACCATCTGGTGGCCAAAGGAATAGACAGTATTATTTCAGATGAAAGGCGTTTGCTGTCTAGCGAGACTTGATACTGATAACGCCACCCATATTGTTGGTGCCAAACATCGTGGTGGCTTCAGATGGGGACATATATCGGATTTCTTGAATGGAATGGACAGACACATTTCCTAATGTTTCTACGCTGCCCATTTGGATATTATTCATATACACTTGCGGATCTATACCTTTGCCACGGAGCCAAAAGGGGCGGGCCAATTCCACAACATCTTGAGCAGTGGTGGCGCCGGCGATGGTTTGAATTTCATCATAAGAAATAAAATTGCGGGGCTTTGACGGTTTACGCTCACCGCCATTAGATGCGCATCCTGCAAAAATAAATAGTCCAATGAGAAGAATCAGTTTTGTTTTCATAAGATTTTTCAGAAGTTTGTTATCGGAATGTAATATGAATTCAGAAGATTTAGGAAACGCTTTCAAATGAAGAAGATGGATGTGGTCGCCCTCAGGGCAAAATTGGATAAAAAAGAAAAATTGGTTTTATTGGATGTTCGGGAACCCCACGAGGTGGCCTACGCCAAGATTGATCCCCATACCCATATTCCCATGGGGACAATACCGCTACGCCATGAAGAATTAAATAAAGAAACACCCATTGTGGTCATGTGTCATGGGGGCGTGCGGTCCGCCCAAGTCTGCCAATATTTAGAACCAATGGGGTATGATGTGACGAATCTCGAGGGCGGTATTGACGCTTGGTCTCAATTGGTGGACCCCAGCGTGCCGCGATATTAAAACTGCTACCGAACCCTATTGTTTGACGGCTATTGCCGTGTACGGATTACTCTCGTCTAAGAGTGGCAAAATACCACTACCGACTTCATTGTGTAGCTCGTGGTCGTCAGACATGAATTCTTCAAAACCCTCTTGGCTCTTCAACGTGTATTTGCTCATTCCATACCAGCCGGTACCCATATCAACGATATTAAACATGTTCTCTGGCTTTGAAACAAAGAGTTCTGTTTCGTTAATGTAACGATGGTTTTGATTAATTGCGTTCTGCATTTCTGCATCGCTCACCTCTGGCTTCTTGTTCCAAAATATGTACAGTTCAATCATTTTGCTTAACTCCTTGGGATTATTTTATTATAGGTTCTTCCGATTATATCGGCGCTGAAAATCTACGGGGGGGGGTAGTTAAACAACAAGAATTATAATGAAGTGTTGATGTGCGGTGTGTTCATGTGTTCAAGAATTCAAATAACGTGAAAACGCAAACACATGAACACTTTAAAGTTTATTTAAGCACAGACTCGTAAACCAGATCTTCAAATATTCGATATAACTCGTAGGCTTCTCCATCGTTGAAGGGCAACAATTGGTAAAAACTTGCAACAACCACGCCCCTTTCTCGGTCTATCGTATAATATGTGTTGAAAATGCCAGACCATGTACCAACACCTTGGGGGCGCCGTCCACGCTCATTGGGGTTGGCTTCGATAGTCCACGCAAGTGAATGTGTATCCTGATCGTCAAAGACAGTACGCTGAGGATGTCCTGATGGCCGGTCGAAAACCTCCACCATCGGATGTGAAAGCGTCATACCTTCAGGCAATTGATTCGCAAAAAATGATTCTACAGATGTTTCAGAAAGGATGCGAACCCCATCAAGCTCTCCACCGTTGACAAGACATTGGAGAAACCGCACATAATCTTTGGGTGTGCTCAGCAGATCACCGCCGCCATAAAAATTTTCCATCGGTACGGGGCGCATGCTTGGTATGGGCATAAGATCGCCAGAAGCGGGATCTCGCATAGACATGGGCATCAAATCAGATTGAATTTCATCGGGAAGGTTATAGCCAGATCGAGTCATGCCAAGGGGTTTGAAGATATGTGTTTTAAAATAAGTATCAAGATCAAGGCCGGAAACGCGCTCCACCACACGCCCCGCAACCCCGAGACTTCTTCCATATTGCCACCGCTCACCCGCTTCAAAAACGCGCCTCGGTTGAGGGCCATTAAAACCCCAATCATAAACACCTTCAGGGACAGCCTCAGGTTGAGGCCACTCACCGGGAGCCAACCCCAATGCTCTCATTATGCGCATAGAATTAAAACTATAAGAAAGTCCGGAAGTATGGGTGAGTAAATGCCGCATTGTGATCGGAACGGTTCCCAGCCGAGTTGTGAGATCTTCTTCTAAAATTTTTATCTCATCGATCTCTGGTAAATAATTTGAAACCGGAGCATCTAGATCAATCTTTCCCGCCTCCACAAGTTGCATCACCGCCGTTGCGGTAATGGCTTTGGTCATGGATGCAATTTCAAAAACAGCATCCGCACTGGTTTCACCATAAGAATAAAAAGTGGGATCCCCTTTTCCAGCGCTTACACCCATTACAGCAAAAGGAAGGCTTGTTTCACCAAACGCTTCGGCAATTGCACCCTCATCTATTTCTAAACGGGTAGAACAACCCGCCATTAAAATGACAGTAATTAGTGTTAATACCTTGTTAAACATAATTTTACTCCTTTGATCGATATGGCAAAAATCTACGGGGGGGGGGGTAGTTAAACAACAAGAATTATAATGAAGTGTTTAAGAGCGGTGTGTTCATGTGTTTAAGAACTCAATAAACACGAACACACTTTTAATCTTATTTAATGCTTAAAACACCGCATGCCGGTAAAAAGCATGGCGATACCATACTCATCACAAGCGTCGATCACTTCTTGATCACGGATGGAACCGCCGGGCTGCATCACCACTTTAATCTCCGAATCTTTGATGGCGTCAATGCTGTCTCGAAACGGGAAAAAAGCGTCAGAAGCCAATACACCACCCTTTACATTCTCACCACCCTTTCGCAATGCCATATGGACCGCATCGACGCGACTCACTTGTCCCGCACCCAAGCCTACAGTCGTATTATCTTTCGCGATCAATATACCATTTGATTTGGCATGGCGGAGCACTTTCCATGTGAATAATGCCGTTTCGATGTCCGCTTCCGAAGGTTGCACCTTCGTCACCGTTTTTAAGTGCCCAAGCGTTAATGTTTTGTTATCGGCGTCTTGAGCGAGAAGTCCGCCATCTACGTTTCGCACTTCAAGTTTTGGGGTTCGCTTGCTGAATTCACCAATCTCTAATACGCGGAGATTCTTTTTCTTTTTAAAGATGTCTAGCGCTTCCGGTTCAAAACTTGGCGCTAATACAATTTCCACAAAGACGGATGTAATGGCCTCTGCCACATCTTTTGTACACGTACGATTGAAAGCAATAATGCCGCCGAATGCGGAAAGAGAATCGGCGTTAAATGCGCGATTATACACACCCAATAGATTGTCACCGGTAGCCACACCGCAAGGATTGGCATGCTTCACCACCACGCAGGCGGGATCGTCAAATTCCCGAACGCAAGCTAGCGCGCCATCCGCATCCATAATATTATTATATGAAAGTTGCTTCCCTTGATGGATGGTAGCATTCAAAATATTGGGTTCATTGTTGCCGGGAATTTTATATGAAGCTGCGGACTGGTGGGGGTTTTCGCCATAACGCATTTCTGAATGCTTTTCAAAGGTGATTGATAAATCATCCGAAAGATTGTCATCCTTCAAATAATTGTGGATGATGGTATCATATTGAGCCGTGTGGCCAAATGCTTTAGCCGAAAGTTTTTGTCGCGTATCAAATGAAATTTCACCGGACTTTAGTTCATCAGTTATGGTGCCATAATCAGCAGGATCTACCGCCACACAAACCCACCCAACGTTCTTGGCAGCAGAGCGGATCATGGTGGGCCCACCGATGTCTACATTTTCTAATGCAAGTGCCAGGTCGGAATCTTCTCGAGAAATGGTTTCTGAAAATGGATAGAGATTACAAATCACTAAATCAATCCATTGAATATTATTGGCATTTGCATCGTCGCTGTGCTTGTCCCGCAAGCCAAGAATACCCCCCTCCACCAATGGATTGATGGTTTTCACACGGCCATCCATGATTTCCGGGAATTTTGTATAATCACTTACATCGATGACAGGAAGATCTGCATCTCGCAAGGCTTTGGCTGTGCCGCCGGTGGAGAGAATTTCCACACCAAGTTTATGTAAAGATTGGGCCAGTTCCACCACGCCTGTTTTATCAAAAACGGAAATGAGCGCGCGTTTAATTTTTATTGGCGTTTGGTTTATTTTCGGATTGTTTATCATAATAAAATAAGCGTATGAGCGTTCATGTGTTCGCTTGTCAGTTCTGGTTTATTAACAACATGAACACCTTTACACGTGAGCCCCTTGAATCAACTTGATTGATTCAATGAAAGCCAAACCTTCTAATTGTTGTACTTTTGTTTTCAGTGAATCCACTGTGTCATCAGGGCTCACTTTACATTTTTTCTGGATAAGAATCGGCCCACCGTCTACTTCATCCGTGACGAAATGAATTGTGCAGCCCGTTTCCTTCTCCCCATTTTTTAAAACTTCTTCATGGACGTTGGCGTCCATCCCGCCGGCGTATTTCGGCAAAAGTGATGGGTGGACGTTTAAGAGTTTGTCCTGCCAATCTTGACAAAATTCCGCAGACAAAATTCGCATGAAGCCGATGAGTAAAACCAAATCCACACCACGTTCATTTAAAACTGCCGTCATTTCAGCATCAAATTCTTGCCTGGATTTTCCTTTGTGAGAAATAAACACGGCTGGCACATTGTGATTTTCTGCGCGCTCTAAAATGTAAGCATTTTTCCGATTGGAGATGACCACCGATACATCCGCATTCAGTTCACCGGAAGCGATGGCATCTAAAATGACTTGTAAATCGGTGCCATTTGTTGATCCAATTACGCCAAGCTTTATTGTATTCGGGTGCTCATGTGTTAACGTTGACACATGAACACCTTAACACTTGGAACGCAACGCGCCCATATGATCAACACGCTTTTGAATCACCGCATCCGTGCCTATATCTTTCCGATGAAAAAGTGGTCCGGTTATAGATGATACTTCTTTTTCTGCTATGGCTTCTGCTTCAGAAATGGAATCCGCCAAACCAATAACAGCTACAGTGCGGCTCCCTGCTTCTACCAATTGTCCATTTTGAATATCCACGGATGCATAAAAAAGTCCGTCCGGATTTGACGTGCCAGACACATCAATGTGCTCACCTTTTACGGGACTGTCGGGATATCCTTCCGGCACAGTGTATTTGCAGACTGTCGCCTTGTTGGCGAATTGTACATCAATTTGATCCAATGTGCCATCGGCGATTGCATTACAAATATCAATGAAGTCGGATTCTAAAAGAGAGAGCACATTCATAGCTTCCGGATCGCCAAAACGAGCGTTGTATTCGATGAGCTTTACCCCGTTAGCCGTGGCCATAAATCCACCGTAGAGCACACCCTTGTAACCTTCACCAAATTTATCTTTTAATGCTTTGGCTGTGGCAATATTAATCGCATGAGCTTCGGCAATATCGTTATCATTTAAAAATGGAAGCGAATGATTTGCATCTGAATATGTCCCCATGCCACCCGTGTTTGGACCCGTGTCTCCTTCATAAGCTCTTTTATGGTCCTGAACAGCTGGCATGTGTTTTAGATTGTCTCCATCGCAAAAACTCATGAGCGAAAATTCTTCACCAACAAATTTTTCTTCGATGACAAATTCACCGTCGCTATCCACCAATTCTTGGCAATAGGCTATTGCTTCTTCATGGGAATGCAAATGATCTCCCGCCACTTTCACGCCCTTGCCGCCCATGAGTCCATCGTACTTTACCACGTAGTTTTCGCCCAACTCATTTAAGAAGTCGGCAACACCATTCATAACGTTAAATGTCTGATATTTGGGGCCACCGGGGATGTTATACGATTTCAACAAATCTCGCGTGAATGCTTTGGATGTTTCTAATTGGGCTAAATCTTTTTTAGGTCCGACGACCTTGATTCCCGCTTCCCATAAGGCATCTGCCACACCGTTTGCCAATGGGTTTTCCGGTCCAATGATGGCCAGCGTTGCGCCTGTTTCTTTGGCATAGCTCACCACAAAAGCAGGGTCGTTGAAATTGCCCACAGCAAGCTCATCACAGAGTTCTGCAATACCAGGATTCATATTGGACGCGAGACAAAAAATTTCTTTTTCTTGGGGTGAACGATCAAGGGCCCGGACGATGGCATGCTCCCGAGCGCCTGAACCGATGACTAATATTTTATTCATGGTTTTCTACTACCACGAAGGCACGAAGACACGGAGATGATTTTAGTTTTCATTTTGGACTTCTGACATATGGGTTTGTGTTTCAACAAGCATTTCTTTAAAAACCCCCACCCGCTTACTTCTACCGCCTTGCATACTGCGCATATTTTTTAAATGAACGAAAACAACAGGGTCGTCTTTAGTTAAATTTAATAACTCTAAAAAATTCCTATAAAACGATAATCTTTTAAGATGATCAGAGTATTTGTTTGTAAAATATTTTTCTAACAAATCACGCCACTCGCCTTCTTTTTTTTGTAAATCGTATATATTATTTACAAATTTATATACGCGACCAAATTTATTGACGGTTTCCAAATCGATCAGATTAAGTTTTCCATCGTTTTTCAATGTTTCATACATGGTAAAATCGGGTCTAAATGAATTATCAATTACAAAGGAAATATCTTGAGTATATGCCCTTTTGTCTTGAACGGTATCAAAGTCAATCGATTCCCAATTGTTGAGTAAGTGGTCGTGCCTTAGAATCTGTTTTTCATAAAATATTTTTCTTTCTTCCACATAGTCTATTAACTCTGAAACCTGGTTTTCTAAAAGACGATAAACCGCTTGCCGCTGTGCATCCAAATCGGCTTCTTTATTGTTGTTGTCAATCCACAATGATGCAGAGATACCAAGCAGAACGGCGAGAAATTCAATGCCGCCACGGGCCAGTATATTTTTCATTTATTATTCTCCCCGCTCTCTGCGTCTCCGTGGCTATTACCGCTTTCTTCATTAAAAATATTAGGAAAAACGTGGCCAAAGGCAGCACCGAAGGCAATCCCCAAAGCAATGCCCACACCCACGTTTCCAAAGGCCGCTCCAAGGGCAACGCCAAAGACCAGTCCTATAGCAATACTATTTTCTAGCTTCTTTTCGTTTTTATTTTTACTCATAATTTTTTTAACGCAAGGGCGCCATTCCTACACGTCGTTTCGGCAGACAAGCAGTGCCGCAAAGCGTTATTTACTTTTTGTAAATAGACCCACGAGAACCAACACGCAAAACTTGAACGGTAATGATCTTTTTTAAAACCGAGTAAATCGCTCGATATTGGCCAATACGCAATCTGCGATAATTCTGAAATTCACCTTTGAGCGGCTTTCCCAATAATGGATCTTCTGCCAATTCGTTCACTTTTTTCAGAATCGGCTTTACTTTTTTTTTATCAATTTTATTAAGGTCTTTTAACGCCCTTGAATCCCATTTGATTTTATAAGAGACCATATTCCTTTAGCACATCTTCATGGTCTATAAGTTCTTTGTTGGGGTCTTCGTCCCTTGTTTTTGCAATAATACCGTCATAGTTATCTAAGTAGAATTCCAGGGACTGTTTGATTAAGGCACTTTTTGTTTTGTGAAGATCGCGGGACAAAGTTTCTACTTCATCTAAAAAATCTTCTTCTACTTTAAAGCTGACTGTTTTTAACATATTTTTACCACATTTTCTTTGGTGTAATGTAGGGTATTACCGGTAATACTTTCAAGAAAAAGTGTTTACGTATTCGAATTTCAACGTGTTCACGTGAGCACTCAAACACATAGACACATTGAATTTATATCCACCGCCGGACTTTATTTTTGTAGTCCAAATATTCATCCCCGAATTTTTCTTCCAAATAGGCTTCTTCTTTTTTGATGGCGATGTGGTAAAGTGTTATGGCTGCCGGGATGAAACTCAACAAGACCCACAAATTATCAAAAAATATTCCCAAACCGATTGGGAAAAGGTTAAACCCTAAATAAATAGGATTACGAGACCTTCCATAAATACCGGTAGTGATTATGTTTTTTGTGGACCGCCACGGTTCAATATTTGTCTCAGCCATTTTGAAAACTCTAATGACATAAATCAAAAAGACGATTCCAATAATTACCAGACCCAATCCCCAGTATTGATGGTCAAAAGGAATACCCATATCCGTGGGATAATATTTTTGCAGGACGCCGCCCAATACCATCCAAAGGACATAGATCAAGGGTGGGGGAAATTTTACACCAGGACCTTTTTTATCTTCATTCATAATTTTTTAACGCAAAGGCGCAGAGTCGCAAAGTTTCTAAATAAATTTTCTCTGCGTCTTCGCGTCTTTGCGTTAATTACTTCCATTCCGGTCATTCACACGCATGGCTTCCATTTCGGCGATCTTCGCTTCATCAATATCTTTCGCCACGTAGTTTCCATCCAGACAGGCCATACAGGGCGTATCAATGTGGTGATCCCCTTTCCGCGTCACCGCTTCAACCAAGTCATCAATGGTTTGATAGAGTAAAGCATCCACTTCTAAATATTTTTCAATCTCGTCTTCGTCCATGTTTCCGGCGATGAGCTCACCTTTGGTGGGCATATCCACCCCATAAAAACAGGGGGATTTCACCGGTGGACAGGCCACTGTAAAATACACTTCTTTGGCACCGAAGTCCTTCAGCATGCGGACGATTTCACGGCTGGTATTTCCGCGGACGATGCTGTCATCCATGATCATCACTTTCTTATCACGAATCTCTAATTCCTGAGGCACCAATTTATATTTCACGGATTTCTTCCGTTCCGCTTGTCCCGGCATAATGAAGGTTCGCCCAATGAAAGTGTTTTTATACAATCCTTCGGAATAACGAACACCCAATTCATGGGCAAAGGATAGGGCCGAAGTGTTTGCCGTGCTGGGGGCAGGGATGACAATGTCCGGCGTTTTGTCAGGATATTTTTTCTTCCACGCTTCTGCCAGAT
The DNA here is from genome assembly GCA_016845785.1 of Fidelibacterota bacterium. GTDB lineage: Bacteria > Fidelibacterota > Marinisomatia > Marinisomatales > TCS55 > TCS55. The sequence continues at coordinate 33,952 of JAERSH010000085.1, forward strand.
TTTGCCCCATCCGCAGGCGGGAGCGATATACGCTCACATCATTCAGCGTGGCATCGGGACGGGCAAAATAGACGTACTCAAAAATGCAGGGGTTGAATGTTTTTTTCACCAAGCGCTTGCTGAACACCTTTCCTGCTTCATCCACATAAATGAGTTCGCCGGGAAGGACAGTTCCTTTCGGTTCATATCCCAATGCATAGAACATGGTGTTCTCCGATGCGAAAATATAATCCTTGCCGCCATTTCCATTGTCGCGCTCACCTTTCACCAATGGGCGAATTCCCTGGGGATCACGAAAAACAACAAGTCCTTTTCCTATCACAATGCTCACCACAGAATAGGCGCCCTTCACATGCTTGAAAATTTTTGTAACCGCATTACACAATAGATAGAAAAACTCTTCACTGTCTTCAGGTGGATTGTTGGTATGAAGCAGATCGGCAAAATAATGAAGCAACACTTCCGAGTCGGATGTGGTATTTAAATATCGGCTGTCTTTTTTGGTAATCTCTTCTGCCATTTCATTATAATTGGTGAGATTGCCGTTATGGGCCAAAGCGATGCCGTAAGGGACGGATGTCCAAAATGGTTGCACTTCTCCATGACTAAATCCACCGTGTGTGGGATACCGATTGTGAGAAATGCCGATGTTGCCGGACAGCAACTTCATATTATCGGTGTTGAAAATTTCTTTCGCAAGTCCCATGCCTTTTTCTTTATGCATGCGGTCGTCGTAAGTCATGATACCCGCAGCGTCCTGCCCGCGGTGCTGCAAATGGATGATGCTGTCGTAGAGCTCCGCCGCGACAGGTTTATGGGAATATATACCGGCTATACCGCACATAATTTTTTGAAGTATTGGCGTGTTGGCGTGTCCAGGTGTTCACGTGAAAACGTTAATACTTGAACACATTGGCACATTTTTATCATATTAACGCCACCAGCTTAGGCGCAAGACCAATGTAGGACTCGGGAGTTAAAGATAACAACGTTTCCTTATCTTCATCGGAAATTTTCAAACCAGTAACAAACGCTGCCATAGATTCAGCATAAATAGATTGTCCGCGGGTCAGTTCTTTAAGCTGTTCGTATGCTTCTTGTTTTCCGCACTTCCGCAAGATGGTTTGGACTGCTTCAGCCAAGACTTCCCAATGATTATCCAACTCATTCGTCATCTGGATTTTATTGATGGTGATCCGGCTTAAGCCTTTTAATATGTTTTGTAGCGCCAAGTAGGAATGCCCGAGTGCCACGCCCTGATTCCGCAAGGTAGTTGAATCGGTGAGATCCCGCTGCATTCTTGAAATAGGCAATTTCACTGCAAGGTGATTCAACATGGCATTGGCGATTCCCATATTTCCTTCTGCATTTTCAAACTGAATGGGATTGATTTTATGGGGCATGGTGGAAGAGCCTACTTCGCCGGCAACTTTCTTTTGTCCAAGAATGCCCCGACTGATATAAGCCCACATGTCCCGACAAAGATCGGTGAGAATTGAATTCACTCTCACCACTTGATGGTAGCTTTCTGCCGCTGAATCGTGTGGTTCAATCTGGGTGGTGACTAAGTTAGGTTCAAGTCCCAATGACTTGATGAATTTTGATGCGAATCGGGTCCAATTGGTTTTAGGATAAGCGGCCATATGTGCGGACCATGTGCCTGTAGCGCCGCCGAATTTCCCCAATAATTTATGGGCCTTAATCTGATCGATTTGTCTGTCCAGGCGTGCGCAGAATACCGCCAATTCTTTTCCAAATGTAGTAGGCGTTGCGGGTTGCCCGTGGGTGAGTGCAAGCATGGAAGCGCTCTTATATTTCCGCGCTAATTTTTTTAATTCTTTATTCACGGACTGCAGCAACCGCAAATAAACTTGCTTCAACCCATCTTGCCACATGAGTGTGTAAGATAAATTATTCACATCTTCTGATGTGAGTGCAAAATGGATCCACGGATGAAGCGCCTTCTTCACGTTGCCTTGAATGTAGTATTCAATGGCTTTTACATCGTGATTGGTGGTGGCTTCGATCGCTTTGACTTTCTCTGCGCCAGCCAAATTGAAGTTCTGATAAACTTTTCGCAGACGCGCTTGCTCATCCTTGGAAAAGATCGGCAGAGCTTTAATCGATTTTTCATTCCCAAGTGCGATGAGATATTCGATCTCCACTTTCAGGCGATACTGCATGAGCGCCATCTCGCTAAAGTATGGCGACAGGTCGCCTACGCTATTGGCGTAGCGACCATCCAAGGGGCTGATAGAGTTTAGAGTATTCATGTGTTCATGTGTTAAGGGTTGATGAATTCGTCCGGTAATTCCCAGCCATGTTTAATACTTCCATATTCCGCAATCGGCTTACCCACTTTGTTTGTTGAAATTGAAGAATCAACATATTTGAGTAACCCCATGGTAAGGGCATGCACTTCTTCGGAATCATCTTGTAATGATTGAACCGTTTCTGGGTCTAAATAATTTTGATCCAAGACAACGTACAGTAAACTTTTTACTTCAGTTGCCGAACTCTGTGAAATATCTAAAAACCGGATAAATTCTTTCCGATGATAACGTGCGAACCCTTCAGCAATATTTGTCATAGATGAAACCGCTGCTCGACGCAATTGATCTTTCAACCCGAAGTCTTTTGAGAGTTCTCCGGTTTTGGTGATTGTGTAAATGTTGTTCACGAGCACACGAGCCTTTTGCCAGCAAATCAAATCTTCAAATTTGGTTATCTTTGCCACAATACTTACTCATTAACACGTGAGCACATGAACACACTTACACTTGAAAAATTCGTTTAACGGCTAATGCACAATTCCCCGGATCGACCACAGTCAACACCGGCGTATTGCTGGGCATTTGCAACGTAGAGTGGATGTTCACCAACATATCCGCTTTATCGGAAAATGGGGGACAACCCAAAGTTGGGAATTCAGAATTCGCAGCAACAAATCCAGACAATGCATTGGACCGGCCGGCGATAGTGATATAGACAATGTCTTTACCATCTTTATTGTTTTCTAAAATTTCCAAGACCTTTAATGGCTGCTTATGAGCCGATGCTGCATGCTGTTCCCAGGCGATGCCGTATTCATCTAATTTATCGGTGATTTTCTTTGCGTGGGGTTCGTCTGACGTGGAACCCATGATTATGATTGTTTTCATTTTTTTCCTTATTTTTACCACGAAGGCACGAAGACACAGAGAAAATTTAAACCATCTCTGTGAACTCTGTGTCTCTGTGGTTTATAAATAGTTTGTTAAATTTTCGTTAATTCTTTCCTGAACGGGTTT
>JAERSH010000086.1 GCA_016845785.1 Fidelibacterota bacterium
TATACTATGGGTTTTTGCATTGGTTTCCAAGTCAATTAATTCACAATTTGGAAGTCCTTCATATATCTTTACTGTATTTTCATATCCATGGAGCTTATCCTTTGATCCTGTAAAAATAATGACCCGCTGCTGAATTTGTGATAGTTTATCCCATAGTGAATATGTAGAAAAATTCAATGCCGATCGACGCATCCTGCCCGGATTCGCATCATCTATAGAGCGCGCATACTTTTCATATTGCTTGGGATCGGAATGAACATCCAAATATTTTTTCTTCAAAATCCATTTCATGATGGGTTTTAGTCTATGATACACCCAGGGATGGGCCAACCATGTGAGTGCCAATACGTACCACGGCGCGTTGAATTCTCCATTAGGACCAATCAGTACCGCCAGGGATGGATCGATCTGATTTCGGCTCATGGCATCCAAGATGACGGTGGCGCCTAAGGAACTCCCCATGAAAATATATGGACGATCTGCCAAACCATTTTCATGGATAATATGGGGCAAATCATCTCCAATCGATTGGATCGTGATCGGTTGTTCCGGATCATGCTTGGCTGATTTTTTCTCCCGAGTTTCTACATAGATTATTTCCAAGTCTGTTGTCATCGCTTTTAAAACAACATCCCAACTGTGGATTAATGAACCCCATCCCGGGAGGAATATAATCGGTGGAAATGCAGAGGGCGTCTCCGGTTTGAAATGGACTTGAAATAGTTCGACTGAATGATCGCAGGCAATCGATCGAGTGGACCATGAACTATGAGACGAACAGAATGGCGAATAGTCCATCATCAGTCAGTATTGATGTTATTTTGGATGGTGTTTTCCATCATAAGACGTGAAGGAAATATACGTTATTTATAATTCAGTTCGTTTCGGAAGAATATGTTTTATTTATACCCCTGAAGCACTTGCCATAAATAATAGATCAAGGCCCCATCTCCCACCACAATAAAAATACCATATTGATCCATGAATGAATTGAGTCGTTCATCATATTCTTTGATGCCAAAAATGATAAGGGGATATAAGATGAACGCAAGGAGAGCCCGAAAAACCAGCGCCTCTGTTATGATAAAATCTTCTAAAGCGTAGTGGCCCAAAAGAAAGCCACCCGTCATTAATGACAGGATTTTTATGGCCTTGATGGGTTCTTTCCGGGGATCGAAGTAACTTCCCATTTTTACTTTATACTCTGGGACAGAAACCACAGGGCAATCACAACAACACCCACGCCAATCGAAACAAATATGCCGTATTGATTCATAAAACTTTGGAGGCGTTTATCATTGTTTTTCGCAATAAAGGCAAAAGCAAGAAGGCCAAGTATATTCATGATTAACATATGAATTCTGTCCCGCTGGATGGTGTAATCATCCAGAACATAAAGCAGAACAAACAGGCCAATATCAATTGGAATGAACATCCGAAAAAATTTTATCGGTTCTTGAAGGGGATTAAATGGTTGCTGGTCTTCGGGCATAAGTTTATTCCTTATTTCAAATACAATTTAATATAACACAAATTATAAGAAACTTACATTTTATTCTGGATGAACCATGAGCAAAGCGAATGGAAACCTGCCTACGCATTCGCTTCTGCAGGCATGGATCTCAAACCCATATTGATCCTAAATCATTTGCTTGAGATTCTTCTGTCTCCCGATAAATCGGGATTCCTCAGAATGACAAATATTTCCTTTTTTTGAACAAAGCGTTCTGTCCAGTTCTGAGGGGAATTGATTTTGAAAGATTAGTCGTCTTTATCAACAATCCGAATATTCAACTCTGCCAATTGATCGTCAGAGACTGAACTGGGTGCCTCATCCATGAGGGAAGCAGCGGAGGTGGTTTTCGGGAAGGCAATGACGTCACGGATATTGTTGGTGCCGGCCAAGAGCATGACGAGGCGGTCAAAACCGAAAGCAATGCCGCCGTGGGGCGGTGTGCCATATTTTAACGCTTCAACCAAAAAGCCGAAACGGGCTGTAGCTTCCGCTTCATCCATACCCAATAATTCAAATATCTTGGCTTGAAATTCGGGCTTATGATTTCGGATAGAGCCTCCAGCAATCTCGTACCCATTCATGGTAAGGTCGTAGCCCCGGGATTTGAGTGAACCGGGATCCGTTTCTAAATCCTCCACTTTATCCGTAGATGGGGCCGTAAAAGGATGATGTCTGGCAATATAGCGATTCGCTTCTGCGTCAAACTCAAACATGGGGAAGTCTGTGACCCAAACAGGCTTGAATTCGCCTGTGTCCGATAAACCTTCTACTTTGCCGATCTCAACCCGTAATGCACCAAGGGCCGTGAGTGTTAATTCTTTATCATCGCCAATAAGAAAAATGATATCCCCATCATTCATGCCTACTTCAGCTATCAATTCTTTCTGCAAATCTTCACTGAAAAATTTGGAAATACCACCCGTGAGCAAGCCGCCCTCGCCCTTCATCCAAGCCAATCCTTTGGCTTTGTATTTTTTCACAAAGTCCGTGAAGCCATCAATATTTTTACGGGAATATTTGGCACCACCGGGGACCACCAATCCTTTGACAATTTCGGCGGATTTAAATGCATTGAAGTCCGATTGATCCGTAAAGGGTTTTAGATCTTGAAGGAAAAGATTAAATCGGGTGTCGGGCTTATCGGAGCCATATTTGTCCATGGCTTCATCCCAAGTGAGTCGCGGGAACGATTTAGGCAAATCAACGCCGATCACTGCTTTGAATACATTGCAGGTAAGCCCTTCCATTTGGGCGTAAATCATTTCTTCATCCACGAAAGACATTTCAATATCGATCTGGGTGAACTCCGGTTGACGGTCCGCCCGAAGGTCTTCATCCCGGAAGCACTTTACAATTTGGAAATATCGGTCATACCCGGAAATCATGAGAATCTGTTTGTAGATCTGAGGCGATTGAGGCAGTGCATAAAATTGACCATGATGGATTCGGCTGGGCACGAGGTAATCTCTCGCTCCTTCCGGCGTGGATTTCATCAGCACCGGTGTTTCCACTTCCATAAAATCCTGATCCGATAAATAGGATCGAACGGCCTGATAAGTCTTGTGACGAATCTTCATATTTTGTTGAAGTTCATCGGTGCGAAGTTCGATATATCGATATTTCAGGCGCAGGTCTTCTTCGGCGCTATTACGGTCACTGATGACAAAAGGCAAGGGCGCCGCTTCGTTAAGCATCTCCATTTCAGAGACGATAACTTCAATCTCCCCGGTGGTCATGTCCGGATTTACCGCACCCTCTCCCCGATTCTGTACAGTGCCTTTTAGGGAAAGCACATCCTCCATAGACAGTTTTTTCACCGCTTCAAAATCACCGGTATAATCTTCTGAATTGAATACGATTTGAGTTTTGCCGTAGCGATCCCGGAGATCCACAAAAACCACTTGGCCGTGGAGGCGGACTGTATTCACCCAGCCATTTAAAATAACTGATTCGCCAACACGGTCGGCATTCAATTCACCGCAAGTATGTGTTCTTTTTTCCATTTGTAAACTTTTAGAATATTGTTAATTGTTTTAGAAAAATAACTATTTCAGCAATACCATTTTTCGCGTTTCAGTGAAAACCTGGCGGCTTTCTTTTGATTCAGCAGTCAACTTCAGTAAGTAAATCCCCGCCGGAACTTTGTTGCCGTTTTTATCGGTGGCATTCCAGATTTTGCGTTTATACCCGCCAGATTCATTGCCATTAGTCCAACTGATCACTTCATTTCCTCTTAAGTCATAAATGACAAGTGCAATGGATTGTATGCGCTTAATACATGGTAATCTTTTTATCATCGTTTTTTCCTCTTTTTTTGTGTTTGTCATTCAGGTTTAAAAGTAAGTTGTCGCCAGTGAGCCCCATAGGCGTTCATGATCCATAGCCTTCCATCCAATGCGTTGGTAAAGACTATAGATTCGCCGGACGGTGCCCAATCACCTGTCCAGCCACCATCTTGGGTGAGTTGGATTTGATTCTCACCATCACTATCCATAACCCAGAGCTGATGACGGTTACCATAAGGTTGGGAAATAAATAGTATTTTATTTCCATTAGGAGAATACTTAGGATATTCGTTGCTATTACCAACGACAACAGAAAGTGTTTCTTGAACTACTGATTCATTAATATTGTAACGAATAAATTTTTTCCAACCACCTACAGGACTCACTCCAATTACTGCAATAATATTTTTACCATCAGGGTGCCAAGTTGGAAAAGCACCTCCAAAAATCCATTTCCTCTCACTTCCATTCGAATTAATTAACCAAATACCTGATTTGCCTGCTTGGTCAGAAACAGATCGGTCATATGTAATTTTTGTTCCATCGGGGCTCCAGTCTGGGTAAAAATTTCTCCCTTCAAAAGTGAGTTGGAACAGACTATCACCGTTAGCTTTAATCTTATAAATTTCCCCTCGCTCCTCGAAAACAACCCATTTACTATCGGGGGACCAATTTGGATCGTGGGTGAAACCAATCCTTAATAGCCGTTTGTTGGTTCCGTCGGGGTCGATTAGATACAGACCTGAAGTATCTGGGGACCACTTCCCTGTGGAGTCTATACTCTGTGAATGATAGTAAACAATTGCTCGTCCATCAGGGGACCAGGAAGGCGATCTATCAATAATCCGGAAAGGGTGATCCTCCTCCTGCTTTTCACCCTTTGGTTCCATGCATGCCATGTTAGCCCAAAGAATAAAAAGAAGAGGTAAAAGAATGAATTGAATGGATTGGCGTTTCATAACCTTTGTTCAAAAGATTAGCGGTCCCGGAGATCCACAAAAACCACTTGGCCGTGGAGGCGGACTGTATTCACCCAACCATTTAATACGACTGAATCGCCAACATGGTTGGCATTCAATTCACCGCAAGTATGTGTTCTTTTTTCCATTTTTTATAAAACCACACATCAATGATTATTAAACCACCCCATAGTCCCCTCCTTATAAAGGAGGGGAAATAAAGGGGTGGTTGTCAAAAATAATGCTTATTTCCCGTTTAAAATCTGGTTGCTAATTTATAAACAAAAAACTCCGCTTAGGCGGAGTTTCTTGTATCAAGTTTCTATTTGAATGAAAAGCTTATCGTTTCGATACTTTCAGTCGATTCACAGCCCGTTGCAAAGCGGCTTCTGCCCTCGTATCATCCACATCTTCTTTAGAAGTCATACGACCCTTCGCACGAGATATAGATGCTTCTGCCCGAGATGTATCAATGTCTTTCGCTGATTCTACCGTCTCCACCAAGAGTTGAACTTTCTCACTCGTAATCTCAGCAAACCCACCACTGGTGGCGAAGAATATATCTTTGCCCCCTTGAGTGACCTTGATTTCCCCAACGCCTAAACTGATCACTGCGTCACGGTGGCTGGCCATGACACCGAATGAACCATCGGTTCCGGGGCAGCGAACATAAGACACATCCCCCGCTTCAAGGATGCGGGTCGGTGTAACTATCTCTAGGTTAAATGTCCCCATGGATTAATTAAGCAGCTTCTTTTTTCGCTTTTTCAAATGCTTCATCAATAGATCCCACGTAGGCAAATGCATTTTCCGGTACGTCGTCTGCATCCCCATTCAGGATGGCCTCAAAACCGGAGATTGTATCTTCCAGTTCCACATAGCGTCCGGGTGTACCTGTAAACTGTTCTGCCACAAAGAATGGCTGTGAGAAAAATTTCTGAATCTTACGGGCCCGGGCAACAGTTTGTTTATCTTCATCAGACAATTCATCCATCCCGAGAATCGCAATAATATCCTGTAAATCTTTATACTTCTGCAATACACCCTGTACGTTACGGGCCACATCATAATGACGGTCGCCAATCACACGAGGGTCCATAATTCTGGATGTAGAGGCCAACGGATCCACAGCCGGATAAATACCCAACTCTGCAATTTTACGTTCCAGAACAGAGGTCGCATCCAAGTGAGCAAATGCAGTTGCAGGGGCCGGATCAGTCAAGTCATCCGCAGGGACGTACACCGCCTGTACAGATGTAATCGATCCTTTTTTGGTGGATGTAATTCTTTCCTGAAGATCACCCATTTCAGTAGAAAGGGTCGGCTGATATCCAACCGCTGAGGGCATACGGCCCAAGAGTGCAGACACCTCAGAACCGGCCTGAGTGAATCGGAAAATATTGTCAACAAACAACAATACGTCACGGCCTTCATCATCACGGAAATATTCCGCCATAGCCAAACCACTCAATGCCACACGAAGACGGGCCCCGGGTGGTTCATTCATTTGACCAAATACCATGGTGGTTTTGTCAATTACACCGGATTCAGTCATTTCATTATAAAGGTCATTCCCTTCACGTGTCCGTTCTCCCACACCGGCGAATACAGAATAACCGCCGTGTTCCGTTGCAATATTACGGATCAGTTCCTGAATCAATACTGTTTTACCCACACCGGCACCACCGAACAATCCGGTTTTACCCCCTTTAGTGTAAGGCTCCATCAAGTCCACAACCTTAATACCGGTAACCAGCATTTCGGTGGATGTGGTTAATTCTTCATGCTTCGGCGCCGGACGGTGAATGGGGTTGGTCTGTTCTGTTTTCAGTTCACCTTTCCCATCAATGGTATTTCCCAAGACGTCAAACAGACGGCCCAGTGTTTCTTGTCCAACAGGGACAGAAATCGGGATACCGGAATCAACCACGGGTACACCGCGTGTTAATCCATCAGTGGAATCCATGGCAACGGTACGGACAGTACCATCTCCCAAATGCTGGGCGACTTCCAGTACTAAAGTACCTTCATCACCGCGATCCACATTGAGGGCGTTTAAAATTTCGGGGAGGTGGCCGTCTTCAAAAACGACGTCAACCACTGCACCCATAATTTGAGAAATTTTACCTGTCATGTTCGACATATTGGTTTTCCCTTACTAATTTAGCGCTTCAGCACCGCTGACGATCTCCAACATTTCTGTGGTAATCGCTGCCTGGCGTGCTTTGTTGAATTCTAATGTTAAATCTTTAATCATATCTTCCGAATTGCTGGTGGCATTTTCCATGGCCACCATTCGGGCTGCCTGTTCACTGGCAAATGATTCCAGTAAATATTTCCACATCTGGACGTTTAAATGTCTCGGCACCAAGGATTTCACAATCTCATCTTTGGATGGCTCATAGAGTCTGTCTGCCACGGCACCTTCGCCTTCTTCATATTCCAGTGGAAGGAGTTTTTCCGTCAGTACCATTTGGGTGGCCACATTCACAAATTCATTATAGACAACGCGGATTTCATCCACGTGACCATTGAGAAAATGACTGACAATGCCGTTCCCAATCTTTATGGCATGATTGAAATTGAGGTCACTCCAAAAATCCACATGGGTTTCTACGATATTATAACCGCGGGTTTTGAAATAATCCCGAGCTTTTTTACCGATGCAGAATACATCCACATTCTCTTTACCTATTTCGTCAATTTCTAAATGGGCTTTGCGAAGGACAGAACTGTTAAATGATCCTGCCAACCCTTTATCAGAAGTCACCACCACAAAAGCCACACGATTCACATCACGGACTTCAAGTAGTGGCAATAGGTCACGATCTACTTCCGGCAATAGGTTTTGGATAATCTCGGAGAGTCGACTGGAATAAGGTCGAGCCTGTTCCATATTCTCCTGCGCCCGGCGCATCTTGGCCGCCGCCACCATTTTCATGGCTTTGGTCACCTTCTGAATACTTGTGACGGACTTAATCCGATCCCGAATATCTTTCAGGTTGGCCATGTGTTAGGCAGTAAATCCTTTGGTGAAATCGGCAATTGATTTTTCTAGGCTTTTCGCCATGTCATCACTGATGACACCTTCTGTTGCCAGTGCGCTCAAGTCATCTCCGTTGTTGGCTTCGAGGTAATCCAAAAGCCCGGATTCATATTCAGACACTTTATCCGCAGGCACTTCATCTAAATATCCTTTGGATGCAGCAAAAATGATTGCCACCTGTTTTTCTACACTCACAGGCACATACTGGCCCTGTTTCAGGATTTCTACCATTCGCTCACCGCGAGTCAATTGGGCTTGGGTATTCTTATCCAAGTCCGAACCAAACTTAGCAAATGCTTCCAATTCACGGTATTGAGCCAGATCCAAACGGAGGGTACCGGCCACACCTTTCATGGCTTTAATCTGAGCATTACCACCCACACGTGAGACAGAAATACCCACATCAATAGCGGGGCGCACACCGGAGTTGAACAAGTTCTTCTCCAGATAAATCTGACCATCCGTAATGGAAATCACGTTGGTGGGAATGTATGCAGATACGTCCCCTTCTTGCGTTTCAATAATGGGCAACGCGGTTAATGAACCACCACCCAAATCCGCAGACAGTTTAGAGGCGCGCTCTAATAAGCGACTGTGAAGATAGAATACATCCCCGGGGAATGCTTCACGGCCCGGTGGACGACGGAGAACCAAAGACATTTGACGATAAGCCACCGCCTGTTTGGATAAATCATCATAAATGATGAGGGCATGTTTTCCGTTATCACGGAAATGTTCACCCATGGCACAACCGGAGTAAGGTGCAATATACTGCAATGGCGCTGCATCGGATGCATTCGCTGCCACCACAGTAGTGTATTCCATAGCGCCGTTGGCTTCTAACTCCGCAACAATGGTTGCCACTGTAGATGCTTTCTGACCAATGGCCACATAAATGCAATAAACCGGCTCATCACCATCGTGGGTGCTTTTCTGGTTAATAATCGTATCGATGGCCACAGCCGTTTTACCGGTCTGTCGGTCACCGATGATCAATTCACGCTGTCCACGCCCGATTGGAATCATACTGTCAACAGCTTTGATCCCGGTTTGGAGGGGTTGGTTTACAGGTGAACGGGCCATAACCCCCAAGGCTTTCCGCTCGATGGGTAGGTGATCGTTCGTATCAATAGGACCTTTTCCGTCAATGGGCTGGCCCAATGGGTTCACCACACGACCGAGCATGGCATTCCCCACAGGGACTTCTACCACACGATTGGTCCGTTTTGCCAGGTCACCTTCTTTCACAAGGCGGGAATCACCAAACAGCACGAGACCGACATTATCGTCCTCGAGGTTCAGGGCCATTCCGTACACACCATTTGGCAATTCAACAAGTTCGGAGCTCATGACGTTTTCCAGTCCGCTTACACGGGCTACACCGTCACCAACCTCGATAACTTCACCCACTTCCGAAACGTCAACGGACAGATCGAAACGAGCGATCTGTTCTTTTAACAAGGAAGTGACATTATCCGTTTTGATATCCATGGTTTCCTTTTTGAAGCGTTATGCTTCGAGTAATGATAGACGCATATTATCCAATTGGTTTTGGATGGATGCGTCCAGGAATTTGTTTCCAACACGTAGTTTGATGCCGCCAATCAGGGATGGGTCCACATTCACATGTAATGATGTGGTTTTACCCAAGGCGGTTTCTAAAGATGTTTTGAGTGCTGCAGTTTCATCATCAGACATATGGCTGGTGACGTGTGCCGTCACTGCCACGAAGTTCATGGCTTCAGCATATTTTGCATCATAGGCCGTCTGAACCGATGCCAGCAGTTTGACCAAATTGTCCCCACTTACCAATCCTAAAAATTCAGAAACGATAAGGTGACATTGGTCCCCAAGTGCAGATTTTACCGCGTCGGCCTTTTGGGCTTCGTTAATCCGTTTGGATAGGAGAAATGCACGGAACTCCGGAGACACCTTTAATGCACTGTTTACCAGCGCCAGGGAATCCTTCACCGCTTTTTCTGCCTCGGACTGACTTGCCACATTGAATAGGGCTTCAGCGTAATTCTTTGCCTTGGACTCAAGCTTCATATGTGTTCACTTTTTTCAGTGATTCTTCGATCAGGGCTTTATTATCCGCATCGCTCAGGTTTTTATTAATGAGCTTTTCTGCCACAGACAGGGAAATGTTTACCACTTCCTGTTTGATGTCGGCAATTGCTTTATCTTTTTCTACCTGAATTTGCTTTTCAGCATCCTCACGGATTTTGTTGGCCTGCTCTTTTGCTTTGGCAATGGTGTCTTCTTTCACCTTTTCTGCCGCCGCTTTACCATCGACTAGGATGGATTGGGCTTCTGACCGGGCTTTGGCCATGATTGCTTCCGATTCCTCGTTGAGCCGTTCCAATTCTACTTTGGCTTTTTCAGCATCATCGAGTGAACTGCGAATCATGTCTTCCCGATCCTTCAGCATATTGAGCAAAGGCTTCCAGGCAAATTTAGCCAGGACGAAAAACAACACCATAAAGGTGAGGATCGACCAGATAAATAGACCCGGATCGAGTTGAACTAATGGGTTCATCTATTTTCTCTCAAACTCGTATTTGTTCGATTGAATTTTTATTTACTTAAGGATCAACATCAAGAATGTGAAAACCTCAGCCAAAATTGCTACACCTTCGAGTAGGAATAGTGGCAGGTTAACAGCACCTGTGATCTTATCTGCAGCTTCGGGCTGACGGGCGATACTTTTTGCAGCAGCTGAAGCGAATTGTCCAATTCCCAGTGCAGCACCAATAGTAATCAAGCCAAATCCGATTGGCATTAATGCAGTAGCTTCCATTGTATTATTACCTCTTTATTGTTTAGTGGTGAACATTGATCGACATGCCTACAAAGACTGCAGTCAGCAAGGTAAATACATACGCTTGCACCATGACAACAATGATCTCTAATCCTGCTATCGCTGCTGCCATTGGTACGGACAGGAATGCCACACCAATCCCGGCCACAGCGGAATGAAACATTTCGGCGAAAATCGCCATGAGTGATAAAAGGGCCAGCAGCGCAATATGGCCACCGGTCATGTTCGCAGCCAAACGCATGGTCAATGCAAATGGCTTTACGAATAATCCCATGATTTCGATGGGAATAAGAATGATATATACAGGCCATGCCAATCCATGGGGCACCAAATTCTTCCAGTGCTGAATAAATCCATGGGCTTTAGTCCCTGCAACGATAATAGTAAAAAATGTGATGGTCGCCAGGGCTGCGGTCACATTGAAATTCCCCGTGGCGGTTACGCCGCCATGGAGTAAATGGTTGATAAAATTATCTTGATCTGCATAAGGAACGCCCAACACAAATCGATTGAAAGCACCCAATACATCAAAGATGGGCACCATTCCAATACCATTGGCAAATAAGATAAAGAAGAAAAAGGTGAGAATCAGGGGCGTCCATGTGTTTACCCATTTGGAACCAACATTCGGCTCCACAATCGAATCGCGGATAAACTTCACCACACTCTCAATCGCATTGGCCATGCCGGTGGGCACACCATCACCTCTGCGGAGAAATTTTCGAATGGGAATGATGACTGCAGCTGAAACGATTACTGCAACAATCCAAAGCATGAGGACATGTTTGGTAACAGACATATCAATCCCGAACAGGTGCGGCAAGTGCACGATAGGATGATGTATATCTGAATTAGAAACGTGGTGGATAATGTTGTCGCCCACCTGATCCATTACGCTGGATCCGGGGGCCTTTTCACCGCCTGCTATCATTATTTGAGTCTAAAAATTTTTTACGATTTAGAAATGGACTTCAACACGAACGCTTCTAACGTGTGAAACGCTAGAAAAGAGCCTGCGAAACTAAACACAAAAGGGTACGGTTTGAAAGCATAAAAGTAAATAATTATAGATAAAAATATTCCAAAGACAATCATCTTCCCCACAAATCCAACCATAAGTACTTTTGTCGTCAATTGGGGATCTTTTTCTTTAGCCTTAAACACCCAAAATAATTCAATGACTGCTACTGACCAGGGCACAAAAATGCCCCAAAATATTTCTGTAATGTATTCGGGCCGAATGCCTGCAGCCAATCCAAAAATGCCGAGGGCAATCAATGTAAGATATATAATTGATCTCATTTTTTAAATACGGATTTGGCCAATTCGTAAAAACCAATTACCAATCCCAAGCCAAGACCGATGAGCAATCCTGTGGGAGATGAATCAAAATATTGGTCAATAATGTATCCGACCCCACCCAATAATATAATGGCGGCCAATAATGTATATGAAGCGGCGGCGGCTGGGCCCGCCTGGCGGACGAATCGTTGAAACTGTTGTAAAGATTTCCCTAAAAAATTATCTTGATCATCAATCATAATGATGATCAGAACCGGCGTCTGAAGCTTCCGACTCAGATGGTGCTTCATATACGGGCTCAGAGGTGGTTTCATTTCCGGCTAAAACACAATGGCCTTGGAATTGCGCCCCTTCTTCTATCACCAACTTGCGATAGACTAAATCCCCTTTTAGGTTGGATTCTGCGCCCAATACAGCACGATTTTCAACCTTTACGTTTCCATCTACAACACCGCCGATTTGAGAATCGCTGGCTTGTACATTGCCATGGACTTCACCGCCTCGGGCAATCCGAACCGGTCCTTCTGAAGTGACATCGCCATAAACCTTTCCATAGACGGCTACACCATCCTGACAGGAAACGTTTCCTTGGATGACCGCATCGGCACCGATCATTGTATGCACATCTTTATTATCATTTTTTCCCATATTAATCCACACTCATATTTGATTGATTTAAGGCCGGAAAATACGACAAAGGATCCACAGCTTCCCCCTCTTTCCATATTTCAAAATGAAGGTGAGGACCGGAGCTTTCACCCGTATTCCCGGATTTGGCAATGACGTCTCCACTATTGACCTGCTGATAGGGTTTCACAACAATGGATTCATTGTGTCCATAATATGTGAAATATTCATTGCCATGATAGACCACAATCAGGTTTCCTAATTCTCTGGTGTGTCCCGCAAACACCACTTGCCCCGAAGCAGCAGCCAATACATCACTTCCGGTAGGGACAGCAATATCTATCCCATAATGTGTTTTTGTATCGGACGCATGGGTTTGAATCATCTCCTGCGTTACCACACCATTCACAGGGATCAACGATGGAATATAAGTAATACCGCCAATGGATGCGGGCGGATCGATGGGTTTGGCTACCAATTTATTCTCCACATCATCACTCTCTTCTAAATTGGTTCCCAATGCCTGCTGCACCATGCGTTCTACTTCTTTTAACCGTTCAAGATCACGGTATAATGCCAGCACTTTCGATCGTTCTCCAATGACTGAATCATACGCCTGTTTCATTCGATTATAATCCACGGCTTTGGGCGTCATATAAATGAGAGAGACTACCATACCGGTGATGACTAAAATGGTTGCGAAAAGAATAATCAGGGTCCCAATTCGGGAAATGGAGAATCGCCTGTTCTTCCCATCGTGATCCGGTACAATCAGGAAAGTATATCGGCTGGGCTTCATAAATATTATTCGATGGTTCGGATTAAATCCAAAAGGCGTTCCAGATCATCATCTGAAAAATAATCTACAACAATGGATCCGCCTTTTTTGCCCTTATGGTTTAATTGAACTTTCGTCCCAAGAATGGCAATCATTTCATCTTCTAGCTTTCGGATAGACGCCGCCTTGGTTTTCTTCTTGGATTTTTTTGGTGTTGATCCGGTTTGATTTTGCCCTTTAACAATGGCTTCTGCACCGCGGACAGAAAGATCATGTTTTATAATTATTTGCCACAGCTTCAGCATACCCGATTGTGTTTTCATGGCCAAGATGGCCCGACCATGTCCCGCTGAAATTTTATTATCTCGAATGCTTTTTTTCACTTCTGCCGGGAGCTGAAGTAAACGCAATGCATTGGTAATGGTAGACCGGCTTTTGCCTACAGATTTGGCAATATTCGTTTGGGATAACTCAAACTGCCCCTGGAGGACGGCATAGGCTTCCGACTCTTCTAATGGATTTAGGTTTTCACGTTGAATATTCTCGATGAGGGCTACTTCCATCATTTCTGCTTCATCCGTCACTTCTAATATATAAGCAGGAATATCTTTCCGTTTGGCTAATTTGGATGCACGCAACCGCCGTTCGCCGGCAATCAGTATATATCCATTGTCAATAGCCTTAACGGTAATGGGTGTAATCACCCCTTTTTCTTTGATGGATGCCGAAAGTTCATCCAATGCTTTTTGATCGAAGTGCTTCCGTGGCTGATGGGGGTTGGTCTTAATTTTTGAAATGGGAATGGTGGTTACCCCTGCCGGTGAAACATCCTGCTGAGAAGGAGGACGAATCAGCGCATCTAACCCTTTGCCCAACCGTTTAGTTGCCATCGCCTAAAATCTCCTCTACCAATGCCATATAATTTTGGGCACCGGTTGAATTGGCATCATAGAGTAATGCGGGCTTCCCAAAACTGGGGGCTTCACTCAGACGCACATTCCGGTTAATCACTGTTGAGAATATCTTGTCCTCAAAAAAGCTACGCACTTCTTCTGCCACTTGTTTTGATAGGTTTAATCGTCCATCATACATGGTTAAAAGTACGCCTTCTATTTCCAGATTGGGATTTAAATTTTTCTGAACCAACCGCACCGTATTTAATAACTGGCCCAACCCTTCTAAAGCATAATATTCGCATTGGATGGGGATGATCACCGAGTCGGAGCAAGTGAGGGCGTTGAGTGTCAATAATCCGAGCGACGGTGGGCAGTCGATCAGGATATAATCATATTTTTTTCGCACCGGTTTTAGCACTTTTTCTAACTGATGCTCTCGAGCCATGAGGCTTACCAATTCCACCTCAGCCCCAACCAAATCACTGGTAGATGTAATAATATCGAGATAATCTAATTTGGTTTTGGTAATCACATCCTTGGTAGCGGATCCACGGATGATGGCATCATAAATGGAGCCTTTGGATTCACCGATTAATTCTTCAATACCAGTCGTGGCATTGGACTGGGGGTCTAAGTCAATTAATAATGTTTTAACTTCGGATACGGCAAAACTTACGGCCAAATTGACCGATGTGGTGGTTTTGCCTACCCCACCCTTTTGATTGGTTAATGAAATAATTCTACTCATTGAAATTGAATCTATATATCGAAATAGAAGTCAATAATTTAGGGGCGACCCACCGGAGGAAACAATAAGTCGGTCACTTATATTTGAAAAAGATATGTAAGCTTTACGACTTGAGTTCCTTGCATTAAGCTGGCCTTGGATTCACTCATATCATATCGTTGATTTAGGACGATAAATAAGTCACTCCCCGGTGTATGAATCCAGTTAATTCGACAATATAATTGAACCTGTTCAGAAAAATTATCGTATTGAATCAATGCTCTTCCAAACCATTTTCGGTTCAATGCCATTTCAGCAGTCATACCAAATATGTCGGCAGTAAAATCGCCTTGAATGGGCATGGAGATTAAATTGCGATTGGCTGATCCATATAATGTGAGATGATTCGAAAAACGCTTTCCTACCGAACCGCCATATTGGGTACGATTGCCACCGAAATAACCCCCTTTTTCAATTTTAATATCGCCCCATAATCCACGGCTTTGGTTGGCTTTCGCTACAAATTGAATTTTTGTATCCTTATAATTATCTGCCTTGATTTCAACGCCATTACCCAATGTAAATCCATTGGATAAATTTTCTGTGTTTTGCCGAATATTAAAGCCCATTCGATCTCTGGATTCAAAAATAGCATCAATTCCAAAACTGAGTACACCACTCTCTTTGTCGCCTGCGTGATTTTTTACATCCCGGACATATCCTGTGAATCGCCATTGGCGAATCAACTCATCTCCATCCCCCACTCTGGGTGTAAAACCAAACAGGGCACCGGTACCGATCATATCGGTCCGTTGAACGAAACCTAACGCCGGTTGGAATCCTTTATCTACTCGGTGTTGACCGGCGGTGAAAAAATAGCGATCATTCTTTAAATCAACTTTAATCATAGATGCAGCTGATGATCCTTCGATTCGATTATCATCCACTTGGCTATACCATGCGGATATACTGCTATTCCCCCAAAACCGCATTTGACCATCCAAGCCAAAGACGGAATTCTGGCCATCGTTATTGGTCACATCGGTCACAATGGCCCCTACGGTGGTGCGATCTCGAATGTCAGATCTTAACCGCA
>JAERSH010000087.1 GCA_016845785.1 Fidelibacterota bacterium
CGCAGTAATCGATCCGCTGGTTTTGACATTGGTAATGCTGGTGTTACCCAGTTGCACTGTATTGTCGCCGGCACCCGTTGCATTATACCCAATTACGATTTGGTTGGTGGCGTTATTTGCACTGGGGTCTGCTCCCGAACCAATCATAACATTATTACTACCCGTAGTGATTAAGTCACCAGCCTCATACCCATTTGCGGTATTGTAACCTCCTGTGGTATTGCTACGAAGAGCATAAAATCCAGTTGCAGTATTGGAAGTTCCTGTGGTATTGTAACTTAGAGCCTCCATTCCACTTCCGGTATTTCTCTGTCCAGTGGTATTGAAACTTAGAGCCTTATATCCACTTGCGGTATTTCTCTGTCCAGTGGTATTGGCGGTTAGTGCATTAGCCCCTACCGCTACGTTATAGGCTCCTGTCGTTACTGCATCTAATGCAGTCGTCCCCACGGCTACATTATATACTGCTGTGCTGGTTGTGCTGCTGGGATCATTCCCGATATAGAGTGAATTGTCTTCGACCAAAGCATCGGTTAAACCATTTACATCACTGGCGCCACCGCCACTGGCTGTGGCCCAAGAAAGGGTTCCGCTACCATCGGTTTGTAAAACTTGGTTGGCAGAACCATCTGTATTGGGTATAGTGATTGCACCAGCCGTAATCGTTCCGCTTGTTGATATATTATCCGCAAAAGTTGCTCCCCCTGTCTGAGCGATACTTAACCTCTCTGTTCCTCCTGCGTAGAATAATATTTTATCTCCCGCTGTGGTACCTTCTATCCTTACATCATCCGAAGTCCATCTAAAGGCATCACCATTGGTAAGAGTAATATCACCTGTTAAGCTACCTCCTGATAAAGGCAAGTAGGAAGTACTCCCACCACCCGCTGTGGCCCAAGAAAGAGTTCCACTACCATCGGTCTGCAGTACTTGCGAACTTGAACCATCTGCGCTGGGTAGGGTATATGCTGTGGGGACACCCACTTTGGCAGTGTTATTTACAATTGCCGTTGCTTGATCTGTCGTAATACCCGTCTTGCCCGTGTTGGCAATAATAGCGCTGGCTTGGTCACTTGTAATGCCTGTTTTGGCCGTGTTGGCTGCTACGGCCGTGGCCGCACTTACATCTACACTGCCGCCATCTACCAATGAAATTGTATTTCCGGAAATGGAGAGGTCTTGCGTATCGGCATTATCTTTAAAATTTGCCAAGGATACAGCATTCCCTTCGCTGATATAAAGCGTGTCACCACTAATCCTCAGGGATTGATCATCTGTATCTGTATCCGTGAATGTATCTTTATAAGAAGCAAGTGATACGGAATTTCCTTCGCTGATATAAAGCGTATCGCCACTTATCCTTAAGGATTGGTCGTCTGTATCTGTATCCGTAAATGTGTCTTTAAAATGGTTGAGTGACACCCCATTCCCATTACTGATATAAAGAGAATCTCCACTTAAGGATAGTGATTGATTATCTGTATTGGCAACAATATCCCCGGTTTTTGCATAAAACGAAAGGGTGTCTAGTTTTGCATATCCCGGTGCGGTGTCGGCAATTTCAGCGCGATGGGCTAAATCGGCTTCCAATGCATACATACTAATGCCAATTTCTTGTCTCGGGTTCAGAATTTCATCCTGCAATTGGATCTCTAAAAAGCCAGCGTTCTGTAACGGAACCAATGGCACGGTTGTACCAAGCATGGCATTAACCATACTACCATCCACATGTACAGTTTGGGTTTCCTCCCAAATTTTGTTCCCATCTGTTTTGGCATCATAGATGCGAAAGGTTATCTCATAATTGCCTGGTGCAACAGGCATATTGTTATTATCGGTCAAATAAGCTTGAAAGCTCATCTTGTGAGGTACTTCTGCAAACAGCGCTTGAATGCAAAGCATGATGATGATTGTTTTTTTCATGGTGGTAGCTCCTATTTAAGAAATGTAATTTTTTGAGTGTTCAATTTGTTTTTGTGGCGCACAGTAACGATATATGTCCCTGAGGCCAGTTGCGCCCCGGAAACGGTGCGGGCATTCCATACAAATTGATAATGGCCTGCGCCGGGATAATCGTTTTTATGGTCCAATACGATGCGACCCAATAAATCGTACACAGTAATGTGCACCAATCCCCCATCGGGTATTTCCATATCAATTTTAGTGGATGGATTAAATGGGTTCGGATAAGCGGGTTTAATTGTAAATGATGTTGGGATTAGTTCTTCATCATCCGTCCCCAAAGATGCCCACCGGGCAATCCAACCCCAGTAGCCGGAAGAAATTTTATTTTGGTTTGATTGGGATAATCCGATAACATTTTGCCCAATCGTACCATTCAACTTATAGGTGTCACCTTTGGCTTGAATGTTTCCCGTTGATATCTCTGTTCGCTGAAGGGTATTATTTTGTGCTCTCACACCCGTCAAAAGTAATAATGACAGCATGATTGGGATTCCCGCGGCACACCATTTTTGAATATTTTCAACAGATTTAATCATTTGACTTCCTTATGGGTATTTGAAGATATTTGGTCGATTTTTGATTCCAGTTCTTTAGATGATATTGGTTTTAACAAAAAGGGAATATTCATTTGTTCTACATCATGTCTTACGGAAGCGTCTGCGGAGACAATTATTGTTTTATGCATTAAGTTTAACGCTTCAGAAATAGCTAATCCTGTGCCATCCCCGAGGTGGAAATCCAAAACGAGCAGATCGATATGGGTGTTATTCGAAATGTCTAGCGCTTCTTTGACCGACTTGGCTTTGCCACAAAGTTTCGTGTGCGGTATACTTTGGATTATTTCCGTTAGTGATTCGAGCCCGTGGGATTCATCATCTACGACAAATACTGAAATATTTTTATCCATCTGATTGGATATTGAATTTGATATAGCATTTTTCACGCAGGAAAAATAGCGGATAGGCAATCAGTTCTATCCCGAAATGATGTGAATGGGCTATTCCATGATGTGAACGGTGCCCAATTAGATGTGAAAAGGGTCGGTGCTATACACCGACTAAAAGTGAATTAATACATTAAATGATTAATCGTTTTTTTAACGCTAAGGAATAGGATTTACTCATGGAAAGGGGGTCTTCTACACCATCTAAATGGATTTTGAATGTCCCCCGACCAAATGGTGCAATATGATGAATATTATTCATGTTTACAATTGCGGATCGATGCACTCGGATAAAATGTTTTTGGGGTAATATTTTAATCCATTCTGTTAGAGATTTTCTGACGAGATTGGGCTTTTGTTCGGATGTAAATATCAATGAGTAGACATCTTTAGCTTTTATATATTTAATATCTTTTAAACTCACAAATCGAATGGAGTCATTTGATTGCACAAAGATTCTGTCTTCCAAAGAGAGTTCATCAATTTCTATTGGTTTATTCTCATTATTATTCAATTGATCAAACGTTCTTTTTATCCGATCGATGGTGGGTGGTTTTAAAATATAATCCATGGCATTGACTTCAAATGCACGAATAGCATATTTATCCAAAGCAGTAATAAAAACAATCTTGGTTTGGGGTGGGATAAATGGAACTAAATCAAATCCCAACTCACCTCTCAGATTTATATCGAGGAATATTAATGAAAATTCATTGTTGTTGATGGCATTTTTCGCATCGGATATTGAAGCGGCTTCTGTAATCCTCCCTTCAGGATACACCTGATTGGTCAGTTCCGCAATCCGCTTCCGCGCCAGAGATTCATCGTCAACAATTAATATATTTAAATTATGCATTAAAACGGTATCGTTAATGTAACGATGACTTTTCCACTTTCCTCATTTTGGATTAATGACCATTCATCTTTATAATGGTGGGTTAGGCGTTTTTTAATGTTTTCAAGTCCAATGCCACCTTCATACTTTTCAACACGTTGGTTGTTCTTTGACTCGCTCTCTTTTACCCATTTGCCATCATTCACAACAATGATATTTAATTGGTCACTTTCTTGACTCAAAGATAAATTGATATGACATGTGCCATCATGGGTACTATATCCATATTTGACTGCATTCTCAATTAAAGGGAAAATAATCAATCCGGGTATTTCATAATCCATGAGTGAATCAGGACATGTGACGGTTGATTCCAACTTATCTTCATATCTAATTTTTTGCAGTTCAATATATTCTTCAATGAGGCCAATTTCATTTTTCAACTTAACCGTTTCAGCAACATCTTCACTTAAAATATGTTGGAAATATTTGGCAAGATGTAAAGTCATCTCACGTGCTTTATCAGGGGAATTACCAATTAAATAATGAAGTGAATTTAGAATATTGTAAAGAAAATGGGGCTTAAGTTGAAATCGCAATGTCCTCAGTTCTTCTGCTTTCATTTTTTCTAGAATGAGCGCTTGATTTTGTTCAAGAATTAATTTTTCCTTTTCAACTAATAATTTTTCCATTTCTTTCCTTTGGTACATTTCACCTAAATCGTCTTGAATACTGGCCAAGACTGCGAATAATCCCGAAAATGGATCATTTGAAGGCAGCTTGGGAATTTTTTGCCCAAATTCCTCTAACCAACTCATTTTCCCCATATATAAAATGAGTTCATCAATTCTTTCTAATTCTTTCTTTCCTAATCCTGTGTTTTTGTTTGTTTCTGAAACAGGAGCAACATCATTTATTTCATCCTCACGAACCAATATGTCTTTTGTCCTTAATTGAGCTTTATGTTCAATAAACCTATTAATCCCGGTCTCGTAACTATCAACCACATCCATCATATCGAAATGTGAAGAAAATGTTTTTCCAATTTTTATAATTGATTTAAAAGCAAAACTCACATTGTAATACAGAGAAGCATGCATTTGTTTTGCAATGGATTCCCCCCATTTTACATATGGCTTTCTGGTTGCAAAATCAAACCTTTCCGCGCCGGATAAATCAGAAATCTCGTAAAACTTTTTTCCATCCTTGAAGTGGCTTTCAATTATACTTTCAACGATTTCCATATACCTTGTCATCCCGGGAACATTAAAAACCCCGGCTCCTCTATGAAAAAGTATATCATCACCAATTAAGTGAAAATGGCAAGAATAAGTACCATCCTCAGTTTCAAACTCCCAATCTGGATTTTCAAGGATAGGTAATCCCGACACTGGGCAATTCTTATTCATCTATAATACCATCAAACATAATTTGTTATTTAGAAGTCAGTTTCGATCCATCCGGTGTATCTTTTACGATCCATCCTTTGGATCCAATTATATGGCGCAGTTCATCCGATTTGGCCCAATCTTTATTTTGTCGTGCCAATTCCCGTTCAGAAACCAAATCCATTATGTCTTGAGGGATTGCCACTGAATCAGAGAGGACCCCAAATATATCATCAAAATATGCAATAAAGTTCAGCCCCTTAGCGATGGCATCTTCTGAAAGTTCATCTTTATCTAATGCGACATTGGTGGTCCGTACCCAATCAAAAAATACTGCCAATGCATTCGGCGCATCTAAGTCATCTTCCAATGCAGTATCAAAATTTGATTTTTCGTCGGGATATTCATCAGCAGCAATTTTAGTTATATCTAATAGTCGATCTTTAAGGGATTGAATCCGCTGAATACTGGCCTTGGCTTCATGCTGTTTATCTAAAGTAAAATTGATTTTGGTTCGATAATGACCACTCAGCATGATATACCGAATTTCTTCCGGTGTAAATCCTTTATTAATTAGATCGGAAATACAGTAGAAATTCCCCAGCGATTTGCTCATTTTTCCACCATCTACCATCAAAAATTCTGAATGGAGCCACATATTAACAAAAGGTGTATCTACGGCGCAAACGGACTGGGCAATTTCATTTTCATGATGGGGAAACTTATTATCCACTCCACCGCAATGGATGTCAAAATGGTCCCCTAAAAATGCCATAGACATGACAGAACATTCAATATGCCAACCGGGACGACCTTTGCCCCAAGGGGAATCCCAAGCCACATCACCGTCTTCTTCTTTGTAGGATTTCCAAAGGGCAAAATCTTGAGGATTATCTAAACCGTACTCGTCAGAATCCACTCTATCGGACTGCTGCATTTCAGCCATATTGATATTGGTCAGTGCACCATAATCACCAAATGATTCTATTTTAAAAAAGACGGATCCATCTTCTGTTTGGTAAGCATGCCCTTTCGTAATCAATGTTTCTATCATTTCAATCATGCCATCTACATGATCCGTCGCAGCAGGATAGTGATCTGCCGGCAAAATTTTTAATGTATTCAGATCTTTATTAAACAGTTCTGTATAAAAATCTGTCACCTCAGACAGGGACTTACCTTCTTCCACTGTTTTTTTGATGGTCTTATCGTCCACATCTGTTATGTTCATCACATGGAGGACGTCAAATCCTCTCGCCAAGAGAACACGCTTCAAAAAGTCTTCAAATAGAAAGGTGCGAAAGTTTCCAATATGGGCCGTATCATAAACGGTGGGACCACAAGTATACAGTTTTACTTTTCCATCCTCTATGGGAACGAAAGGCTCTTTTTTTCGGGTGAGTGAATTATAAAATTGGAGCACGCTTCTTCCCTTTGGATTGAAGAAATTTCGTATCAATATGAACGGCCACAGCCTGCTGCAGTGCATCAATTTTCAATACGAGGCGATTCTCACCTTTTAATTCGACCACGATACCCTCGGTACCTTTCATAGGGCCCTCAATTACCTCCACCTCATCCCCTCTGGAAAAATATTCAGTCGGCTCCAACTCATAGCCACCTTCTAAAGCCCATCGAATGCTATTCACAACAGACTCCTGAACGGTGGCAATGGTACCGTTAAATTTTACGATGGAACTCACCCCATGTGTTTGAAGGACATAAATGGAATTCTTAAGTTCTACCTTTACAAATAAATAACTGGAGAACAAGGGCAGTTCCACCCATTTTTTCCGATCGGACCATTTTCGTCTCTCTTTTACTAAGGGTAAATAGGCTTCAATTCCATTTTTTGATAATTGGTCGAATGCAACTTTTTCTGCACGAGGTTTAGACCGTACGGCTATCCATTTTGAATCCATTAATCTTTTAACGCTTCATCTATAATTGTTTGTATTAACTCGGGGAAACTTAATCCCGCTGCCCCTGCCGACTTGGGTACAAGGCTCGTTTCGGTCATCCCCGGCAACGTATTCACTTCTAAAAACCATGCTTTATTATTGCTATCCAATCGAAAATCCACTCTGGAGTAATGTCTGCATCCCAATAGTTTGTGGATACGCAAGGCAGTCTCTTGGACCGATTGAGTTAAGGATTCATCCAAGTCTGCAGGACAAAAATATTCGGTCATCCCTTTTGTATATTTGCATTCGTAATCGTATAGGTCATGGCTCGGAACAATTTCTACAATGGGATAGGCCTTATCGCCGATAATGGTCACGGTAATTTCGCGCCCCGCAACAAAGGATTCCATCAATACTACCGTGTCATATTTTCTGGCCAATGCCACGGCCTCATTCAATTGGGATGGATCGGAAACAATGGATAGTCCAATCGTACTGCCCTGACTATTGGGTTTCACCACCAAAGGATATCCCAAATCATGATTAATCGGCACGTCATCTTCCATGGATAATGACACCCATTCCGGTGTTAATATTTCTTTTCGAAATACCAATGCTTTGCTTACCCGCTTATCCATGCAGATGGCAGATGCTTCATTGCCCGAACCGGTGTAGCGAACACCAATTGATTCTAAAAACCCCGGGATGACGCCATTTTCACCATCGCCCCCATGGAGGCCATTAAACACTACATCTACGGATTTTAATTCAGCCATCAAATTGGATAAGCCATCCTTCGGATCCAGGGATGTGACTTCATGCCCCAAAGATTCACATGCGGATACAATAGCAGTTCCGGAACTTAAAGACACTTCCCTTTCTGCAGAAGTTCCGCCGTACATGACGCCAATTTTCAAGACGAACTCTCCATAATTTGATTGGCCCCTTCGGCTAAATCATTGGCAATAAAGGTGGGTGAAATATCTCCGAGTTTTTTTCGGGAATCTTGACCTCTGCCGGATAATACGAGCATGGTATCCATACGGGAATTTACACCGGCCTCTATATCGGAAACAGCATCACCAATCATTATGGAGTTTGGCAAATCTATGCCATGATCTTTCGCCGCTTGTGTAATCATGCCAATCCCCGGTTTTCGATTTTCAGTGGCATGATCAGGATGGTCCGGGCAATAGTAAATTCCCAAAAGGTTTAAATCATGCTTATAAAATTCGTTTAATATAAAATCATGGATTTCACTCAAATCTTCTGTGTCAATTATGCTTCTTCCTATACCCGATTGATTGGTAATAATGCAAAATCGATTCCCTGCATCACTCAATTGTTTTAGTGCATCCATGGTGTAATCATAAAAGGAAAATTGATCCAAACGATTGATATATCCTGGATCCGGATTCAAGGTGCCATCACGATCTAAAAATATGGTGTCGTACTGTTTCATTCGACAATATGCTGTTCAGAAATGTCTTTAATGTGAACGGAACTTCGAAGGAAATATATGGCACCAATGATGATTAATGGTACAAAACCCACCGCATGGAGGAGCACGGCAAATGCTTGCGATTCTAACCGATCTACTGCAAAAAAGGTGGTTAATACGTAAACCGCAGCTGCGTGGTACGTGCCCACGGCGCCCGGTGCCGCCGGGATGGCGATGGCCAAAGAAGTCGAAATCAACACCACACCTACAGATATCCAGTTGATTTGGATGCCTGCGGCAAGAATGACCGTATAGGTAATCGCGAAATAGACCACCCACATAAAAATGGTATGGAGGACAATTTGCCCCACATGCTTTGTGGCACGAATGGATGTAAGTCCATCCACCAAACTATGTAAAATAGTCAAAATACGATGCGCCCATGCCTTTTCAAAAATAGGCCATTTTTCAATGGTTTCCAATAAGTGAGATTTAGCCCGACCTAATGCCAGCACGAACGCAAATCCCACCAATGTCAAAACCACCACTGCAATCACCACATTTTGACCGCCTTCATCAAATGGGTAGAACCATCCAAAAATAAGAATGGTACCCACCAAGCCTACCATATCCAAAATGCGTTCTAGAATAATGGTACCAAAAGCAGATGATGTATCTACATTTTTCCGGGCAGAAATGGTATATGCTCGAAGTAATTCCCCCAATCGAAATGGCAGAACCGCATTGCCAAAATATCCCACCATGGTGGCCGCAAATAGTGGATGGAATCGAATATTTTCAATGGGCTCAATCAAAAGTTGCCAACGCTCCGCTCGAATTGCCACAGAAAAAACCAATAGCAATACAGCCAATGATAGCCACATCAAATTGACTGTTTTTAGGTGATGCCATAATGCATTCAAATCTACTTGACCAAATGCATAGTAAAGGCCCACCGCACTAATGGCAATGCTGATGATGAGTTTAATCCACTTATTCACGGAGATCGATTACCTCGGCACCTTTTGGGTTAAATCCATGATATAATTTCAAATTACCTTTTCTAAAATTTTTGATGGTCAATAGTACTGTTTGATCCGGGCCGTACACAACCTTCACCGAATCCGGCCTCCCATCCTTCTTGAGCGTCAACTCACCACCGTAGCCCATTTGCGGAAGGTCAAATGCCATTTGCACATTTTTTTTTCGCTCAGATGGTTCTCCGAATTTCACATCGTCAAAATCCCCTGTGAGCAGATCAAAAATATTAATATCACCGGGAATCGTTTGATCAATAATGAGTTGATTCGTCACTTTGTTCCAGGTCTGAATTGTATCCCCCATCACAAAGACTGATTCGGTGGGTAAATCCAAAATATATTGCTTTTTCTTCAGAATTTCGATTTGGCCTGATTCCTTAGAAATTGAATCAAATTGCCGCTGTTCAATCTCTATGGTGATGGAAACGCCACTCGCATCATTCATGGTTTGAATAAACTTTTGAGCCCACGGATTGGATTGCCCAAACCCACCCGTAGAAAACAGGATAATAAAAAATAAAATGCGCTTCATTGCCTCTAGTCGATTGAATCCAAGTAGGATTCGTCCACGAGGACTTCTCGGGCTTTACTGCCCGTAAATGCACCGACGATACCGGCCTGCTCCATTTCATCGATCAGACGAGCAGCACGAGAATAACCCACTTTCAATCGGCGCTGAATAAGCGAAATGGATCCTTGTTGATGCATGACGACTAGTTTTACTGCCTCATCAAATAATTCATCAAATCCACCCCCATCACCGCCGTCAACCAACCCACCGGCGCCCATGGTTTCTCGAGGACTGGCTAATACCAATTCTTCTGCTTTGGATTGCTTGGTAATATGCCCCATCAATGATTCGATTTCTTCTAAACTTAAAAATGCATTATGCAAACGGGATGGTTCCGAAGATCCATGACCTAAATACAGTAAATCGCCACGGCCAATCAATTTTTCTGCGCCGGGACTGTCCAAAATGGTTCTGGAGTCAATTTTGGTTGCAACTTGGAATGCGATTCTCGAGGGGAAATTGGCTTTAATAACACCGGTGATTACGTCCACGGATGGGCGCTGTGTGGCCACCACCAAATGAATCCCAACTGCACGAGCCAATTGAGCCAATCGAGCAATGGGTGCTTCTACCTCTTTTGCATTGAGCATCATGAGGTCGGCCAATTCATCAATTAAAACAACGATAAATGGCATAACCGGCTCTCCCGCATCCGTCATCTTCTTATTGTATTCACCTATATTCCGGACCACTGCATCGGCCAATACATCATAACGACGGCCCATTTCTTTTTCTACAGCGCGAAGTGCCAAAACCGCATTCTCCGGAGTGGTGACGATGGGTTCTGAAATATCTTCAATCTGCAGCAAATGATAGTCCGCTAATTCTCGGTAAACAGCCATTTCCACTTTTTTCGGATCAATGATCACAAACTTTACCTCGTCCGGTGTGGCCCGGTATAGAACACTCGCCAGAATCGTATTCATACAGACGGACTTTCCAGATCCGGTTGTACCGGCAATAAGCAAGTGGGGCATTTGAGCCAAGTCTAAAGTGGCAATTTCACCAGATGTGGTTTTACCCACGGCCAATGCCAATTTTGATTCGGATGATGCAAATTTTTCTGAATTGATGACGGACTTAAAATAGACCATATCCGGATTGCGATTAGGAATTTCAATCCCTACGGATGATTTTCCCGGAATTGGTGCAATTACACGAACGCGGCTCGCCTCCATCACCCTGGCTAAATCATCTGAAAGTGCAACAAATTTGTTTACGCGCACCCCTTCAGCAGGCTCAACTTCGAATAAAGTAATCACCGGTCCTGGACTCACATTTACCACTTTTCCCATGACACCGAATGTTTCTAAAGAAGATTGCAAAAAGTTAGCGCGGTCCACCAATTCATCCCGGCTCATACCACCCTGTACATTAACCGGATTTGTCAATAATTCGGCGGATGGTAGTTGATACGCTTTTTTCGGTGCCTTCCGCTCTTGAACCGTATCTAAATCCACTTCTTCTTCTTCTACCATTTCACCCACTTCAATATCTTCGCCTTCAGGATCGACCGATTCTGAAGATGGCTCATCTGATGCTACTTCATCATCACCTTGGGGAATATCAATCGATTCTAAGGGTGGTGTCTCAATTTCATCTACAGGGGGTTCCGGAACAGGTGATTCTTCCTGAGGACCTTCCTCAGCGACTTCTTCTATCGATTTTGTTTCTGTCACCGCCTCAGTTTCTTCCGGTATCAGGGTTGCAGATTCTTCATCACGTTTCCGCTGTTCATCTATCTTTGACAGTAAATTTTTGGTATGGCGGCGTTTTTCGTCCTCAACTTGTTTTTGTTCAGTGACTAATTTTTTATCTGCCTGTTTTTTCTTGAATTGGTCGATTATATCCTTGATGGGTTCATAATAACTAAAGCCAAAATATCCACGAACCAACACCAACCAAAGGGCGAGCAGAATCACCACCAATCCAAAGCCACCTAAAAAGTCATAAAATAAACCGGATATGAGTCCCCCAATCATACCGCTAAATCGATAAGTGGTATTCTCGATACCATACCTGAAAATCTGAGCTGCACCTAAGCTCATGGAAGCAAGGACAACCACACCCACCAAATAACCGGATAAACGGCTAATGGCTTCAAATTCTTTGTGCGTAAAAAACCAGATGCCCCATGTAATGGCAATGAGCGGCAATATAAACGAGCTATATCCAAAAGTGAGTTTGATGAAAAAATAGGCAATCCAAACACCTAATATGCCCATGGGATTTTCTACGCGCACATTGGGTGATATGCCCGGATCTTCGTTGGGATTATATCCCAGCAAACTGACAAAAATCAGTAGCGATACGGCTACGGATAAAATGCCAAGTATTTCAAGTCGTCTTTCTTTCATGAATAAAGTGCTCCGTGAGATGCCAACATGGATTCATACCAATCCACAAATCGGCCAACCCCGGCTTCAATGCTGATTGATGGCTCATAAACTAAGCGAGATTGGGCACGAGAAACATCTGCAAATGTTTGCTGTACATCACCAGTTGGTAAATCTTGACGATCTAATGTGGGTTTCACGCCGATTCGTTCGCCAATGACATGAACCAATTCATCCAATTTCACCGGTTCTGAATTTCCCAGATTATAAATGGCATATTGATCCTCTGCGTTCATGGTGGCAATGATTCCATTAATAATATCATCAATGTAAGTGTAATCCCGAGCAGTAGAACCATCACCGAAGAAAGGAATGGCATCACCATTTTTTATCATTCGCGTGAATTTATGGATGGCCATTTCTGGTCTTTGTCTTGGACCATAAACCGTAAAGAAACGCAGACAAGAAGTGGGGATGCCACTCAAATGATGATAGGTATAACACATGACTTCGCCCATTTTCTTTGTGGCACCGTAGGGGGAAATCTGAAAATCCACAATATCATCTTCTGAAAATGGTGTTTTCTTATTATTTCCATAAACTGAAGAGGATGATGCAAATACAAATTTCTTCACGGATGAACCCATCATGGCTTCTAGTAGCGTTTGTGTTCCATTGATATTCACATCCGTATACAAGACCGGATCTTCAATAGAAGGACGCACCCCAGCCATGGCTGCCAAATGGATGACCACATCAACGTCATTATTTTTGAATAATTCTGTCAATAGATCTGCATCCCGGATATCGCCCTTGATGAAGGTATAATTTTCATGATCCAAATGGGCGGATTGGTTTAGGGCTTTAATCAGAGGATTGTAATAATCATTCAAATTATCGAGACAAATAATTTGATTATCAGCGTCTAATAATCGATCGATTAAATGAGAACCGATGAAGCCGGCGCCCCCGGTAACAAGGATGGTTTTATTCATAAAGCTATACTTTAAGTATTTACAGTACCTTCTTTATAAAACGGAGGCTTTACCACTTTGCAATTCAAATTCCTATTCCGGACTTCCAGTCCCAATTCAGTGCCGATTTTGGCATGTTGTTTTGCCACATAAGCAATGCCAATCCCCTGCTTTAATGATGGAGATTGAGTCCCGCTGGTGACTTCACCCACAGACTCGCCATCCACAATTATTGGATAGCCTTTACGTGGAATGCCCCGATCAATCATTTCAATACATACCAATCGTTGAGATAAATTTTCTTTCGCTGAAACCAAGGCATCTTTCCCAATAAAATTTTCTTTGTCCAGTTTTGTGATCCATCCCAATCCCGCTTCTATGGGGTTTGTGGATTCACCAATATCATTTCCGTAAAGTGCATATTTCATTTCCATTCTTAATGTATCGCGGCAGCCAAGCCCAACCGGTTCGACATGATCACCACCGGCCTCCATAATGGCATCCCAAATGCCGCCGACAGCATCATTATCCGCATAAATTTCAAATCCCAATTCACCCGTATAACCAGTACGAGCAATGGTAGCAGCATGACCATCTATATTCCCCACACCAAACCAATAAAAATCCATTTTACTTAAATCAATATCCGTTACTTTTTGGAGTATTTCTCTAGATTTTGGTCCTTGAAAAGCGATGAGACCGGTTTTATCGCTCATTTCCATTATATCTACATTGTCGGGCTTGTGCGCCATGAGCCAATCCAAATCCTTCTCCATATTGGCGCAATTCACCACCAGCATAAAATGATCGGGATAACGATAAATTAAGAGGTCATCGATGATACCACCATTGTCGTAGCACATGGCCGAGTATTGGGCTTGCCAAGGCTGGATGGAAGCCACATCATTTACCGTCACATAATCGAGAAATGCCTCTGCACCTTCTCCGCTGATGATGAATTCACCCATGTGACTCACATCAAATAATCCGGCGGATGACCTTACGGCTTCGTGCTCTTGATTTATGCCTGCATATTGGATCGGCATCTCATAACCGGCGAAATCCACCAGCTTTGCACCTAAAGCCACATGTTTATCGTAAAGCGGCGTCTGTTTCATTTGGATTCGAAATACGTTTTCAGTTTGGCCATTCCTTCATGGATATCATCCACAGAAATACCGGAATATGCAAAACGAATAAAGAAATCTGTCTCGCCGTCTTGGGGACGTCCAAAATGATCTCGTGTGCAAAAAGACACATTTGCATTTTCTAAGGCACCCACTTGTAGTTGATCTATTGAATCAAAACCCTTTCGCGCCATGATTTCATTCACATTGGGGAAAAGATAAAACGTACTTCTGGGAGTGGGAATATTGATGCCATCAATGGCATTCAATCCCGCCACAGCTGCATCTCTTCGCTCACGAAGTGTATTTAAAATAGATTGGGCACCGGAAGGATCGCCAGTGAGGGCTTCTACCATGGCATCCTGAATAAAATGGGTCGTGCAGGATTCTGCATTCACATTCAATTTTGAAATGATTTTTATAATTTTTTCCGGACCAATTGAACCGCCCACACGCCAGCCTGTCATGGCATATTTTTTCGAGAACGTATATAGAATAACCGTCCGTTCTTGCATCCCCGGTAATGCGGCGATGGATCTGGATTCTCCTTCGTAAATCATTTCATAATAGGCATCGTCTGCCAACACCCACAAATCGTGCTCAATAGCCAATTGAGCCACTGCTTCCATTTCTTCTTTTGAAGATTCAGCCGAAATAGGGTTTTGGTAATTATTGTAGATGATGGCCACAGTTTTATCCGTGATGGATGCTTTCAGTTTATCCATATCAATATCAAAACCGGTATCAGTCTGAACGTAATTGTAAGGCACTGCTCGGCCACCTTGATATTCAATTTGGGATTCGTAGATGGGGTATCCCGGGTTTGGATACAACACTTCATCTCCCGGATTCATCACTGCGGCAATAAATTTACCGATGGTGGGCTTTCCACCCGGTTGAACGGACACATTATCCGGTCCAAAAGAAATACCGCGCCTAGAGCCCACATCGTTGGCCAATGCCTCCCGCAAAGGTAGAATCCCTTCTGATGGGCAATACCCTGTTTTTCCGTCCCGAATACCTTTCAGTGTGGCTTCTACAATATTTTCAGGTGTAGCCAGATTAATATCCCCTAAATGGAATGGATATACTTTATGACCTTTTGCCGCCCATGCTCGCGCCTGCGCTGAGACCGCAAATGCGGTTTCAGTCCCTAAATTAATTATTTGATCTGCGTATTGCATGCTCTCCTCAAATCATTTTTGCTAACGCTTTGCGTATTATTTCTTCTAATCCGCCGGATAATTCACCGGCGCTTTCTAAATCTTTTAATGTTTTGTTCACTTGTCCCGCCTTATATCCCAATGATTGCAATGCATTGGCCGCATCCTTCACCACCTTCAAATCTTCACCTTCTGTAAAGCCTAAATCATTTTTATCATCGAGATCTGCGGCAAACTTTTCTTTTAATTCTACAATAATCCGTTTGGCCGTCTTGGCGCCAATTCCGGGGATCACCGTCAGAGACTTCACATCACCGGCAATGATTCGACTTTTAAACTCATCCGGATTGGTTCCGGACAGAATATTCATTGCAGATCGAGGACCAATACCGCTAATCGTATTCAAATTCATAAACAAGGAACGCTCTGCATGATCTTTAAATCCGTAAAGGTCGAGAATATCCTCTTTCACATGGAGATGGGTTAATAATTCTACCGGCTCGCCTTGACCGGGAAGGCTATCATACGCGGATACTGAAATGTGAATCCGAAATCGAATACCACCTATATCGACTATGGCTTCGGTTGGACTTTTGGCAAATAATTTGCCTGAAATGGAATCCATTAAACTCATATATATTTATTCTGGTTTATGTGACATAATCCAATGGCCAGCGCATCAGATACATCCAATGGTTTGGGCGGTTCATCCATTTTTAAAATCTGTTGGACCATGTACTGTACTTGACCTTTATCTGCAGCACCATTCCCCACCACTGACTGTTTTACTTTACGGGGTGCATAATCCACGGAAGGAATACCTTTCGAT
Organism: Fidelibacterota bacterium; assembly: GCA_016845785.1. Lineage (GTDB taxonomy): Bacteria > Fidelibacterota > Marinisomatia > Marinisomatales > TCS55 > TCS55. Next base: position 16,517 of record JAERSH010000087.1, read on the forward strand.
GCAGCCGCCAATAGCAACACGCCTCTGGCCTGACCCAGCAACAACGCTGATTTTACATTTTTATTGTGGAATGTGTCTTCAATGGCCATGGATTGGGGTTCAAACTTTTCTAGTATTTCTATCATGTGGCTGTTTAAATATTCTAATCGATTGGGCAGAGATTCTTTTGCCGGTGGCTTAATGGTGCCGTAAGCCACCACTCTTACCTGTCCACCTTTTTGATCCAGAATGCCAAATCCCGTGATATTTAATCCGGGATCGACTCCGATTACTCTTTGAATTGTGGTCACCGAGGGTTGATTGCATTAATTAAAGTTCAGCGTCATCTATCTCGAAATTAGAATAAATATTTTGAATATCATCGTGATCTTCTAAATAATCCATAAGGGTGATCAGACGCTTCACATCATTCCCCTCCACTTTGACTGTATTCTTGGGGACCATTTCTACTGCCGATGATACCACTTCATATCCTTTATCGCCTAATGCATCGGCTACATCCACTGTATCTGAAGGTGCTGCCGTAATGATAAATTCACCATCGGACGCATTGAAATCTTCTGCACCGGCATCCAAGGCTTCTTCTAGAACTGCATCTTCGTTATGCCCATTGGCCGATAGGGTAATTTGTCCGGATTTTTCAAACATCCATCCCACTGAACCATTTTCGCCCAGATTACCGCCGTATTTATTCATGATATGACGAATCTCAGCAACGGTGCGGTTTTTATTATCCGTCATCACATCCAACATGATGGCTACGCCACCGGGGCCGTATCCTTCGTAAGTGGTCTCTTCATAGGTCACCCCTTCCAATTCACCGGCACCTTTTTGGATAGCTCTGGTCATAGTGTCATTGGGCATATTGGCCGCTTTGGCCGTAGAGATGGCTTGTCTTAATCGCGGATTGGCATCAGGATCGCTACCACCATTTTTGGCCGCAACCATCAATTCTTTGATGACTTTTGTGAATACTTTTCCCCGTTTGGCATCCTGGGCTGCTTTTTTATGCCTAATGTTAGCCCATTTGCTATGTCCTGCCATAAATTCCCTTATGATAATAAAATTCGAAACGCAAAATTACGCAGACAAGATCCTCATTCCCAACGAAGGTATTTAGAGAAATGACATATAATACAATTGAAATCATTAAGAATGGATCACTTGTTCGCATAGTTTTCAATCGCCCAGATGTGATGAATGCCCTAAGCGAAGAAATGATCAGAGAGGTTACCACTGCTTTTCATACGATTGGTCAGGATGATTCAGTTCGTGTCATCATTTTGGAAGGAAATGGAAAAACATTTTCAGCCGGTGCTGATCTCAGCTATATGAAGCAATCGGGCGAAATGGATATTGAACAAAATACCGAACAAGGTATTCGATTGGGCAATATGTATCGGGCCATTGAGCAGTGTCCGAAACCGGTCATTGCCAAAGCACATGGTTATGCCATTGGTGGTGGATTTGGATTTATGGTATTGGCCGATATCGCCATCGCTGAAACCCAAACACAGTTTTCGCTGAGTGAAGTAAAACTGGGGATTAACCCTGCAGTCATCGGCCCATTTGTGATTAAAAAAATCGGACTGTCCCATTTTAAATCTTTGGGTATTTCCGGTGAAATGATTGATACGACACAAGCTTTGCGTATTGGTTTAATCCATGAGGTTGCTGACGAGAATGATCTAGAGGCTGCAGTCCTGAAAAAAGTGGAATTATTATTGAAAGGCGGACCCAATGCCATTGCTGAATTCAAAGCCAATGTTGAAAATATGGATGGTCATGTGGCTGCGTCACGTATTGCCAAACTTAGAGCCAGCAAAGAAGGGCAGGAAGGTCTTTCTGCGTTTTTAGAAAAGCGTCCTCCAAATTGGGTTGAATCGATTGATTGATTCTGTTCGCATTGTAGAGGTAGGTCCTCGCGATGGCCTCCAAAGTATTGATCAAATAATCCCCACATCGGAGAAGGTCAAATATATCAATTTGCTCACAGATGCTGGGTGCCCCGAAATTGAAGTCACCAGTTTTGTTTCGCCAACATGGATCCCTCAATTAGCAGATGGGGGTGAAGTATCATCTGCCATCCATCGAAATGAAAATTCTATGTATACCGCATTGGTCCCCAATCAAAAAGGATTAGAAGCTGCATTGGAGAATGATTTTCGATCCGTCGCAATTTTTACAGCGGCCAGTGTAACTTTTTGCCAAAAAAATACGAATTGTACTATAGAGGAAAGCCTAAAGCGGTTTGAATCCATGATTCCTATTTGGGAAGAGAAACAACTCCGTGTTCGAGCATATATTTCCACGTGTTGGGTCTGCCCTTACGAAGGGAATGTAGGTGCTGAAAATGTGGTGAAGGTCATTCAAGATTTGCTCGATTTAGGGGTCCATGAAATTTCATTGGGCGATACAATTGGTAAAGCCACACCGGAAGATGTGGAATATTTGCTCGAAATCATTTTGGATAATTGGCCTGCAGAAATATTTGCCCTTCACATGCACGATACATTCAATATGGCAGCGGAAAACGTGACCGTTGGGCTGGGAATGGGCATTCGGGTTTTAGATGCATCTGCCGGTGGAATTGGTGGATGCCCTTATGCACCGGGTGCCAGTGGAAACATTTCCACAGAAACAGCAGTGCGCATCTGCAAAGAACAGGGGTTTGAAACGGGAATCGATATTGATAAATTGAAAGCAGCCGGAAAATATATACAATCCATCATTCATTAACAAATTTTGGTCAAAAAGATAGAAATTCTCCATTAGTCAAATCCCCATCTAAATCTTCCCCAAAAAGGGGAAGACTACAAAGGGCCACATAAATAAAATGTCAGTCATCAAAACACATATTAAACCGGATTCTGAAAAATTCAGATCCAATCATACGTTTCATTCTGAGTTATCTGTTATACTCAAAGCGGATCTAAATGAAATTCAAAAAATGGGTCCAACCAAAAGAGTTGAGAAACATGAATCCAGAGGAAAACTCACAGCCCGAGACCGTATTGACACTCTCCGAGATAATGATTCTAGATTCTTAGAATTCTCTCCCTTTGCAGCACATGAAGTGTATGATGACCATGTGCCTGCCGCGGGAATTATTACAGGCATTCTCACTATCCATGGACGCCAATGTGTAGTGGTGGCCAATGATGCAACGGTCAAGGGCGGCACCTACTATCCCCTCACAGTGAAAAAGCATTTACGGGCCCAAGAGATCGCAATGGAGAACCACCTTCCTTGCATTTATCTTGTAGATAGTGGCGGTGCGTTTCTTCCGAAACAAGATGAAGTATTTCCCGATCGAGATCATTTTGGGCGAATTTTTTACAACCAAGCTCAAATGAGCGCCAAAGGGATTCCCCAGATTGCATCGGTCATGGGTTCATGTACGGCCGGTGGTGCCTACGTCCCTGCCATGAGTGATGAAGCGGTGATCGTGGATAAAACCGGTACCATCTTTTTGGGTGGACCACCCTTAGTGAAAGCCGCCATCGGTGAGGATGCAACTCCCGAAGAATTGGGCGGTGCGAAAATGCATACTCAGATTAGCGGTGTAGCGGATCATTTTGCAAAAAATGATGAAGAAGCCTTAGACATCGTCCGAAATATTATCAATCATCTTCCTGACGAACCCAATCCTTCACCCAATTTTGAACCACCCAAATATAATGCAGAAGATATTTTTGGCATTGTGTCCAAAGATCATCGCAGTACTTTTGATGTTAAGGAAATTATCGCCCGGATTGTGGATGGGTCTGAATTCCAGGAATTCAAGTTAGATTACGGAAAAACATTGGTAACAGGATTTGCCAAAATTGAAGGGCAACCTTTGGGCATCATCGCCAATAATGGTGTGTTATTTAGTGAACCATCTATCAAAGGGGCCCATTTTGTAGAACTTTGTTCTCAACGAAAACTACCGCTCCTCTTCCTCCAAAATATTACAGGATTCATGGTAGGAACCAAAGCGGAACAAGGGGGCATCGCCAAAGATGGGGCAAAACTCGTCCAAGCAGTGGCTTCGGCTAATGTGCCCAAAATGACTGTCATCATCGGTGGCAGTTTCGGTGCAGGCAATTATGCCATGGCGGGCCGTGCCTATCAACCACGATTCCTCTGGATGTGGCCCAATGCGCGTATATCTGTCATGGGTGGGAATCAAGCGGCGGATGTAATGGCCACGGTGAAAAAAGATCAATTGAAATCGGATGGGAAAGAATTAAGTCAAGAAGAATGGGATGGAATTCGCCAACCCATTTTGGATAAATATGAAAAAGAAGGCCACCCCTACTATGCCAGCGCCCGCCTTTGGGACGACGGTGTAATCAGTCCATTAGAAACACGAGCTGTTTTGGGTGAAGCATTGCGGGCTGTGAGTCATGCGCCCATACCGGATCACCAATTTCCTGTATTCAGGATGTAATGAATCCCGCACTTCTACTCATCGATATTCAGCAGGGATTTGACGATCCCTATTGGGGCGAACGAAACAATCCTGATTTTGAGAACAATGTTACCACCCTCCTTTCTCATTGGCGAAAACAAGGTGCGCCGGTTATCCATGTGAAACATAATTCCACTACCGATGGTTCTCCTCTCCGGCTGGAATTACCGGGCAATGCCATTTATGATTTTGCAACACCCATTCATGATGAACCGGTATTTGAAAAAAACGTAAATAGCGCATTTATTGGTACGAATTTGGCGGACCATTTGGCATCCATTGGTAATCCACCAATTGTAATGGTAGGCATGACTTCAGATCAATGTGTGAATACCACAGTGCGGATGGCGGGGAACCTTGGATATGAATCCTACATGGTGTCCGATGGCACCGCAACATTTAATAAAACAGACCACAATGGAAAATTATTTACGGCTGAGCAGCTTCACGAAGCAGCCCTGGCATCGATCCATGAAGAATTCGCCACGGTGATCTCAACGCTTGAGGCACTGCAATTATGCACAACATAAAACGACTCATCCTAATTACACTCACATTGCCGATGTGGGCTTTTGCTCAAACCAAAGTGGATACAGTATCCTTCGATGATGTGAATGTGAGTTTCGGGGATATGGCTCCGGATTTTTCAGCATCCGATGAAACAGGTACAATTCGCACTCTTTCTCATCTCAAGAACAAAAAGAATCTGGTTCTCATTTTTTACCGTGGATATTGGTGACCCCATTGCCGTCGGCAGTTGGCCGAATTATCCAAAATGAAGCTCCCCAAGGATGCAGAACTCTGGGCCGTCAGTGTAGAATCGTCAGAAGCCAGCGCTGCTTTTAAAAAGCGAAATGCTAAAAAGGGCCACCCGATCAACTTTCCCCTTCTCTGGGATAAAGATCATAAAATTATTGATTCATTTGGATTAACCGATCCCCGCTATAAAGGGCATAAATATGATGGCATTCCTTATGCCACCATGCACATCATTGATAAAAATGGTAAAATTAGGTTTTCTCATGTGGCCTTGACTTATTCAATTCGTCCTTCAAATGAAAAGATACTTAGCGAATTGGCCAAATTGAGTAATTAACTAATTTATTGTTTGACCGACATCCCCATTTAAAACTTTATGTAGCCATGGTGGGCGCCATGCTCATTTGGGGAATTTCTTGGCCCAATGCAAAAATCGCAGGACGTTATGCAGATCCTGAACTCCTCATGGTGTGGCGATTTATTTTTGCTGGATCAACCATGCTCCCCATCATGCTTATTATGGGTATTAAACCCATCTTCCCGAAACGAAGTCTAAAATATGTAATGAGCGCTGCGGTTTGTTTAGTCGCATACAATTTTGGTTATTTTAAGGGAACGCAAGTTGGCATGGCTTCTATTGGCGGCGTCATTGTACCTACACTCAGTCCGTTGGTCACCTATTTACTCGTGGTGATTATTTTTGATCAATCCATAAGGCGAATAGAAATATTGGGATTCATTCTGGGTATTTTGGGTGGATTGATTCTGTTGAGAATATGGGAGATTAACCTACAGGACTTATTGGATTCCGGAAATGGCTATTTCATTTTTGCCGCTGTTATTTGGGCCGGCGTCACCATCATGACCCAGAAATCTAAAGAAACAATGGATGTGATCAATTTCAGTTTTTGGCTTTATCTTTTTTCAGCCGCCTTCGCATTTATATTCGCACCTAAGGACCAAATATGGACGGTATTTTCATTCAATTGGATTTTTTGGATGAATTTTCTCATGATATCTATGGCATCATTGGCCATCGGTACGGCTGTTTTCTTTCAAACCACCATGAAGTTGGGCTCGGAAAAAGCATCTGCTTTCATGTATGTGGTACCTGTGACCGCTATGATTTTTTCGGTTTTATTATTGGGGGAATCATTGCCCTGGTCCACCATCGTCGGTGGCGGCATGGCCATTGCGGCCGTTTATTTGGTCAATCGGAAATAAGGGGCGCCAAACAAACGATCAGAGATTTGGGTGGTCGTTTGGGCTTTCCATCTTTATCGATGAATCCATGGACTGTATGGCCAGTGACAAGTAAGCGGTCATCGGTTTTTCGATATACTTCATAATCAATCCGCATTCGGGCACGGGGCAAATCTTTAATCAGGGTCCGGACGATAATTTCATCTTCGAACTTTGCCCCTTCTTTGTAATCGCAGGTGGCAGATACGACCGGAAGAAAAAACCCCTCATCCTCAATATCTGTAACGATGATCCCTAAATCATTGAGGAGTTCGGTACGGGCTTGTTCAAAAAATTCGAAATAGCGCGCATAATAGACCACGCCCATCTGGTCGATATCTTTATAATAAACTTTGGTGTGATAGTCATATTGGACCATCAGGATTCAGTATAAACACCCATTTTTTCGTAGCGGTCGATTCGTCGATCCAAGAATGTTTCAGGATCTACATCTTTCAAGGATGTTATTTCTTCTATCAGGACACGCTTCAGGGTATCGGCCATATCATCAAATGCACGGTGGGCGCCACCCAAAGGTTCTTCTACAATCCGATCGCAAATGCCCATATTCATAAGGTCATCCGGGGTCACTTTCATGGCATCTGCTGCATCAGGTGCTTTTGCCGCATCTCGCCAAAGAATGGAAGCGCACCCTTCCGGACTAATAACCGAATACCATGTATTTTCTAACATGAGCATACGGTCACATACACCAATGCCTAAGGCACCACCACTGGCACCTTCACCAATGACGACAGAAACGACAGGTACTTTCAGTTTCGACATTTCCCACAGGTTTTTTGCAATAGCTTCTCCCTGCCCTCTTTCTTCTGCACCCAAACCAGGATAAGCTCCCGGTGTATCAATCAGTGATATAACAGGTAGATTAAATTTTTCTGCCAATTTCATAACACGGAGTGCCTTGCGGTACCCTTCAGGACGCATCATACCGAAATTCCGAAATAGGTTTTCTTTTGTATTCCGGCCTTTTTGTTGGCCGATAAATACCACTTTTACACCATCGACTGTACCCATGCCGGAAATAACGGCTGCATCGTCACCGAAATATCGATCACCGTGGAGTTCAATAAAGTCCGGTGCAAGTGCTTGGATATAATCCAATGAAAAAGGGCGTTGAGGGTGGCGGGCCAATTGAACGCGCTGCCAACGGGATAATCCGGAGAATATCTTTTTTAAAGATGTTTCCCTTTTTGAACGAAGGGTGGACAGTTCGCCTGAATGGTCTGCAGAACTGGTGTCCGCTTCTAACTCAAGGATTTTCTGGTCAATTGCCTCTATAGGCTTTTCGAATTCTAAGTAGTAGTCAGCCATATTGCTTCAAAAATTGAGCGGGAATTTAATGGGTTTTTGGCCCACGAAATACACTAAAAATACGAATTGAAAAATGGATACCGGATAAATCTTGTAGATTTTCCGGTATAACAATAGGTCTAAATTTTTTAGTGTGTTTCGTAGAAAACCTATTTATTCCAGCCAAAGATTCGCCAAATCCGGAGGCGCCAAACCATCCACACCGCTTCAAACATGATAGAACGGCTCATCTTCGATTCACCAATGGTTCGATCAATAAAAATAATGGGATGTTCCACCAGTTTAAAGCCCTTAATCCATGCACGAAAATTCATCTCTATCTGAAAAGAATATCCTGAGGATTTTATCCCATCCAACTCAATCGCCTCTAATACTTTTTTCGACCAAACTTTGTATCCCCCCGTTGCATCTTTTAAAGGCATCCCCGTGGCGAATCGTGAATAGAGGTTGGCCCCGTAGCTGATGACCAATCGCCGAATGGGCCAATTGACCACACTTACACCATTGATGTACCGACTGCCGATGGCCACATCATACTCCTTCAGCAATTCCACCATCTTTTTGATTTCTTTGGGATGGTGAGACATATCCGCATCCATCTGGGCGATAAAATCATAATGCCGTGCTAAAGCCCATTTGAATCCGTAAATATAGGCTTTGCCCAAACCATCTTTCTTTTCGCGAATTTCTAAAAATAGATTGGGAAATTTGGATTGCAGTCCACGCACAATATCTGCTGTGCCATCGGGCGAACTGTCATCCACGATAAGCATATGATGGTCAGGATTGCGACTAAACACCTCATGGATAATCTGAGCCACATTCTTCCGTTCGTTGTAGGTGGGGGATATAATGAGTGTTTTCATTTGGACAATTGCTTACGGATTTCCTGCAAACAAGTTTCAACCGATTTGGGGATGATTCCCAGTTCTGATTCAATTTTTTCTGTTTTCAATCCACTCCTCAAGGGTCGTGGCGCCGGCTGATTCAATTCTGAGGTTGAGATCGGTGATATTAAGGATGCATCCAAGTCGAAGACTTTGGCGATCAAAAGGGCAAATTCATATCGGTTTAAATGATCTTTATCCCCATAGTGATAAAGGCCAAAAGCTTCTTTTTCAATCAATTCATTGATAACAGATGCAATGGATTCCGTCCACGTGGGATTATTCCATTGATCATCCACCACGCGGATGGGCTTTTCGTCAGTAAGGGAATCCACCACCCATTTCACGAAACTGGCCTTTGTCCGATTGGTATATCCATAAACCACATTGGCCCTGAGGATGGTCGTTTTTTCATGGTTTGCACTCAGCCAGTCATCCGCAGCCAACTTTGTTTTTCCATATACTGAAATGGGGTTGGTCTCATCATCTTCACTGTAGGGACCGGCATTACCATCAAAGACATAGTCCGTAGAAATCTGGATGAAGTGGCCGTCAAATCCATCACATAAAATTTTTACACCATTCACGTTGATGGCTTCAGCCATTTTCGGATCAGTTTCACATCCATCCACGTTGGTCATAGCAGCCAAATTCAAAATGACTTGGGGATTATGTTTTTTGATCATCTGACGTGTTGAATGGGCATCTGTAATATCCAGTTGAATTCCTTTATTTCCACCATATCTCCCGGCAGGAATGATATTAAAGTATGACTTTAGGTATTTTATACATGCTTCACCTAATTGGCCATATGCGCCTGTGATTAATACGTTTTTCATTCTCATAGTCTATTGACTTTTATGAATCCAATTATATCGGACCCCTCTTTTAATTCTCCCCTATGACAGGGGAGACACAAAGGGATAAGCCAAAGCCAAAGCCAAATCCATTTCCCCTGTAATAGGGGAAATACAAAGGGGTCAATAAAAATGATGTTGCCATTATTCAGTAACAGTTTTGAAAGTATGGGCCACAATATCCACTTGGCGCAGAAGCATATACTTATCCTTGCCGGGATGAAAAATCATCAAATGGATAAAGTAGGTTCGATCTGTTGCTTCATCATAGAAGAGATAGGCAATGAAAGGGCCGCCTTGGGCTTCTTCAATACTCTCCCAAAGTCCTGTCGCCTTCCAAGCACCACGGCCATTGAATTCATCCGGTTCAATCTTAAATAAATGATCCGCATACTGAATGTTCCCAAAATATTCCGGCGGAATGGCGCTCACATGTTCATGAACAGAAGCACTATCCGAAAAGACCAATCCATCTTCCCACTGAACGGCCAACCATCGATAGGGAATATCCCGCCCCATCCAGAAGAATTGTTGCTCGGCGCTATCTCGCACCACCGTATATCCCCAGGGGATTTTCAATGTCCAGCCATATTTATCCCCCAACTCATTCTGAAGGTCTTTCTGCAATGTGGATCCTTCAAACAAATGTTTACTCTGGCGTTTGAAAAATAGATCATCATATTGTTTCTTGAGCCAAGGACCTTGATCTTCAGCCCTCTCAATAATCTTATCTGTGGTGGGTCCATTAATAATGAGATAGTTTTGATTTCGGGCATAGACATCTTGAGCGAAAATGAGCTGGTTGTCCCCTTCCATGGTGGATTTATATTGGGACGCAGACAAAATTTGTTTTACCAGTTTTACCCCCAAATTTCGTGGATGATCACCCACGGCAGCCACGATGACATTTACATGGTTATTTACATCATTGAAATTTTCAGGATCCACCCACACCGTGCGGTAATAGGCCTCTGGTTGAGGCGTATAGAGTGTATCACTAAAAATGGTGGTGAGAACTTTCTGAATTTCCTCTCGATCCTCGATTGAGGCCACCACCACCAATTCATTATCAGCACCTTGGGCTCGGGGTTTCACCGAGTCACAGCCGGAACAGAAAAATATGGGGATTAATACATAAATAATTTGTCTCATTTTAACAGCACCATTTTCATACTTTTTGAAAATACTTTATTTGTCTCATGGGAGGTGGCAGTTAGTTTATAAATATAGACGCCGGCCGGTACTTTATTCCCATGGTTATCTATGGCTTGCCATGTGATCTGTTTAAAGCCAGGCTGTTCGTTAACGTTTTCCCAAGTTTTTACTTCATTACCTCGAATATCATAAATAGAAATTGATACTGAACTGGCCTCAGGCAACTCATATTTTATTGTGGTTGTTGGGTTAAAGGGGTTGGGATAATTTTGTCCTAGATTAAATTCGTTGGGGATAGAATATTGTTCATTTTCTCTTTTC
>JAERSH010000088.1 GCA_016845785.1 Fidelibacterota bacterium
AACGACCCATACGGTCCCGGAGAAATCACCGCATTTGATTTGTCATCTAATGACAATACAGTTGTGGCAGAATTCACACTGGAGAACCGTCAGATCGAAAACCATGATGTTACCATGACGTTCCATAGTTATGAAGATCTATATGGTAACCCCGGGGATACGGTAACCCATACATTTAAGGTGGACAGGAATCCCATATCTTGGTCCGTGCCTGAAGTGAATACCATTGCGGTGGTGGGTACGCCCACAGAACAAACCGTTTCGTTGAATAATATCGGCGCCAATGCGAAAGCATTTGATGTGACAGGATTGCCCGAATGGCTCACCGTCAGCACCGATGATGGCACCATTAACCCCGGCGGTAACTGGGATATCAATTTCACCATTTCACCTGATATTAATGTGGGTGATTTTGTGGATACGGTATTTGCAGAAACACCGGAAGGGAATGAACCCCTTGCCTTTAGAGTGGCATCCATGTGTGAATATCCCGATTGGGAAATCGACAAAGCCGTTTATCAGCACACCATGACCATCACAGCAAAATTGGCTGTATTGGGCACATTCTCTGAAGATAAGTATGACCGCATCGCCGCCATTGTAGATGGCGAATACAGAGGTTATGCGGATCTCGTTTATGATGAACAGTTAGAAGAATATCGCGCTTACCTCACGGTCTATTCTAATGTGACCAGCGGTGAGTATGTGTCCTTCCATATCTGGGATCGTACTGAGTGTACCGAATGGTGGGCCACCGATCAGACATTGGCCTTTGAAGCGGATGGGTCTCACGGTACACCTACGACGCCGATTAATATAAATGCCACCGGTGAAGTGGCCCAGGAATTCCAGTTCCCCGATGGATGGGATTGGATCTCCATGAATTTATCTGCATCGGATATGTCTTTGACATCCGTTATGGCAGATTTAGAACCAACTCAAGGTGACCGAATTGTAGGGCAAGATGGTTTTGCCCAATACTCCGATGCCACAGGTTGGGTGGGTACATTGACCCAGTCACCCCTATCCAAACGGGAAATGTATCAAGTCAACTTGGCCAGTGAAGATTCATTGGACTTTATTGGTACACGTATGGGCGCTGACACGATCCCAATCGTTGTTGAGTCCGGATGGAGTTGGATATCTTACTTACCCAATATCGGTACAGATCCGGGCACCGGATTGGCCACATTAAGTCCTGATGCCAATGACCTAATTAAGAGCCAAACCCAATTCGCCCAGTATGTAGCAGATGTAGGTTGGGTAGGGAACTTAAAACGCCTCCGTCCCATGGAAGGGTATAAACTCCGTATGACTAATAAAGATACGTTGACTTATCCATACCTCATGAGCGGTCAAGTTGCGAAGCAGCGTCAGAAAGAAACGGAACTGCCCGAAGCACCATGGGATACGGTGCTCTGGCGAGAATATGAACATTCCATGACAGTGATTGCCCTCATTGAGAATAAAGATGAGTGGGGCATTAATGATCCTATGGATGCGGTTGTGGTCATGAAAGATGATGAAGTGCGTGGATTTGCCCGACCGGAATACATTGAAGTGTTAGATGCCTATCGTGTCTTTATGACTGTTTTCAGTCATGAGCCCACAGGGGAATCTCTGGAATTAAACTTCTGGGATGCGGACACGGATATCACCTACAGCGGTTCAGATAACATTGCTTTCAATACAGATGATGTATTGGGGAACGTGGTGGAGCCATGGATCATTCGCTTGAAACCGCTCACCCGATGGGATAGAGGATATGTGCCGGACAGTTATGTCTTGGATCAGAACTATCCAAACCCATTCAACCCCATTACACGGATTGGATTTGGTGTGCCTGAAGATGCGAATGTGACCTTAAAGATCTATAACATTATGGGTCAAGAAGTGCGGACGCTCATGAACCGTCAGTGGATGGAAGCAGGCTACCAGCACTTGGTCTGGAATGCCCGTGATGGATTTGGTAACCGCGTTCCATCCGGTGTGTATTTTGTGGTGATGCAAAGCAATGATTACCGCGCCACTAAGAAAATGGTATTGCTGAAATAGGATTTTCCACCCCCATTATTTTCCTCTCCTGCCCGTCATTGGCGGGTATGAGGGGGGGAATTGAAGGGGGGAGTCGATTAAAGATGCATTACACGTCCATTGAAGAAAATGATAATCCACTTAATTGTCATACTGAGTCCCGATTCATCGGGACGAAGTATCTCAAGCAAGCGTAATTAGTTAATCATTGGTTTGAGATTTTTCGCTCCGCTCAAAATGACAAATGAATAAAATGAAAAGATCATTTTTGTACCCATTCCTCTTTGGTTGGGCTTTTTCACAAGCACCATCTGACTGGACGGTCAATTCGGCTGACTATGAGCATTTTATGACCATGACGTCTGTCTTGACGGTGAACCTCCAAGAAATGAGCGATACCAATAATGTGATTGGCGCTTTTCATGGGACTGAAGTCAGGGGTGTCTCTAGTCGTCAGATTGTTAATGACCGGACCTATCATTTCATCCAGATTTATGGCAATACAGGGGATGGGGAGATCACTTTCAAAGCATTTGAGGCTGAACACTCAGATTCAGTATTAAACGTGACCGATACATTGGATTTTGTTGCTGGTGCTTCCCATGGCGATCCACAAGATCCTTATATTTTTCAGGCCGTGAATAATTCCATGCCGCCGGTAGCCATAGTGGATGCGCCTAATGATGCAAGGGAAGGGCGGTTGGTGACTGTCTTCGGCGATGGCTCTTGGTGTTCTATGGGGGGCGCATTAACCTATCAATGGTCTGCCGATCCGTCTATTACTTTAGATAGTACCACATCTTCTGTCACCACATTTACAGCACCCCTCTTTGATCGAGATACGGTGTTGGCTGTTTACCTTGAAGTGACCAATCCCATGATGACATCAGAACCGGATACAGGATATATCTATATCATGAATAATTTGGCACCGGTAGCTATGGCAGGGGATAGTCAGTATGTTTTTCCCAATACCACCGTTCATTTGGATGGCTCCTACTCATATGACCCGGAAGATGATTCTCTTTCGTTTTCATGGACGGGCCCTTCAGATATTACTTTTTCAGATGCGAGCATAGCTAACCCTACATTTACTGCACCCCAAGGGACGCATGATCGTGCCATCGAATTGGTATTAACCGCAAGTGATTATGAATTGGCATCCACACCGGATACGGTGGTGGTCATGGTGTCTAATAATACACCACCAGATATTGTTATGATCTATCCTACTGAAGTTTTAGAAGGAGATTCAGTGCATTTGGATGGGAGCGGTACCAGTGATGTGCAAGATGATCCCATTACCTATTACTGGCTATGGCCGGATATCATTACGTTGTCGGATACCACAACCCATAGTGCTTCATTTGCTACACCATCTATTGATGCAGATACAACTTTAGAAATTTTGTTTGGTGCTTGGGATGGCCAGTATGGTTCCATAGATTCCATTCGAGTTTTGGTGAGGAATAACCAAGTTCCCATTGCGGATGCAGGTGAAGATTTTACATTAAGAGAAGGCCGCCGGGCAGAATTGAATGCCTATTTTTCAGTAGATCCTGATGCGCGACCCTTATCATTTTACTGGCGATCATTATCAGGGATCACACTGACAGATACATCGGGACAAATCATTTATTTTGATGCACCGGCTATATCCAATGGTCAGCAAGAATTCCTTTTTGAATTGGGTGCTTATGATGGTGTGGATTATGGATTGGATACCATCGGTGTCACGGTGATTAACAATATGCGACCCGTGGCCCGTGCAGGCAGTGATATTTATATGCTACCCAATGTGGCCGGTCAATTGAATGGTAGTGGATCCTATGATATGGAAATGGATTCCATTTCTTTTCGTTGGACTTCGCCAGCCAGTATTGTTTTATCAGATTCTACTGCCATATCGCCTACATTTACTTCACCCAATTGGGACAACGACACTTCTGTGGTCATCACCCTGACCGTGAGTGACTATTTTGAGACGTCTGCAACGGATACGGTTATTTTGAATGTGGTGAGCGATCGTCCACCCATTGCTGATGCAGGGGAAGACCAGATGGTTCGTCCCGGGACATTGGTTACATTAGACGGGAGTGACTCTTACGATCCGGAAGGGGTAGCCATTAACCATATTTGGTCCAATGCAAATGGCGTTGTTTTGTCGGATACGTCAGATACAAATCCTACTTTTACAGCTGCAGATTATGGTATGGATTCGGTGTTGACCTTTAGTCTGGTGGTGAGCGATGGTAATTCTCAATCGACCCCCGATGAAGTGCAAATCAAAGTATTTTCAAATTATCCCCCCATTGCGGATGCGGGGAATGATACCACCGTTATAGAAGGGCGGTCTGTCGTTTTAGATGGATCTAACTCTTCAGACCCAGAAGGTGTTACCATTACCTATTTATGGCGTGTGTTGTCGGGAGCAATTTCCGGTACTGCTAATCAAGGGACGCAAAATACCCCCTCAGTTAATATTGAAATTATTTCTGATTCCACTGAATCCACTGTAGAAGTGAGGGCACCTTATGTAGTGGATAGCGAAGTCTTTTTTATCGAATTAAAGGTCAGTGACAGTGTAAAAATTGCAAGAGATACAGTTTTGGTTATGGTGACGAATAACCGAGTACCGATTGCGGATGCGGGTGATGACATGGAAATGAAGGAGGGGCAAACCGTATATCTCAATGGGAATAACAGTAGTGATCCGGATGGGGCGCCTTTGACCTATGACTGGATTACACCGGATGGCATTCATTTAAATAATGTGGCCATTGCTACGCCTAATTTTGTTGCCCCATTGGTCTCTGCTGATACCACTTACGAGTTATACCTTCGTGTGAATGACGGAGATTTTTGGTCCAAAAAAGACACGATGCAATTAACCGTATTGGATAATATTCTACCCATTGCGGATGCAGGGACAGACCGTGTAGG
>JAERSH010000089.1 GCA_016845785.1 Fidelibacterota bacterium
TATTTGAACGATTTGAATGATTGAATATTGCTCCATGCTTACACTCATTTAAACGATAAGGATCCTGACCGTTTATCTTTATGATTCATGATGGTCTCTATTTGGTTTTCTTTTTGAAAATGGGATATGTTAAGTTGATCATCAAATTCTAATAAAAAGATGGAATTCTGCACCCAAATGTTGGCAAAATTTTTCACGTTTTTAATCTCAAGGTAGCACCAAATAATTTCATTCTCTAATTCTTTACCGATCCATTCTAGTTTTCTTTCCTTTTCATCTATGGATACCTGCACATGTTTATGTAAATATTGGATAATTAAACTATCCAAATTTTTTGTTATATTTTTTGAACCAATTCTTATATCGGGGTGACTTGGGGTTCGAATAGCCTTTTCTAGGTCATTGGCAAATATTTTCATGGTGACTTCAACACTATTTGATTTCATATTGAGTTTGAAGGTAGTAATACTTACATGAAATGGGTGTGCCCAAGCTATTCCAATAAGCAGTGATCCAATTAAAGAAGTGCGAGTTATAAGAATTTTCAACATTATTGAGCCGGATTTTATGTAATTTCACTCTATTTTTAATATATTATTTTCAAACAAATAACACTGCTTCAGGGGGGATTCCATGAAACATATTATTAAAATATTTTCATTCCTAACATTGATTGGAATGATAAATGGTCAAGTTGTTGATAAGTTTAAACAATTGGATCAACAAATTGCGACACCCAATCTTTATCGTACCGCTGCAGGTTATCCCGGCCACGGATATTGGCAAAATAGAGCCGATTATGTCATTGATGTAGAACTGGATGATGAAAAACAACGCATCGATGGATTCGAAACAATAACATATACCAATAATTCGCCTGATGAATTGAATTATATTTGGGTTCAGTTAGATCAAAATGTACGCGCAAAGGATTCAGATACATACAAGATCACCACCGGATCAATGCGAGATAAAATGTCTTTTTCTTCAATGAAACCTGGATTAATTGTTGGAGATGAAGATGCAAGTCCAATTTTGAACGAATTTGATGGCGGGTTTAAAATAGAAAAAGTAATCGCCAAGGGTGGAGGTAAACTCAAATATACCATTAATAAGACCATGATGAGAATTGACCTCCCCTCTCCACTAAAACCTGGCGAAAAGACTGCATTTTCAATTGGTTGGTGGTATAATATTCAAGACCGTATGTTCATGGGAGGACGACCAGGGTATGAATATTTTAAAGAGGATGATAATTATTTATATACAATCTGCCAATGGTTCCCAAGGTTGGCCATGTATAATGACGTATATGGGTGGCAAAATAAACAATTTTTAGGTCGAGGTGAATTCACCCTTAATTTTGGTAATTATGAAGTTAATATAACCGTACCGGCAGACCATGTCGTGGCAGCAACCGGCGAACTTCAAAATGAAAAAGCGGTTCTTACTAAAGAACAACAGAAACGCTTTAAGCGCGCAAAATCCTCAAATAAACCGGTGATGATTATTACCCAGGACGAAGCTACAGAAAATGAAAAATCTCGGATGAAACGATCCAAAACTTGGCGATTTAAGGCAGAAAATGTTAGAGATTTTGCATTCACGAGTTCTCGAAAATTTATATGGGATGCTATGGGAGTTAAAGTCGGTAAACGTACGGTTATGGCAATGTCCTATTATCCAAAAGAAGCCAATCCCCTTTATGAGCGATTCTCTACGAGAGCGGTTGTACAGACTTTAAAGACCTACTCTAAATATACTTTTGACTATCCTTATCCCGTAGCTATTTCAGTTGAGGCAGCTAATGGAATGGAATATCCGATGATATGCTTCAATTATGGAAGACCAGAGAAAGATGGTACCTATTCCGATCGCACCAAATACGGTATGATCAGTGTCATCATTCATGAAGTGGGTCATAATTATTTTCCCATGATTGTAAATTCCGATGAACGCCAATGGACATGGATGGATGAAGGCTTAAATACATACCTTCAATTTCTCACGGAGCAAGAATGGGATCGGAATTATCCTTCGCGAAGAGGGCCACCTAAAAATATTGTACCGTATATGAAAGGGAATAAAAATAGTATTATGCCCATCATGACCAATTCTGAATCAATCTACCAATTCGGGAATAATGCTTACGGCAAACCGGCCACAGCATTAAATATATTAAGAGAGACAGTGGTCGGAAGAGAATTATTTGATTTTGCCTTTAAAGAATATGCCCAATCTTGGATGTTTAAACATCCTACCCCCTCCGATTTTTTCCGTATCCTAGAAAATGCATCCGCTGTAGATCTTGACTGGTTTTGGAGAGGATGGTTTTACGGCACAGATCCTGTAGATATTTCTATAGATAGGGTTAAATGGTACACACTAGATACAAAAGATCCAGATATTGAGTTCCCCTTGAAAAGAGAAGCCAAGGCATCACAACCGCGACAATCATGGCAAATTCAAAATGATCAGGATATACCACGTACTACAGTTGAGATGGATAAAGGTGCAAATGACTTTTATAATAAATACGATCCATTTGAGGTTACGATCTTAGATAAGCAGGATTACAAACGTTATGTAAAAAAACTGGATTTGAATAATGCTGAAAAAGAAATATATGAATCTGGACTGAATTATTATGAAATCCAATTCTCAAATGTGGGTGGCCTTGTTATGCCTATATTGATAGAGTTCACCTATGAAGATGGCGGTAAATCAAATATGCGTATTCCTGCAGAAATTTGGCGCATGAATAGAGATACGGTGACGAAGGTTTTCGCTACAAAAAAGAATGTGGTTCAATTCACAGTTGATCCCCATTTAGAGACAGCGGATATCGATGTTGTCAACAATCATTGGCCGAGGAAAATGGTCCCCTCGAAGTTTGAATTATTTAAAAGAAAGCAACGCGCACGTGGACAAGGGGCAGGTGGCAATAAGATGCAACGTGCGCTCCAAGCTGAAACTGAAGCAACGAAAAAGAAAGATTAACCGTTATGGCTGTAATGCAATATGAAGTACTCAATGTAAAATGCGGAGGATGCGCCCACACACTCACTACCACTTTAGAAAAGGAATTTGGTGCAGTAAAAGTCGATTTAGATGTGGATCCACGGGTAATCACAGTTGATATAGATCCCGCTCAGGAACCAGTGCTTAAGTCCAAGTTGAAAAAACTTGGCTATCCTTTCGCAACGGATGACCTTAATTCAATAGATGCCATAACAACTACAGCGAAAAGTTATGTTTCTTGTGCAATTGGGAAAGTAAAACAAAAATAATAATTCAATATATAGCTAGATAAAAAAAAGCCTCCTCAGATTTAAATAGATCGAGGAGGCTTTTTAGTTGTATAACTAAGCTATATTATTCGCCTGCGACAGATGCTTTTCTGTAATCAGTCACTAGCTTCTTAATTTCGCCAACAGCTTTGCGAGCACGTGCGCCGGCAGCGCTGTTACCATTCATGTTTTTTTCATGATTTTCTTCAAATGTTGCGAAATGTGATTTAATTTGATTCGCGAGGTCATTTGTTTTTGACATGTGGTTGTCCTTTCTTTAGACGTTGATATTGTACTTACTACTTCTATTCAATATGATATTTTTAAATAGAATCACATAAGAATCGGCTAGGAAGATAACCCTTCTTCTCTATTCTGGCAATAAGCAGAATAATTTTTCTCAAAACCGATCACCCACCATAGACACTTAATAAATCTATGTCTATATTATCCGTCATTATGGAATGGTTAAACGATAATTACAATACGCTGGTGACCAATCACCTTATTCGAAGTGCCCTCATTATTTTTGGATCCATCATCATGGCCAAGATTACGGATTTGGTCTTTACGGGCATTTTAAAACGGATTACGTCCAAAACAGAAACGGATTTGGATGATCAAATAATTAATCTTTTACACAGGCCTATTTTTTACTCCATCCTGTTCATCGGATTTTCCATGGCAGTCAAAACGGCCAACCTGCCGGAATATCTTGATTTTGCATTGGTGGGCATTTTCAAAACCGCCACCATTCTCATTTGGCTCTTCCTCATTTCGAAAGTGTTTATCATTTCTATGGAGTGGACATCGGGACGAACCACCAATAAGCTCCTTCAGCATAAAACACTTCCGTTATTTAATAATTTGGGCAAAATCGCTATCGGACTTTTTGGCACGTATTTCATTTTCTTAAGCTGGGATATAAATATCAACGGCATCCTCGCTTCTGCCGGTGTGTTGGGTGTTGTCTTGGGTTTGGCGGCCAAAGATACAGTAGCCAATTTCTTCGCAGGCATTTTCCTCATGGCAGATTCCCCATTTAAAGAGGGAGATTATATCCAATTGGATACGGGCGAACGGGGATATGTAAAAAGTATGGGTTTGCGCTCTACGCGATTTATGACAAGAGATGATATTGAAATTACCATCCCCAATTCTGTCATTGCGGCGTCAAAAATTGTAAATGAAAGCGGCGGACCAGAAGATATTGAACGGGTGCGAATCACCCTTCATGTGGCATACGGTTCGGATATTGATGCGGTAAAAGATTTATTGAAGCAGATTGCCCTTCAGAATAATAATGTACAGAACCATCCGGAACCACGTGTTCGTTTTCGTGAATTCGCCGAATCGGGGATTAAACTACAGCTTTTATTTTGGATCTATAAACCGGAGATCCGCGGCCGAACGGTGGATGCGGTCAATACGGAGATTTACAAGCAATTCGCTTCGAATCAAATTATAATTCCCTACCCGACGATGAAGGTGATTCTCCCCCAGGAGAAATC
>JAERSH010000090.1 GCA_016845785.1 Fidelibacterota bacterium
AAAATACATTTACAGAATTGCAAGATTACTACAAGAAAGAGCTCGCGAATTTTCAGTGATTGAATCTCTGGATGGAGGAAAACCCATCCGGGAATCCCGTGATGTAGATGTGCCTTTATCCGCCGCCCACTTTTTCTATTATGCCGGTTGGGCCGATAAATTGGACTATGCTTTTCCCGGGGTTTCGCCTAAACCGCTTGGTGTGGCAGGCCAAATTATTCCCTGGAATTTTCCTTTACTCATGGCAGCGTGGAAGCTTGCGCCCGCATTGGCTACGGGAAATACGTTGGTGTTAAAACCGGCAGAGACCACCCCGCTCACTGCCATGAAATTGGCAGAAATTATTCAAGAAGCAGACTTGCCACCCGGCGTAGTGAATATTGTCACCGGTGCCGGCGAAACAGGACAAGCGATTGTGAATCATGGAAACATTGACAAAATTGCTTTCACCGGCAGCACGGAAGTGGGGAAATACATCATGAAAGCGGTGGCAGGTTCCGGCAAAAAATATACCCTTGAGTTGGGTGGAAAAGCCGCTAACATCATTTTTGAGGATGCACCCATAGATCAAGCTGTGGAAGGGATCATTAATTCAATATTTTTTAATCAAGGCCATGTCTGTTGCGCCGGTTCTCGGCTTTACGTTCAAGAAGGGATCGCAGATCAAGTCATAGAAAAATTGAAACGACGGATGGACTCCTTAATCGTTGGGGATCCGCTGGATAAGAATACGGACATTGGCGCTATTAATTCAAAAATGCAGCTTAATAAAATTAATGAATATTTGAAATTAGGCGAAAATGAAGGTGGCTCTATTTATCAACCATCATGCAATCTTCCTGACAAAGGTTATTGGTGCGCCCCAACCATTTTCACCGATGTGAGTCAATCCAACCGCATCGTGCAGGAAGAAATTTTTGGCCCTGTTTTGGCAATCCAAACATTCAGAACCGTGGATGAAGTGATCGCAAAAGCGAACAATACACCTTATGGACTTTCCGGCGGTGTGTGGACAGACAAAGGATCAAAAATTTTCAAAGTATCAAAGGCAATTCGGGCTGGTGTTATTTGGGCAAATACATTTAACAAATTTGATCCCGGTGCGCCATTTGGCGGATATAAAGAAAGTGGCGTCGGTAGCGAAGGCGGAGTGGAAGGTCTTCGTGGTTATGTTAATTTGAGTTGATAGCAGCTCAAAACGCTAAGTGTCACAAAGATCAAAAATAAATTTGGAATTAATATGAGTAAACGAGTAGATATTCAGAAAACATACAAACTTTATATTGACGGAAAATTCCCAAGAACGGAATCCGGGCGATACATAAAATGGGAAAGCCCCACCAATGAGACAGTGGTCAATATTTGTCGTGGATCTCGAAAAGATTTCAGGAATGCAATGGTAGCTGCACGAAAAGCAGCGGGTGATTGGTCAGGAAAAACTGCCTTAAATAGATCCCAAATTTTATATCGAATTGGTGAAATGTTAGAAGGGCGAAGAGATCAATTCATTGCGGAACTCGTTTTGCAAGGCAGGACTAAAAAACAAGCAGAAATCGAAATTGACCAATCCATCGATCGATTGATTTATTATGCAGGCTGGGCAGATAAGTATCAGCAAATTTTTAGCCGAGTGAATCCGGTGTCATTGCCTTATTTTAATTTTACCATGCCGGAACCCACGGGAGTTGTGGCTGCATTTTCACCCAATGACACATCGCTCTTGGGGTTGGTCTCCATCGTTGCGCCCGTTATTGCAGGTGGGAATACCATTGTGATTTTATCGTCTGAATCATTGCCATTATGTTCAATCTCTTTTGCAGAAGTGCTGCATACTTCGGACGTCCCCGGCGGTGTGATCAATATTCTCACGGGACATCGGGAAGAACTACTCGAACATTTTTCTTCTCACATGGATGTGAATGCCATGATCTATTGTGGAGATGACAAGGATGATATCAATGTGGTGGAAACCAACGCTGCATTGAATGTAAAACGTGCCATCATTTTTTCTGATGATAATTGGGGTACGGAAAAAGCCCAAGGGCCCTACCATATTTTGAAAACGCAAGAAACAAAAACCACTTGGCATCCGGTGGGAGTCTAAATAATGTCATCAAAACCAGCTGCTGCCATTATTCGATCAAAAGCACCGGATAGAAATCCCAAAGTTGGCATCATCCTTGGCTCTGGTTTAGGACCCTTTGCAGATCGTGTAGAAAATCCAACCGTGATTTCTTATGGCGATCTTCCGGGATTCCCAGATGCAGGTGTTCAAGGCCATGCAGGCCAAATGGTGTTGGGAACAATTCACGGGACAGAAGTTGCTGTGTTGCAAGGGCGCGCTCATTATTATGAAAAAGGCCAAGCGGATGTGATGCGAACACCCATCCAAACCTTTAATGAGTTGGGATGTGAAACACTCATTTTGACCAATGCTGCAGGAAGTCTTGTACCGGAAGCGCAACCGGGAAGCGTTATGCTTTTGACAGACCATATTAACTTTACCGGTGTATCTCCTTTGTTTGGCGAAACAGAATCTTCA
>JAERSH010000091.1 GCA_016845785.1 Fidelibacterota bacterium
GCTATTTTATGATGTGAGGCCATTTTATACCATCGAGTCAACCGAATCAAAAGAAGATTGGACGGTAACTTTTGGAGAGGAAGTGCAATCTGAAGAATTCTTTAAAAAGAGAGCAGATGGTAACTTTGCCAATCCTAATCAATTTAGTCTAAGTCAAAACCACCCAAACCCCTTCAACCCCACTACCACAATTAAATATGAATTACCGGAAGCAAGTTCAGTCTCTTTTACTATTTATGATATTCGGGGTAATGAAGTAAAAACTTGGAAAAATGTTAACGAACAGCCGGGCTTTAATCAGATCACATGGCAAGCCATAGATTACCATGGGAATAAAGTACCGGCCGGCATTTATATTTATAAACTAACGGCCACCTCCCATGAGACAAATAAATTATTTTCGAAAAGTATGAAGATGGTGTTGATGAAGTAGAATATGAAAAGCCCTTTTTTAACGGTTATTCTTTTTACTCTATTCTTTACCGTCTGTGATAAATCAGATGGTCCCGCCCCAATCGGTCAAATATTTGGAAAGGTCGTTGAAGATTCGACACAAACTCCCGTAATCAATATCCCGGTAAATTTATCCAAAAATCAGGTTTCGGCGATGACAGATAGTCTTGGGTCTTTTCAATTTGACTCCTTGCAAGTTGGTTCTGATACTATCACAATTACGACGGCATATCATGATAAATTAAAGCAATTGATCGAAGTGGCTGAAGGCCCTCAGGAAATGACTTTCCAACTCAATTACAATAGAGGGCAGATAAAGGGCGTTGTAAAGGATGACGCATTAAACAACCCCATTGAAGGTGCAGTCATTTACTTATCTATAAATCAAGTATCGGATACGACGGATAGTTTAGGCCAATTTTTATTAGACAGTTTATATATTGGAACTGATACCCTGGTAATAAATGCATCATACTATGATTTATTATTAATTCCTTTAAATATAAATGAAGGGATTAATGAAAATTCATATTTAATGAAAATAAATAGTGAATTCGGATGCGTCCCTGTCGAGGACACAAGCAAAGTATATATTTATGGTTCAAATGAAATTCCGATTTATAATAAAAGTGTATGGGCAAGGTTTTCAAAAGAGATCACTGATACTTTGGAAATTCTACCGCTTCTTCAAAAATATAAACTTAAAGCAAATAATTTTAAAAAGGAGCCAATCTCTAATCAGTGGACAGCAACATTATGTATTATGGATAATGCCTTACCTCAGTGTCATTTCACCCCTTGGGGAAATTTAAATATAGAAAATTTTGGGTCAAGTGAATTAGTAGATTATTGTTTCGCAGTTGTAAATGAAGGATATACAGTATTTAATGGTATTATTTATTTTCAATTTTCTGAAGGGACAACGAATGAACAAATTGAATCAATGTACGCTGAAAATGGATTGATAGCATTTTACCAAAGTTCATCATTATATTATGCGTTTATAACCCGTAAATCTAAAAAGAATCCATTTGACCTCTGGATTTCTATGAAAGGTAAGTATTCATTTTTAGAATTAATTGCACTTGTAGGGCCAAGCGGTGGACTACCTAGTGGTAATAAACCAAGATATAGATGTAATTAATAATCATGATGTATGAAAAAAATGAGACAAATAATTAAATTTTTTATCTTAATGAATTTTGGACTCATTAATTTAATAATGGGTCAAACAATATTCGAAAAGGGGACATTAATTGTAAAATTCAAAGAAATTGAAAATATAAAAATTGAAGGAAATATTGTATCAGGAAAAAATAAAATGATATCAAAAATCCTCCAAGAGCATAGCTTAATAAAAGAAAAAACTATAGGCAATAATGAATTATTATATTTGTTCAAATTTCCAGAGGATCAACCATTAAATAAAATAATAACAAAATTGAAAAATGAAGACGAAGTTTTGTATGTGTCATTTAACCACGGAGGAAAAGTTAGTTCAATTCCTAATGACCCATTATGGGCATCACAATGGGCTTTCCAAAAAATTAACTTACATACAGCTTGGAATTTTGTAACGGGGGAGAATGATGTATTAATTGGTGTATTAGACTCTGGTATAGATTATAACCATGTTGATCTATCTGCAAACATCTCTTCGTATGGTTGGGATTTTGTTGATTATGACAATGACCCCCAAGATATAGCAGGTCAAGCAAATTACCATGGCACGCGCGTTTCAGGGATCATTGGCGGACACACAAACAATTATACCGGTATAGCCGGGATCGCTAGCGGTTTGCAAAATCTAAACGGTGCTAAAATTGTACCACTAAGAATAGTAGACACTCAAGGATTTTGGTATGAGAGCAGAATTATAGATGCGTTAACATATCTCAACTCACTAAAAAATAGCACCAATTCAGTAATTGCGAATATGAGTATTCAGACCCTATACCATATCGATGAAATTAACATGCTTTCGTTGCCATCTACAATAAACGCACTAAAAAATAATGGGGTTATTATGGTCGCTGCGGCCGGGAATACGTCAATTGACCCCCATAGTTTATATACTATGCAAAATGTAAACCAACTTCCTATCCCCGCAAGATATGATGGAGTTTTTGCCATAGGTGCTTCTAAAGATGGTGCTAACATTTCAAATGAATTAAGAGCACAATATAGTTTATATGATGTAATTGATGTCGCGAAATTACTAATTGTTGCTCCTGTTGAGAATAATATTAATAGTGGTATAAATGTTTATACTACATATTCCAGCCCTTTGAATTCTTATACAAACAATTTTAATGGTACTTCTGCAGCAGCGCCAATGGTTACAGGTACTATTGCATTAATGAAGAACAGTATGCCATGTTTGACTTATGAAGATATTAAATCTATTTTAAAAAATTCTTCAGTAAAGATCGGTGGATATTCGTATAATGGTTTTGGCCGAAACATAGAAGTTGGGTATGGCAGGCTAGATGCTGCAGCGGCTGTACAAGCCGCAATTAATCAATTACCATTATCTATTACAATTAATGGTAATGCATTTTTACAACGAGGACAAACTCAATCATATACAGCAATTGTAACTGGGGATAGTGGCCCCTTTGAGTTTCAATGGTATAAGAAAAATAATGGTTCCAATCTTTGGATACCATATGGTACGAATCAATCGGTATCATTTACAATGATTAACAACAATTTTCAAATAAAAGTTGAGGTTGCAAGGTGTCAATATTTTGGAGAATCCTTAAAATCTATTTATTTAGCGGGAGGAAATGGAGGCTTCCCCAAAATTATGGCAAATGATAAGTCTTCTATACCAAATCAGTTTAGTCTAGGCCAAAACCACCCAAACCCCTTCAATCCCACCACGATCATTAAATATGAATTACCAGAAGCAAGTTCAGTCTCTTTTACGATTTATGATATTCGGGGTAATGAGGTAAAGTCATGGGTAAATTCAAAAGAACAACCAGGCCATAAACAGATGACTTGGGATGCCACAGATAGCCATGGTAGTAAAGTACCGGCAGGAATCTATATTTACAAACTGACGGCGACATCCCAAGAGACAAATAAAGTATTTTCGAAAAGTAAGAAAATGGTACTCATGAAATGATAAAACGAATCATATTAATTGCATGTTGCATTGGTACATTTGCCTATGGGCAAAAGGAATTTGGGAAAATCACGCTGCCCCTTGGACGTGTTCAAGTTCAGCAAGGCGGTACGGGTGCTTTCAAAAAGGCCATGCCGCGGATGCCCATCAAAGAAAAGGATGTGGTCAAAACATTGGCCAAATCCCGTTGTGAGATTACATTGGTTGGCGGCGGCAAACTTCGTATCGGTGAAAACTCTGAATTAGAAATCACAGAAGCGAACGTAAAACCCATGGAAAAAAACTTTGGCGCCACGCTGAAAAAGGGTGATGTATGGGTGGCAGCCAAGGCGGCCTTCGGCGAAAAGAAAAATGTGGCGGTAAGAACCCCTACAGCTGTTGCGGCGATTCGCGGGACAAAATACCGTGCGAAATCGGGTCAAGATGAAAGTTCTGTTTTGGTCTATGAAGGCAAAGTAGATGTGAATGCAGCCAAGAATGTAACTGAAGCACGATCCCAACAAATGAAACAGGGATTTCAACCCCAAGGCGGTGCACCCAAATTTAAGTTAGGTCCCGTAACAGAAATCCAAGCCCCGACCCAAGTGGCAGGCCCCTATGAAGTTTCATTAGAAGATTGGGTCAGTTTAGTGGAAGGGATGCAGATCAACGTCCGGAAAGATGGGAAATATTCCATGTTTAAATTTGACCAGGACACTGACGCCGGGCTTGATTTTGTCAAATGGAATAAGGAACAGGATGCCAAAGACGGGAATTAAAATTTTCAATAATTTCTAAATGTCTGATCTCCTAAAACGACTAAGCATTGGCGGAGCCATAGGGCTCGCCGTGGCCCTTCTCATTGGGTGGGGTACATACGAAGTCCCCTTTCTAAAATCCCTGCTGGATGGGTATGAATTTCTTTCTTACGATGGGCGCATGCGTGCTCGTACAGCCGGTGTAGAACAGATGTCCATCGATGACGTGGTTATTGTGGATATAGACAATACATCCGTGGCGCCACCGGAAGAAGGCGGATTGGGCCATTACTTTGATTGGCCCCAAGCCTATCACGGCCGCCTCATCAATACTGTCACATCCGGGAATCCCGATGCACTACTCTTTGATATTATTTTCGACAAGGAGAATACATTTAATTATGATTTGGTGAATGCACTCACCAATGAAAGTGCACCTCAAAACGAAGCGCTATCTGATGTGACGGGGCAGTTTCTTGCCAGTAATGATCCATCTCTTTTTTTGGAGGCCACCTATAATTCCCAAAAGGCCTATCATGCCTTGGTTTTTGAAGAGGAGGATACACTCAATTTTTTATATAAAATGGATACAGAACCGGAAGGTTATTATTACGAAGATCATATCATTCATGGTATTTCTGAGGAAGCCAAATCCAAACTGCCTCAAGCGGATCGGCTGGGGAATACGTATGTAGATTTACTCTCGGCTTCGGTGGGCGCCGGTTCTGCCAACTTCCCCCAGGATGAGGATGGTATTATCCGCCGGGCCCCAACAGCCATCTATTTTGAAGGGGCGGATCATGTATATCCCAGTTTGGTCATGTCTGCAGCCATTGATATTCTCGGCATTAAAAAAGATGGGGGATTTGATTACGATTTTGAGAATAACGTCCTTCGGCTCGTGGATACAACGGATGCTGTGATTCGCACTATTCCTATTGATGATCATGGGCGTATGTATGTGAATTACTACGGCCCATTTCAAACATTTTATTATCTCCCCTATATGTATTGTTTTGATCCTGAAATGCTGCCGCCGGAATATTGGGAAGGAAAAGTGGCATTGGTGGGTGCATCACTCCCGGGACTTATGGATCTTCGAAATACACCGGTTCAAGAAACCTTTGCCGGGGTAGAGATTCATGCCAATGTGATGAATAGTTTATTGCAGAATGAATTCGTCCAGCCCAAAAGCCGTTCCGAAATATTTGTAATCATTATCATTATTTCGGTGCTATTGGGTGTATTGGTAAGTCTCCCTGAAAAACCGCTCTATACATTGCCAGTTCCGTTGGTCGGTATTGTGGCATGGATTCTGTTTACCTATAGCCAATTTTTCTCATCCTTGGTGATGTGGGAAGTGGTTCGCCCGGCCCTGTCTATGATTACTACTTATGGGGGCATTTTCCTATATAACTTCCTCATTGTAGAAAAAGATAAGCGATTCTTAAAAGATACCTTTGGCACTTACATTTCCCCTGAATTGATCGACCAAATGTTTGATGCAAAAGAAGAACCACAACTGGGCGGGAATGAAGGTTATCACACGGCATTTTTTACGGATATACAAAGTTTTTCAGGATTTTCTGAAAAACTCTCTGCCGGAGATTTGGTTGAATTGTTAAACGATTATTTAACCGAAATGACGGATATATTATTAGATAATAAAGGTACACTGGATAAATATATCGGGGATGCCATTGTGGCTTTTTACGGTGCACCAGCACCGGTGGATGATCATGAATATTGGGCCTGTCTCACTGCGGTAAAGATGCAGGACCGATTGGCCGAACTGAGGACCAAATGGCAAGCAGAAGGTGATCGATGGCCAGAGATCGTCCACCATATGCAAAACAGGATTGGTATCAATACGGGAAAAATGGTGACGGGCAACATGGGGTCATCCATGCGAATGAATTATACCATGATGGGTGATACCGTAAATCTGGCTGCTCGATTAGAGGCATCTGCCAAGCAGTATGGCGTTTACATCCAAGTGGCAGAAGAATCATACCAAGCATGTAAAGACAAATTCATCTGGCGCGATTTGGATTATGTCATCGTTATGGGTAAAACGGAACCGGCCCAGGTATTCGAGTTGATTTCAGAAATAGGCAATATGCCACCGGGCTATGACAAGCTATTGCCCGCTTATAATGAGGCGTTGACCCTTTACCGCAATCAAGAATGGGTAAAGGCCATCGATGCGTTTAAAGCATCGGATGAGTTAGAAGATATGTTTGGGGGCAGAAAAACAAACCCAAGCCGAATTTATATACCCCGCTGTGAACATTATCGCGACCATCCTCCCGGTGATGATTGGGACGGTTCTTGGGCGCTTACGAAGAAATAGATTTAATTTAATTTTATGAATTTACCATTTTATTCGGCTGAGGATGTTCGGTCTGTTGTCTCCATGTCTGAAGCGATCGATGCCATGAAAAGGGCTTTCGTCGCATTAAGTGATGGTTCAGCTGTGGTCCCCAATCGGATTAACTTGCCGTTAGAAGATCAAAATGGGCTGCATCTTTCCATGCCCGCTTATATCAATGGCGGAAAATACAATACCGTTAAATTGGTGAATGTTCATTTTGATAACCCCCAAAAAGGATTGCCCCTCATCAATGGGGTGATTCTTGTCATGGATGCGGTAGAAGGAAGCCCATTGGCCCTGATCGAAGGAAAGTCAGTGACTGCACTTCGAACGGGTGCAGGGTCCGGATTGGCCACCGATTTGTTGGCAAATCCAAATGCAAAACGGGGGGTCGTCATCGGAACCGGTGCACAGGCCAAAACACAGATTGAAGCCATCCAATGCGTTCGCGATTTAGAATCCATTAAAATTATAGGTCGAGAAAAAGAAAAAACAGAAAAATTTTGCAATGAATTTGATACGCTGGTTCAACCGGGAAATATGGATGATCTAAAAAAAGCAGATATCATCTGCACGGCTACCACCGGTGAAACGCCTTTATTTGATGCTGGCGATGTTCAGCCCGGTGTTCATATTAATGGGGTGGGCGCTCATAAACCGAACACACGGGAACTAGGTACAGCCCTCATTCAAAATGCCAAAGTGTACATTGACCAATTATCCTCCAGCAAAGCTGAAGCAGGAGATTTATTAATTCCAATTTCTGAAGGACATTATGATTGGGATCAAATTAAAGGTGAGTTGGGGAATTTAGTTTCAGGTAAAATTAGGGGACGAGATTCTGCCAGCGATATTACTATTTTCAATTCCATCGGGAATGCAGTCCAAGATTTGGTGATTGCTGAGATGGTAATTGAAAAAAATGAAAAATGAGCATATATCCTGTTTTAAGTTTCATAAAAAGGTAAGAATTTCTGCCATGGATATTTCTACTACGGCCGCCCTTTTGTTAAAGGGTGGCCGTTTTTGTATAAACCCGAATTGGGTGACTGAATAATGATACCGGGTCAAATGACGCAGCGTTTGACCCTTTCTCGTTTTATTTCTATTTTTTATAATGAACAAAATTTCTACATCCGCATAATAATGGACAATACATGAGCACACATAAACCCGCAATTATACTTTTAGAAGACGGCCGTAGTTTTAAAGGGAATGCATTTGGCCATATAGGCAAAACCACGGGAGAAGTCTGTTTTAACACAGGCATGTCCGGATACCAAGAAATCCTCACTGACCCTTCTTATTGTAAACAAATCGTCACCATGACAGCACCTCATATTGGAAATTATGGCGTCAATCCGGAAGATATAGAATCTGAGCGAATCCAAGTGGCAGGTTTTGTAATTAAAGAAGAAACCCATGTGCCATCCAATTGGCGTTCCACCCAATCCATTGGTGAATATTTGGATAAACATAAAATTGTGGGAATAAAGGATGTAGACACGCGGGCCATTACGCGCCACCTTCGTGACCAAGGGGCCATGAATGGCATTATTTCTTCAGTGGATTTAGATATGGAAAGTTTAAAATTAAAACTGTCTAAGGTTCCTTCCATGGCAGGGCAGGATTTGGCCAAAGAAGTCACAACAGAATCGCCATTTGAATGGTCAAAAAATGGCAGTGCTAAGAAATATAAAGTAGCGGCGATAGATTATGGTATTAAACATAATATCCTCAGATTGTTAGAAAGCCATGGCTGTGCTATAACTGTATTCCCGGCCAATATCCCTGCCGATACAATACTAAAATTTGATCCGGATGGTGTTTTCTTGAGCAATGGCCCCGGTGACCCTGCCGCCGTCACCTATGGCATCGAAATGGTCAAAGACCTATTGGGAAAGAAACCCATATTCGGCATTTGTCTGGGACATCAAATATTGGCTCTGGCGCTGGGGGCAAAAACATTTAAACTGAAATTTGGCCATCGGGGGATTAATCATCCCGTCCGGAATGAGGATAATGGTGTAGTGGAGATTTCCAGCCAAAATCATGGTTTTGTGGTAGATCCTGAATCACTGCCCGGGAATGTGGTTCAAACTCATGTGAACTTAAATGACAATACCAATGCGGGGATTCGATGTGATGATATGAATGCATTTTCAGTCCAATACCACCCTGAATCCAGCCCCGGGCCCCATGATAGCCGGTACCTCTTTCAGCAATTTGTAGATTTAATGAGCAGCCACAGAGAGCACAGAGCTTGATAAATATAATTTTAGGAAATTCTCTGTGACTCTGTGGCAATAACCAATGATTCTTGAAACCATTAATCTGACAAAATCTTTTGGCCTCCGCAAGGCTGTAGACAATCTCAGTTTGGAAATTCCAGATGGTGCTGTGTATGGTTTTTTAGGGCCCAACGGTAGTGGAAAATCCACGACAATTCGGATGATGACCGCATTAATCTCACCCGATGAAGG
Organism: Fidelibacterota bacterium; assembly: GCA_016845785.1. Taxonomy (GTDB): domain Bacteria; phylum Fidelibacterota; class Marinisomatia; order Marinisomatales; family TCS55; genus TCS55. The sequence goes on from JAERSH010000091.1 coordinate 9,181, forward strand.
GGAGGTGATCATTCAAGGCAAATCAGTTCAGGCGAATGGAAATATGGCCTTAACCGAAGTGGGTGCGCTCATAGAGCGAGCAGATTTTCATAAACACCTCTCCGGTGAAACGAACCTAAAGATGCTGGCCCGGATGGATGGAACAGATATGTCCCGAGTTCAAACTGTATTGGATCGCACAGGATTAGGTGCGCGTGGGAAGGATAAAGTTAAAACATATTCCCAAGGCATGAAGCAACGCCTTGGAATTGCCCAAGCGCTTTTGTCTGATCCAAAATTGTTAATCTTGGATGAGCCCACTAATGGGTTGGATCCTCAAGGTATGAAAGAGGTTCGGGATCTGATTTGTGAACTGGCATCAGAAGGGATTACCATTTTTATTTCATCCCATCTATTAGATGAAGTGCAAAAGATTTGCTCCCACGTGGCCATGATTAGTTTTGGCAAACTTATTACTTCGGGCAATATGGAAGATCTCCTAAAAGCATCTGATCTATTAATGACTGAAGTCCAAGTTGATGATGCTGAAAAAGCTCTTAAACTTTTATCCGATATAGATTGGGTGCACCGATGCGATGCAATAGATGGCATATTAAAAGTGGGAATCGGAATGGAAAAATCATCTGAGCTGGTTCAATTGTTGGTACAAAATAATATTCAGGTATCTGCTGTGATACCCAAAACAAGCTTGGAAGATTTATTTATATCTAAACTGGGTAAGGAAAGTCAAATCTGATGTTCGGACTCATCCAAAACGAACTTTTGGTCATCATTGGACGCTGGCGCAGTTATATTGGTTTTATCGGGATTTCCATTTTGATGCCCTTAATTTTGTGGGGATTTGTTCATGGCAGTAACGAACTGCACAATGATTATGCCCGGGAATTGGGTGGCACATTTATGGTGGTTGGTAACATATTTAATTCATTCCTCGCCACCTATATCATTATGAATACGCTGTGGATTCATATACCATTTTTAATCACTTTGGCTGCAGGGGATTCAGTGGCAGCCGATGGATCCAATGGTATTTTCAGGATTACACTGACTCGTTCAGTCAGTCGGTTAAAAATTCTCGTTTCCAAATTATTGGCCACATATATCTATACCGCAGCACTGCTCATTTTTTGTGCATTTTGGAGTTTAGGTGTTGGCAGTTTGGTATTGGGCACCGGCGATCTCATTACCATTGATAATGGCATTCTAATTTTAGATGAATCTCAAGCATGGATTCGGATGGCACTTTCATTCACTCTCGCCATATTGGTGATGTGCACTGTGGCTACACTTTGTTTTATGTTCTCCGCATTGGTAAATAATGCAGTGGGCCCAATTATCGGCACCATGTTTCTCATTATCATTAGTTATATGATAATGGGTATTCCCTTGGAATTCTTTGAAAAAATTGAACCCTATTTATTTGTGAAATATTTCAACGTATGGTGGGATGCATTTAAGGATCCAATCCCATGGGGAGAAATCGGTAAAAAGCTCGTCATTCTGGGACTTTACTCCGCAGGATTTTTCGGCATAGCGGTTAATGTTTTTTTAAAAAAGGATATTAAATCATGAGGCCCATTCTTACCATCAGCCTTATGTGGTTATCGATTGTTTTTGGTCAATCCATGACGATTGAAAAGATTCGAGATAATGTTATCGCTCAATTTGAACAGATTAATGATTATCAAGTGGATACGAAAATATCGGTCAAAATGACCGGATTCCGAATGCCGAAAAAGAAAATTCGCATCAATTATAAACGGCCGGATAAAATTAAGGTAGAAACAAAGGGATTTGCCATTTTACCCAAAACAGGGGTGGACGGAAATCCCAGTGAATTTCTGGATATGCTGAAACATGTGACCGATATCAAGCGAACGATTCATAACAATACACCATTTTATAAAATAATGGGCAAAGTCGAACGCGATTCATTAAAAATTCCACTGAAAGTAAACAAGGATGATATACCTGAAATCACCATGGATGTATTTGTGGATGCGAAGAAATGGGTCATCACTGAGGTCGGTGTGTATATGGATTCCGAGAGTGTATTCACTTTTCAAACCGATTATACAGAAATAGAAGGAATTCACGTTCCGGAAAAATCTGTTTTCAAGATTGGAATTAAAGGAATTAGCAAATGGTCCGCTGGGAATCCAGTTGATCTGGGCGGTCCGGGATCCGAGAGAAAAGAATTTGAAACCATGGCAAAAAATGCCGGGTTTGATCCTAAAAAGGATGAATTTGTAGGAGAAATGGTTATGACCTTCACAAAATACAAAGTAAACCAAGGGATTGATGACCAAATATTTGAAGAAAAGCAGTAAAGAAAAATGCCAAAACGAAACGACATTGAATCTATATTAATTATTGGCGCTGGCCCCATCATCATTGGGCAGGCATGTGAATTTGATTATTCCGGAACCCAAGCGACACGGGCTCTGAAAGAAGAAGGGTATCGTGTGATTTTGGTGAATTCCAACCCTGCCACCATTATGACGGATCCAAACCTGGCTGATGCCACTTATATTGAACCCATCACCGCTGAATATGTAGAAGCCATTATTCAAAAAGAAAAACCCGATGCAATTCTTCCGACTGTTGGGGGACAGACGGGACTGAATATTGCCATGGATCTTCATCGGGAAGGCATCTTGGAAAAATATGGCGTCCAGTTGATTGGTGCCCAAGTAGATGCCATTGACAAAGCTGAAGATCGTGAACGGTTCAAAGAGGCCATGGATGCAGTGGGGATAGACACAGCGGTGGGTGGATTTATCAATTCATGGGAAGAAGCAGAATCTCATCTAGACAAAATGCAATTCCCAATCATCATTCGCCCATCATTTACCATGGGGGGCACCGGTGGTGCCGTGGCATACAATTATGAAGAATTTCAAGAATTGGTAGAGAATGGTCTGAATGCCAGTCCCATCACTGAAGTGCTCATTGAAGAATCATTATTGGGATGGAAAGAATTCGAATTAGAAGTCATCCGGGATAAAGCAGACAATGCCATCATCATTTGTTCAATTGAAAATATTGACCCTATGGGGGTTCATACAGGAGATTCAGTCACGGTGGCCCCGGCCATGACGCTGACAGATAAAGAGTTCCAACAAATGCGGAATTGGGCCATCCTTTGTCTAAGAACCATTGGCGTGGAGACCGGAGGATCCAATGTGCAGTTTGCGGTTAATCCTGAAAATGGCCGCATGATTATTATTGAAATGAATCCACGCGTAAGTCGTTCTTCTGCTTTGGCATCAAAAGCCACTGGATTCCCCATTGCAAAAGTAGCAGCGAAATTAGCCGTAGGATTTACTTTGGATGAATTACCCAATGACATAACAGGAAAAACATTAGCAGCTTTTGAACCTACCATTGATTATATCATAACAAAAGTGCCACGCTTTGATTTTGAAAAATTTCCCTCCGCTTCCGGTCACTTAGGCGTGCAAATGCAGAGTGTGGGAGAGGTCATGTCCATCGGCCGAACATTTAGAGAGTCAGTTCAAAAGGCTTATCGTTCCTTAGAAGTTGGCCTCGATGGATTGGAACCCAAGCCGGCGGCTGAAGGGGACCCGGATGTAAATCGGGCGCGGTCATTGGATATGTCCGCACTGCGGTATGGCACTTCATTCCGGATATTGAAAGTTCGCCAGGCATTCGTTGAGGGACAGTCCATTGAAGATGTATTTAATGTGACAAAAATTGATCCATGGTTTTTGAATCAGATCAAGCAATTGACCGAATTGACTTCGGTAGAGACGTTGCATGCAACGTCTCTACGTGAATTAAAACATAATGGATTTTCTGATCGACAAATTGGACGGATGATTGGTAAGACAGAAATAGAAATTCGTGCGCAAAGACATAAAGAATCTGTTCATCCATCATTTAAAGTGGTGGATACGTGTGCTGCCGAATTCGAAGCCCAAACACCATACTGCTATTCTACGTATGATGAAGAGAATGAGATCACACCCTTGGAAGGAAAGAAAGTCATGATCTTGGGTGGTGGCCCCAATCGAATCGGACAGGGCATCGAATTTGATTATTGTTGCGTTCAGGCTGTATTTGGGTTAAAAGATCAAGGATATAAAACCATCATGGTCAATTGTAATCCGGAAACAGTGAGTACCGATTTTGATTTGGTAGATCGGCTTTACTTTGAACCGGTGACCTTTGAAGATGTATTAAATATAGTCGAATTCGAAAATCCTGACGGTGTCTTGGTGCAATTTGGTGGACAGACACCCCTAAAGATTGCCAACGCATTGGCGGATGCAGGAGTAGCCGTAATTGGCACATCTCCAAAGGATATTGACCTTGCAGAAGACAGGGAAAAATTTGGCACAATTTTAGACAAATTGGATGTTGTTTGTCCTCAATACGGTACAGGGCGGACCTTAGATGAAGTGGTGGAAGTGGCCGAACGAATTGGATTTCCTGTGCTGGCTCGGCCCAGTTATGTATTGGGCGGTCGCGCCATGGAGATTGTCTATTCGAAAGAACAATTGATAGATTATATCTCTCGAAACGCAGACGTGACAGAAGGTCATCCAATTTTAATTGATGAATTCTTGGAAGATGCATTTGAATTTGATGTGGATGCGCTCTGCGATGGCGAGTCAGTTCATATTGGTGCAGTCATGCAGCACATTGAAGAAGCGGGAATTCATTCCGGTGATTCAGCCTGTGTACTGCCACCATACCGAATTACCACCGATGCCATGGATGAAATTATTCGCATTACCAAAGCATTGGCCCTTGAACTAAAAGTGATTGGACTTATCAATTTACAATTCGCATATAAAGATGGAATCGTTTATGTCTTGGAAGTAAATCCCCGAGCCAGTCGGACAGTCCCATTTGTAAGTAAAGCCACAGATACGCCATTGGCCCGGATTGCATCTCAATTGGCCACAGGCGCGAAACTGAAAGATTTTGATTTAAAACCATGGGACCGCGCCCCCCACGTTGCAGTGAAAGAAGCAGTATTGCCATTTAATAAATTTCCGGAAGAGTCTATTTTCTTAAGCCCGGAAATGAAGTCAACTGGGGAGGTCATGGGCATATCCAATTCAATGGGAGAATCATTTCGGAGGGCTTCTATCAGCGCCGGGAACAAGGTTCCCGATGCCGGGACCGTATTTATTTCTGTCAATGATGGCGATAAGATGGACATAATTCCCATTGCTCGGGATTTGAATGAAATTGGATTCAAACTCATCGCCACATCAGGAACGGCAAAAGAACTCAAGCGAAATGGCCTTCCTGTAGATTCCGTATTTAAAGTGGGTGAAGGGCGTCCCAATGTTTTAGATGGAATTAAAAATGGTGAGGTAAATCTGGTGATTAATACCCCGATGGGTGCACGTTCACGATATGATGAAGAATCCATTGGCCGGGCCTGCATTCAAAAAGGGATTGAAGCGATTACCACACTATCCGGCGCAGAAGCAGCCGTGAGAGCTATTCGTATAGGGGGTAGGAAGATTGAAGTGAAATCGATTCAGGAATACCATAATTAGGTGTTGGTTCACATTTATTTTATCCGTTAGTTTCGCACCGCAATGTTAAACAATCGACGAAATAATAGACAAAATCGCCGCCGCTCCAATCATATGGAGGGACACCGGTAACGTCTATCATCTAGTCACAATAATATAAATTTGATGAAAGCCCTCCGGAAGTCCCGGAGGGCTTTTTTTTTGAAAAATTTTAAGAAAGAAAATCATGAAAAAAGAAAAAATCATACTGGCCTATAGTGGTGGATTGGATACATCCATCATTTTGAAATGGTTGGTGAATAAAGGTTATGAGGTTATTTGTTTTATCGGTGATGTAGGACAGAAGGATGATTTTAAAGCTGTTGAAGAAAAGGCCATGGCACTGGGCGCATCTAAAGTCCATATCAAGAATCTGCAAAATGAATTTGTCACCGATTATATTTTCCCGGCCTTGCAGGGTAATGCCCAATACGAGGGACGATATCTGTTAGGCACTTCTCTGGCTCGGCCAGTTTTGGCAAAAGCCCAAATTGAAATTGCCCACGAAGAAGGTGCCACCATCGTTTCTCATGGATCCACCGGAAAGGGCAATGACCAGGTTCGCTTTGAATTAGCTTATTTCGCATTGAATCCGAAAATTGAAGTGTTTTCCCCATGGAAGGACCCCGAGTTTCTGGAACAGTTTAAGGGGCGGAATGACCTATTTGCTTATGCGGATGAATGGGATATTCCCGTTACAGCCACAAAGAAAAAACCCTACAGTGAAGATGAAAACCTCATGCATATTAGTCATGAGGCAGGCGTATTAGAAGATCCAGCATCACGTCCGGATGCCTCTGTTTTCAGTATGACTAATGGAATTAGTGAGGCACCTGAAAAGGAAACGGTTTTAGAAATCAAGTTCGAAGACGGCATTCCAATCAAAATCAAAAACTTGGATGATGGTACCATAAAAACAGATGGGCTTGACATGTTTCTATACTTAAATGAAATGGGCAGCCTTCATGGCATTGGCCGAGTGGATATGGTGGAGAACCGATTCATTGGACTTAAATCTCGAGGGGTTTATGAAACGCCGGGGGCAACCATCCTATGGGAGGCCCATCGTGATTTAGAAGGGGTCGCCATGGATAAGGAGGTGATGCACATACGTGACGGTCTTATTCCCAAATTTGCTGAACTGATTTACAATGGATTCTGGTTTTCTCCTGAAATGGACTTCTTACTCACATCAATTGCCAAAAGTCAGGAAGCAGTGGATGGTACGGTTCGGGTCGCCCTTTTAAAGGGAAATGTTATTTCAATCGGAAGGGAATCTCCCACCTCACTTTATGACCAAGATATGTCCAGCATGGATATTGAAGGTGGATTTGATGCAACCGATTCCCAGGGATTTATCAATATAAATGCGATACGACTGAAAGCGCATAATCTTGTTTTACATAAACGAAATCCTTACAAGTGGAGAAAGGAAACGAGCCATGAGTAAACTATGGGAAAAGGGAGTCCCACCAGATAAAGCAATTGAAGCATTTACTGTAGGCAAAGACCCTGAATTGGATTTGGCCCTAATACCTTATGATTGTGAAGCTTCTAAAGCACACGCCAGAATGCTGGGAAAGATGGGATATCTCACCGATGAAGAAGTGAATCAGCTTGTTTTAGCCTTGGACCAAATTATTGAACTTCATGACAATGGTGATTTCAAAATAGCGGTTTCCCAAGAAGATTGCCATACAGCCATTGAAGAATATTTGGTCAATGAGCTGGGAGACGTGGGGGAAAAAATTCATACCGCACGTTCTCGGAATGATCAAGTGTTGACAGCTCTACTACTCTATTATAAAGATGAAATAGTGAATGTTAAATCACGTTCAACATTGTTAATTGAATCATTGAATCAATTGGCTGATGATAATAAAAATGTTGAGTTCCCGGGATATACCCATATGCAGAAAGCCATGCCATCAAGTATCCACATGTGGGCCGGCGCCTATGCAGATGGACTAAGAGATGACATTGAAATAATTGAATCAGTATCAAAACTGATCGATCAATCACCATTGGGATCTGCCGCAGGATATGGTGTACCCATTGAAATTGATCGGGAAATGACGGCAAAAGAATTAGGTTTTTCTAAAGTTCAGGAGAACCCAATATACTGCCAATTGAGCCGGGGAAAATTTGAGTTGGCAATGCTGCAGGCATTTAGTCAGGTTTTACTCACCATTAATCGATTGGCTTCTGACCTTATTCAATTTTCTATGGATGAATTCGAATATTTCACATTACCAGAAGAATTCTGTACGGGAAGTTCCATTATGCCTCAGAAGAAGAATCCTGACGTATTAGAACTGTTGCGGGGGAGTTACCACATTCTCCTGGGATATGAGACACAAGTGAAAACGCTAACAGCAAATCTCATTTCGGGATACAACCGAGATATTCAATTATCCAAGGAACCGGTAATGCGCGGTATCAAGTTGGTGAAAGATTGTGTGGGTATTTCTGTTGCAGTTGTTTCCGGGTTGAAGGTAAATCAAGATAAATGTGAGGTGGCCATGACCGATGAATTGTATGCCACAGAAAAGGCCTATGCAATGGTCAAAGAAGGAATCCCCTTTCGGGAGGCCTACAGAAAAGTGGCCGAATCACTTAGAGATAATGGATAGCTTTTTTACGCCTTCCAAATAACCGATTTTCCCCATTCCGGAAATTTGTTTGATGCATACATCCTTAATTACGGAGACCTTTCGGAATACTTCCCGACTGTAAATATCGCTTAAATGCACCTCTACAGTTGGAATATTTATGGAAGCAATGGCATCCCGTAATGCAAATGAATAATGGGTAAGCGCCCCGGGATTAATAATGATTCCATCCGTATTGCCCATGGCTTCATGGAGTCGGTCAATGATCGCGCCTTCATGGTTGGAGTGGAACCAAGTGATGGTATGGCAATTGGATTCTTCCTGGTCGTTCAGCCATTTTTCTATGTCAGAAAGTGTTTCATGGCCATAGATATCCGGTTCACGAATGCCGAGCAGATTCAAGTTAGGGCCATTGATAACCAGAATGTTCAATTGAGCACCTTTAGTGACTCTCGAATTAAGTCCTCTGTCACCTCAGTTGTTGTCGTGGCGTTTCCCAATCCTTCTAATACAACAAAATTCAAGGTTCCTTTTTCAGATTTTTTATCTGTTTTGATAAAGGGCATAAGGTGATTTCCATTTATGTGTCGCAATTTGGGTAAGGGTAAGCGGTTAATCGTTTCAACCAAATTGGATTGCTCATCTTTCTTTAGCAATCCAAGTTTATGGGAAATATATCCAGCGCATTTCATTCCTAAAGCTACCGCTTCCCCATGGCGAATTCTACCGTATCCCAAATGGGATTCGAGCGCATGGCCAATGGTATGTCCGAAGTTAAGAATTCTCCGCAGGCCACCTTCCCGTTCATCTTTGGAAACCACTTCCGATTTAATTTCACATGACTTAGCGATAGCATCTTCATATGGAAATGTATCCAAGTTTTTCATCCAACCCGCAATATCATTCAGAAAATGATAATCCCAAATCGCACCATATTTAATGACTTCCCCTAGACCCGCAGTTACCTCTTCTTTTGGAAGAGAGGCTAATATTTCAGGGTCAACCAGAACTCCTTTGGGTTGATAGATCGCACCGACAAGGTTTTTGCCTTCAGCAATATTGATTCCAGTTTTACCGCCAATAGCTGAATCCACCATGGCAAGGAGTGTAGTGGGAATTTGAAAGTAATCAATGCCGCGCATAAATGAAGCAGCCACAAATCCAGCCACATCACCAACCACACCACCACCCAAAGCAAGTATGGATGCAGATCGGTCACAGTTGAATTCAACCATTTGGCTGATGACGCGGCTAAATTCATTCATACTTTTAGCACTTTCACCAACCGGGAGAGTAATAAAATCGATTTGATAACCATTCTCTTTTAGCTGGTTTAAAAGGTCAAACCCAAACAATTCCATCAGATTATACTGGGAAATTATCATCCACTTTTGTCCGTGATTATAATCAGACAAAATTTTTGGTATATTATGAAGCAGTCCTGACTTCACATGGATAGGATAAGATCGCGCACCAAGTTCAACTTGAATGGATTTCATGATTGAACCTGTTTCATAATTTGGTCAGAAACTTCATCGGGCGATCGGTCATTTACATTAACGGTAAAATGGGCAGTATCATTATAGTATTCTTTTCTGCTATTCCAAATTTTGGTTAATGAGTTCACTTTTTCCTTATCATGCAGGAGAGGTCTATCCATAGCATCCTGCAATCTTTTAGCGATTTCAGAAATTGCACCTTGAAGTAGAACAACCTTCCCAGAATTGGTAAGAATTTCTCTGTTATCTTTGGTTAGTATAATTCCCCCGCCACAAGCAGCCACAAGATTGGACTCCCGAATATGCATTAGGGCGTCAGACTCTAATTTTCTAAAATGGGATTCTCCATCCTCTTTGAAAATTTCTGATATGGTTTTATGGCTTTTTACTTCTATAAAATGATCCAAATCAATAAAAGGGACACCCATATTCTTTGCTAAGATTTTTCCTACAGTTGATTTTCCGGTTCCCATCATTCCTATTAAGTAAATGTTCATTTAATATTTAGCCGTTGCTTTCATGTGGGCTTTGAGTTGATCCATGGAATCACCGCCGAATTTTTCAAGTATAGCATCGGCCAATACAAAGCACAACATACTTTCCGCAATAATGGATGCAGCGGGAACAGCGCAGGAATCAGTCCGTTCTTTATGGGCGTCCTTTTCTTCTTTGGAATGAATATCCACAGATCGTAAAGGTTTAATTAGCGTTGGAATTGGCTTCATAGCCATTCGAAGAACGATGGGCTGTGCATTGCTCATGCCACCTTCAATTCCACCTGCGTTATTAGAATATCGTGTAAACTTTTTTCCATCATGGCCAATCTCGTCATGGACTTCACTTCCGAATTTTTCTGCACCATCAAAACCACCGCCAATTTCAATTCCTTTGAACGCGTTCACACTCATCATCATAGCTGAAATGCGTGTATGGAGTTTCCGATCCCATTGGGTATGGGCGCCAAGACCGTAGGGAAGACCTGTTGCAATGACTTCAAAAATACCACCCACTGAATCGCCGGCTTTTTTGGCATCATCAATAGTGGCCATCATTTTGGTTTCTGCTTCTTTGTCCAAACAGCGAACAGGAGAAGTATCTGCGGTTTCGCTCAATTGATTGGGAGAGAGATGATCGGGGACTGCACTTTCATCCTTCACATCATGGATTTCCACCACACGGCTTCCCACCTCAATTCCAACGTCTTCCAATAACTTTCGGCAAACAGAACCGAGTGCCACACGCATGGTAGTTTCCCGAGCGCTGGATCGTTCCAATACATTGCGAATATCATCAAATCCATATTTTTGAACACCGGCTAGGTCTGCATGTCCGGGACGGGGAAGCGTCACTTTACGAATTTCATCATCTACCGGAGAAACGGACATTTTCTTGGTCCAGTTTTCCCAATCTTTATTTCGAACGATAAGACCAACAGGAGCACCGAGTGATTCTCCATGTCGAACACCGCACCAGATTTCGGCATGATCTTTTTCAATTTTCATTCGACCACCACGGCCGTGGCCCATTTGCCTTCTCGCTAAATGAACACCAATATAATCTTCGGAAACTTCAAGTCCTGCCGGCATGCCGTCTAAAATGCCTAGAAGGCCTTGACCATGAGATTCGCCTGCTGTAAGAAATTTAAGTCGTGTTAACATAATTCTGATTTTAGTACCTTTTTAATCGGTTCCAATTTAATTTTTTTTGATATCTTTTCACCAAACCAAATGTCTGCTGAAGCTAACCCTTGGGCGATAAACATATCCAATCCGCCGATCGTTTTTGCACCCAAATCTTTCCCCTTTTTCAGCCATGTTGTTTCCATGGGATTGTAAATGGTGTCGGCCAATATTTGTCCTTTTTGAATTTCGATTTTGGGTACGGACTCCGTATCGGGCCACATGCCTAAGGGTGTGCAATTAATTATAATGTCTACGTGGTGGGATGTGTTCGTGTGTTCATGTGTTATAGTTTTATTATTAGATATTTTTTGTATCCATAGGGAGAGTTCTTCCGCTTTTTCATGAGTGCGATTGAAAATAGAAATGGATTTCACACTCGCTTGAATCAAAGCATAGGCCACGGCTCTTGCCGCACCACCAGCACCAAGGATTACACAATCTTTACCAGTTAATTCCACATTGTTGATTTCCATAGCCTTGAGAAATCCTATCCAATCAGTGTTGTAGCCTTTACCATCATGAACACAATTCACTGCCCCAATGGTTTGGGCAGATTCATGCAATACATCTAAGAATGGGATGATGGATTGTTTATGGGGAATGGTCACATTAAAACCATCCAAATTATTTGAAACCATGAAAGGTTGGAGTGAATCGGATGGCACGTGTATTTTTTTAAAATCCGCTTCAATGCCCAATTGGCCATAGGTTTCTTGATGAAGAATTGGACTCAAACTATGTGCAATAGGATCACCAATGACTGCAAATTGCTTCATTGTGCCAACCGTTCCAATTCATCATAAAATTCCGGGTAAGAGATTGACGCGCATTCCGGATGATCTAAAATAACATCACCATCAGCAACAAGTCCGGCGATAGTAAAAGCCATAGCGATGCGATGATCATGGAATGTTTCAATCTCAGCTCCCTTCAAATGTGTGGGTCCTTGAATAATAAAGCCATCGTCTAATTCTTCAATGTCAGCACCCATTGTTTTCAGGTTTTTACAAACTGCATAAATACGATCACATTCTTTAACCCGCAATTCTTCAGCACCACGGACTTCTGTTTCCCCTTCCGATTGAGTGGCTAAAATGGCAATGATTGGCAGTTCATCAATGAGTCTGGGAACATCATCTTTTGTGATGGTAATTCCCTTAAGTGGTAGGTGAAATACTTTCAGCTTTCCAATGGTTTCCCCTGCTTCTTCCCATGTTTCAAGGCAGTCCATTCCTGCCCCCATTTTTTGGAGTGCGCCATAAAATCCAATTCTTGTTGGGTTGCGTAGAATCCGATCCAAAGTGATTTCAGAATCAGGAACAATGGCTGCAGCTACTGTAAAGAATGCAGCAGTGGAAGGATCTCCCGGAACAGTGATATGGATGGGATTTAATTGAGCTTTCAATTTTGAAATTGTAGTCGATAATCCATTTATCGAAATATGAGCACCAACTCCAGCCAGCATTTTTTCAGTATGATCACGTGACAAAATAGGTTCAGTTACAGTCGTTTTTCCTTCAGCACCGAGCCCTGCTAAAAGTACTGCAGACTTCACCTGTGCACTGGCCACGGGTGAATGATAATCAATTCCCTTCAGATTACTTTTGTGAATTGTGACCGGTAGCTTTCCGTCATTACTTCCGGCGATCAATCCCATTTTAGACAATGGATCCAATATCCGATTCATGGGGCGGGATGACAGGGATGCATCCCCGATTAAGGTGGCGTTAATACCTTGTCCCGCTAATAGCCCCAAAAGCAAACGTGTAGTCGTTCCGGAGTTGCCACAGTCTAATAGATTATCTGGGTCAGAAAATTGACCGCCGGCGACAATCACATCATCCCCATCATCTTCAATTTGAATACCACAGGCTTCCAGACATTTTCGTGTGGATTGCACATCGGCACCTGTGGATAGATTGGAAATTCGTGATTCACCATCTGCCAAGGCAGCGAACATGAGCGCACGGTGGGAAATAGACTTATCTCCCGGGAATGTGATTTTGCCCTTAATGGCCATTTGTTTTTAATTCATCCGCAATGAGAAATGCCATTTCAATGGCTTGGTTTGCATTGAGCCGTGGATCGCAATGGGTGTGGTAGCGGTCAGAAAGATCCGCTTCGGAAATATCATCTAATCCGCCGGTGCATTCGGTCACATTTTGTCCCGTCATTTCCAAATGAACTCCCCCCAATCGTGAGCCTTCACTTTTGTGAATTCTGATATTTTGTTTCACTTCTTCTAAGATTTGTTCGAAAGGCCGTGTCTTGATTCCATTTGCACTTTTGATCGTATTTCCGTGCATAGGATCGCAGGACCATACGACCGTTCGGCCTTCAGATTGTACTTTTTGAATGAGTTTAGGTAAATAGGATTCTACTTTTTCATGGCCAAAACGAGCAATCAACGTTATCCGGCCACCATCATCATTTGGATTCAAAATATCCAACATTTCAATCAAATCATCTGGACTTAATAAAGGTCCGCATTTGATTCCAATAGGATTATGGATTCCCCGACAGAACTCAACATGGGCGCTATCTTTGAAGCGAGTGCGATCGCCGATCCATACAAAATGGGCCGACGTATTATACACATCTCCGGACGTAGAATCCACGCGGGTGAGCGCTTCTTCGTAGGGGAGCAACAATGCTTCGTGACTGGTATAGTAATGGACTTGCCGAAGCTGGGGCGTATTGCCGGAATTGATTCCCAGTGCTTCCATAAAATTTAGACTCTCCTGAATCTGGTGAGCCAAGTGGCGGTACCGTTCACCTTGGGGACCGCTTTTCACGAAACCCATATTCCAGGAATTCACATGACGTAGATCAGCGTAACCACCATCAGCAAATGCTCGGAGTAAATTCAATGTGGATGCTGCTTGAGAATAAGCCTTCAGCATTCGGTCGGGATTGGGTTGGCGTTTGGCTTCGTCAAATTTTATATCATTAATGATATCACCGGTATAGCTGGGCAGTTCAATTCCATTTTGCGTTTCAGTGGGGCTTGATCGCGGCTTGGCAAATTGCCCCGCCATCCGACCCAACTTTACAACAGGCAAGTTTGCACCGGATGTCAAAATCACCGCCATTTGCAAAATTACACGAAATGTATCGCGAATGTTATCGGCATGGAATTCAGTGAAACTTTCAGCACAATCACCCCCCTGAAGCAAAAAGCCATTCCCTTCAGCCACGTCTGCCAGAGAGCGTTTTAAAGATCGTACTTCTCCCGCAAAGACCAAGGGCGGAAAATCTCTTAAGGTTTCTTCGACTTCTGCTAAGTGATCCTGATCGGGATAATCAGGTAAATGTTTGGCGGTGAATTTTCGCCAGCTGTTAGTCTGCCACATTTTGCATTTCCTTTAAGCGATCATCCAAAGTTTCTGTCGCCAGTTTAAGTTTATCAATCATATCGTCTGTGTAGGGATTGTAAAGTTGAAGATCTGTATAAAGCTCCCACGTGTCATTACAGGTTTGATCAACCAAATCCAAAAGATCTCGAAATCCTTGGGTATCTATGGATGTTTTTTTAATACCATATTCTTTTAGCATCCGTCCTAAAAAGTGCGTTACCCCTTGAGTCTTGGCCGCCAGTTGATCATGCTGATCGGGAGACATTTCCATGACTTGAATGCCCTGATCTCTAAAAAATCGCTGCCAGAAATTAAACTGATTATGGACGTCTCTTGTCTTATTCATCATCATTTTCAGGCGGTTGTTCGAAATGTATGAATCAGGACCAAACATAGGATGTGTAGCGATGATGCCGATATTTTCAGGGAAATTATTTTCCATCACTTCCGTTGGATGTTTCTTCACTGAACACACATCGATGATGGTTGTGCCTTCATCAAGATTTGGAGCGATCTCCTGAATCACTGATTCAAAATGCCGAATGGGTACAGCAATAAAAATGACTTTTTCTTTTAGAATAGTTTCCAAATCAGTGAATGTTACACCGGAGAAATTATCGCCGGGATTTGGATCGTAGGCATTAATGGAAAACCCTTTTTGTAAAATATTGGCCAAGACTTTTCCGAATCGGCCAAACCCAATAATGCCGACACTGTTCATAAATCCCCCAATTTTTTTACGCCGAGAAACAGGGTCAGATTATGTTTCAAATCGTGTATACTTTCGGTGAGAATCTCCAATCCATAGAGATTTGCACAGGTCTTGTTTGCAATGACGGCCGCGGTAGTTGGGAGCTTCCCTTCAGAAAGTCGCCGGGCTGCTTCTGCTGTATCATCTTCTTCAATGAGCGGGCGTGTCCAAAAATGTTCACTCAAATAGTCTTTACATTGACGTAGTGCTTGCTGATGTGAATGAATTTCGGTAATGTCTCCCACATGGGTTCCGGCCATTCCCAATAAATTTTGATCCACAGGAATATGAAACATTTCCAAAATTTCACAGCGGTGTTTTGCCAAGGCTTCCACACTTTCGATTACCACACCGCCCTGGGCATTTTCCATGGCAAATATGCCGTAATCTGTATCACCATTTTCAACGCCGGCTAATACCTGTTCCGATGAAATTTGGTAAACTATTTCCGCGCCTTCCAATCCGTGATTGTGGGCGAATTCGTGAGCCGCCTGTTCAGAAAAACTGCCCTTCCCGCCTTGGATGCCTATTGTACTCATAATGCTCCTTTCAATGCTTGTATTAAACTTTTTGTCGCTTTTAAAGGATGGGTTTCTCCATCCATATTTTTAATAATTGCTGAGCCAACCACAGCACCATCTGAATGGGTGTTAAACCAAACCACATCATTCCGAGTGGTGATTCCAAAGCCCACAACAAATGGCGTAGTGCTATGTTCATGAACTCTAATTAAGTACTCTGCTAAAGCATCTTTAGATGCAAGATCATTCCCGGTGATGCCTAAAATACTCACGGCATAAATGAGATCGCCGGCCAATTCTGATATTTTTTTGATACGCTCATTGGATGTATTTGGGGCCACCAATAAGATAGGAGAGACCCCTTTTGATTTGGCCATTTCACAAAATGGTTCCGCTTCATCCAAAGGAAGATCTGGAAGAATTAATCCATCCACACCGGATGAAACACATCGATCCAAAAAGGATTCATGGCCCATTTTTAAGATTGGATTGTAATATCCCATGAGTGCCAAGGGAACATCAGTTAGGTTTCTGATCTCTATCACTTGATCAAAAATTTTATTTAGAGTAATCCCATTATCCAAAGCCTGTTGACTGGATGCTTGGATCACGGGGCCATCCGCTTGGGGATCAGAAAACGGAATGCCAATCTCCACCATATCGGCGCCGGCTTCTGCGGCTGCACAAACTAAATCAACTGTGCTTTCCAATTTCGGATATCCCGCGGTAAAAAATGGAATCAACTTTTCTTTCGGATCGGCAAATAATTTTTGGATGCGGTTCATAGGTCAACCCCTAATGCTTCTGCCACGGTGTGAACATCCTTATCACCCCTGCCTGAAAGACAAACCACCACATCTTCATTTGGTTCAATTCCATGATCATTTTGTCTCAAGTATGCCAGAGCATGGGCAGACTCCAATGCAGGCAAAATTCCTTCTTTTTCCGAAAGCCATTGAAAGGCGTCCAGCGCTTCTTGATCCGTAGCTGAGCGATAATTCACACGCCTGGATTCACTCAAATAACTGTGTTCGGGACCGATGCCGGGATAATCCAACCCAGCGGAAATGGAATGGGGAAGCATCACCTGTCCATCTTCATTTTGGAGTAGGGTGGATGCAGCGCCATGGAGCACACCAAAATCACCTTTGGTCAATGTGGCCGCGTGTTCCCCGGAGTCCAAACCTTTCCCCGATGCTTCTACACCAATGATTTTTACATCATCTTTTAAGAATGGATAAAATAGCCCCAATGCGTTTGAGCCGCCACCAACACAGGCCACCAGTCGATCCGGTAAATCTTTGGGTGATTGTTGGGCGAATTGTTGTTTGGCTTCCTTGCCAATCACCGATTGAAAATCCCGAACCAGCATTGGATAGGGGTGGGGACCAACGGTAGAACCGATAAGATAATAAGTGGATTCTACATTGGTGACCCAATCCCGGATAGCTTCGTTTGTGGCATCTTTCAGGGTTTTACTCCCGGACGAAACAGGGCGCACTTCGGCGCCTAATAAGTTCATTCGGAATACGTTCAATTTTTGTCGGCGGATATCTTCTTCACCCATATAAACGATGCATTCTAATCCGAATCGTGCAGCCACAGTTGCGGTGGCGACGCCATGTTGGCCAGCACCGGTTTCGGCGATGATTCGTTTTTTCCCCATACGATTGGCCAACAGAATTTGCCCCAAAGCATTATTGATTTTATGAGCGCCGGTGTGGTTCAAATCTTCCCGCTTGAGCCATACATTAAATCCCAACTCATTCGAAATGCGGTCTGCGAAATACAGTGCCGTTTTACGTCCGGAATAATGTTTCAAAAGCCCATTCAATTCATCACTGAATTTTGGATCACTCTTTGCTTCCGCATAATGATGCTCCAACTCTTCCAGGGAAGGGATAAGCGTTTCAGGAACAAATTTGCCACCGAATTTTTCGAAGTGTCCCCGATTATCGGGTAGGTTATAATCTTTAAATATGTTCATGTTTTTAAGTGTTAACGTGTTCGTGTGTTAGGGTGTCCGTAAACACATTAATACCTGAACACGTTTCTATAAGTTTGTGAAAAAGGCTTTTAATTTTATGATGATGTTTAATTCCGGGGGATTTCTCAACACCACTATTCACATCCACTGCTACAGGATTTACAGATTTAATGGCTTTCAGAATATTATCAGGATTAAGCCCACCGGAAAGAATAATGGGCGTATCTGTTTTATCTTTCACCAAGGACCAGTCAAATGTTTCACCCGTGCCGCCAAATCGATCATTGGAAAATGTGTCCAATAAAAAAGCAACTACATGGTAATCATTCATGGCAGCCACGCTACTTTCGTCTTTGATTCGCAATGCCTTAATCACAGGGATGTCAAATTGATCACAGAATGCCGGGGACTCATCGCCATGGAGCTGAATCATGTTTAATGGTACGGCTTTGATCGCGTCATCAATAAACGATTTATCATGATTCACAAACACACCCACTCTTGAAACATTTTTGGGTAATTGATCTGAAATGGATTTTGCGTCGTCCAAAGATATGGCCCGTGGACTTTTTTCATAAAAAATAAATCCAATTGCTGATGCACCATTTTGCACAGCACATTGTGCATCGACTAAATTGGTGATACCGCAAATTTTGGTTGGGATCATGACAGTCCCCCAATTAATGATTCCAAGGCTTTTCCCGGATTGCCTGTTTTCATGAGTGAAGTGCCAACAAGAACAGCATCATAACCCAGATCGGAGACATATTTTAAATCATCCGATGTTTTAATACCACTTTCCGCTACCTTGATAGAACCACTCGGCAGGCGCGGTGCCATGCGTTCAAAATAGGAAATATCGGTAGTCATGGATTTCAAATCGCGGCAATTAACACCCACTATATCGGGAGCGATTTCCGAAACGATTTCTGCATTTTCTTCACTGTGAAATTCTACCAGCGCTTCCAGATTTAACTCCTTCCCAAAATTGATTAGGGTAGAGATGTCACGATCATCCAACGCTTCAGCGATGAGTAAAAAAGCATCGGCTCCGACTGCGCCAGCTTCCATGATTTGGTGCCCATCAATGATAAAATCTTTCCGAAGAACAGGAATGGAAACAGCTTTTTTAACGGACTCCAAAATATCAATATGCCCACCGAAAAACTGCTCGTCTGTGAGAACGGAAATAGCGGCAGCCCCGGCTGCTTCATAATTTTTGGCGATCTGAACTGGATCTGCATTGGGGAGAATATCCCCTTCGCTGGGGGACTTCATTTTGATTTCGGCGATGACAGAAATTTCATCAGAAGAAAGGACGTCCTTTAAACTCAAAGTTTCGAATGGTTCGACGATTCCAACGGATTCCACCATTTTATCCATTTCTTTTCGCTTCACTTCTAATATTTGTTCAAGGATGTTCATTTTGCTAATTGGGTCAATACGTTCAGAGCAGCGCCGGAGTCCACCGATTCTGCCGCTTTTGTTAATCCTTCTTTTAAATTTTTTGCTTTACCGCCTACAACAATTCCCGCAGCCGCATTGAGTAAAACGATATCTCGTTTTGGTCCTTTTTCACCATTTAAAATTGCGCGAATCATTTCTGCGTTTTCTTCCGATTCACCACCTTGGAGATCATCTAAAGAAGCCCGACTTAACCCCAATTCTGTTGCATCGAATTCAATCGTATTCACATCACCACCATTTTGCATTTGACTAATCTTGGTTGTAGCGGTGGTGGATATTTCATCCAATCCATCTCGTCCATGGAAGACCATCACATCGGTGGAGCCCAATGCTTTTAATACATTGGCTTGGGTTTCGGTTAAATCCGGATGAAAGATACCCATGGCTTGGGCCTTCGCGTCAGCAGGGTTGCAGAGTGGACCCAAAATGTTAAATACCGTCCGTGTAGCCAAAGCAGTCCGTGCGCCGATGGCGTGCTTCATGGCAGGGTGGAAAGCAGGGGCGAACATGAATCCTAAACCGATCTGTTCAATATCTTCTGCGGATGCTTCCACCGGTTTATCGATGGGAACGCCCAAGGCT
>JAERSH010000092.1 GCA_016845785.1 Fidelibacterota bacterium
TGATCCGGAACTGCATGCCGCCATTATTGAAGCACGACTTAATTTGGCTGACACTAACAATGATATGGCTCAATATCAGGCCGTACTTAAAATGGACCCTCGTAATGCCACCGCCAATTACCATATCCACATGGCCGAGGGTAAGGTTCATCATAAAAAAGGACATAAAAATGGCCAGTGGGACGCCATCCAATCTTTTGCAAAAGCGGCGGCGGCCATCGATTCTTTAGGTGCGCCCCATTATTGGCTTGGTCAAGCCTATGAAAAAAAGGATGAGATGGATTTTGAGCTTCCCTTAGAAGCTTATGACAAAGCACTTGCCCTTTATCTCCCGGATTATTTAAAACCAGAAGTCACTTCCGCGAGAGCTGCACTGCTTAAACGGAAAAAAACATACGAAGATTTCTGGAAATAGACCCACCCCGCCTTTACTTTTTATCCTGTTTTCTTCTCTATTTTTGACTTGATTCACGAACAGAGCGGAGTTAAACTTTCTATACCTATAGACGCTTTCGTCTTACGGTGCCACACAATCCGAGGTAAAGATAAATGGCAAAAAGAATCATATTTAAAAAATCATTAATTGGGGTTTTTATCGCCCTTTTTGCGACAACCCTATTTGCCCAAAAACCACGCAATATTTCCGGAACCCTTGTAGATGGAGATGGAAACAACGTTGTAAATAATACGGTCTTGCTTTTGGCTGAAGACGGTACCGAATCGCAACGGACTGAAACATCAAAAAAACGATTGGGCCGCGGTGGCGGAAAGTTTGAATTTAAAAAAGTGGAGCCGGGCAATTACACAGTAGAAGCCGATGGCGGCGATGCGGGAAAAGTCAGCATGGCTGTAGAAGTTTCAGATAGTCATGTTAAGCTGGGAGACGTGGTTTTAGCTGTGGGAGCAGCGCCAGCAGAAGCCACCGAAGATGCCCCCGCGACGCCTGAGGCCATACCCATTCCTTCCGCAGAGGGACCCCCTCCTGTTGATTTTAAACCAGACCCGGGAAAAGATTATATTTTAAATGAGCTCAGTTTTGAAATCAAAAAAATGACAGCTGAACTCAAATACCTCAATGAAGAATTAGAAAACCTAAAGGCCCTCAGTAAAATGTGGGTGAATCCCCTTGCCATTTATTCTAAAGAAATTATTATGAAAAATGGCTCCACTGTTTTTGGGAAAATCGTATACCAAGATGAGACATCCCTCAAGGTTGAAACATTGGTGGGCTATCTCATTATTAACCGGAAAGATGTGGTCCGGATTGTGGATAATGTGGTAACAGAAGAGCAGGCGGAATATGTACCGGAACAAGTTCGAGACAGTTATACACCGCCGCCCATGCCCAAGCTGGCAGAGCCGCAATACACCTCATCTGAGCGAAATGACGCTAAAAAATATTCTGCCAACTGTGTTCTGGTGGGCAACATCAACGAGAAAAAAGATGCCCAAGGAAATATCGTATTTAATGGTGAAATCAAAAATATCGGTGGGCGGAGATCTGATTTTGTTAAGGTAGATTTTGTCTTTCGTAAAAATTGGAGTGGCGAAACAAAAACATTAACCACTTTTGTTCGGGGTGGATATCATACATTTGATTCCGGTATCACCACCGATGCCACATTGCTTCCCGGCGCCACTGGGGCTTTCGAATTATATGTCCCTCACGATTTTGGCTCCTTCATCGGTTACTCTTATGTAATCGACTGGGAGGAATACGAATAAGTGCGGTCCGGGGCTCCGATGAACCGAATTAAACCGTTAATGAAAGGACTGACAATCCTTACCGCTATCGGTTCGCTGGGTGCCCAAGAAACACCCCTTTCAGAGATTTTCTTTTTAGATCTTGGTATTGTTATTGAACCGGCGAAAGGATCTGAAACCTATTCTCGGGTTGTAAACAAACCATCAGAAGAGGTGTCCTTTAAAATTAAAAAGGTCGAAAGCGGTTCTGTTTATATGGCCTCGAGTGAAAAACTCCTATCCACACTGGGGCGAATCAATAATCGAATCGAAAAATTGGAATCCTCCTTTCAAACTGAAATGAATGCACTGCGCCAAGAAAATGTAGAATTGAGACAAACACTCGCCACGCTTCAACTAGAGACAATAAAAAATGCCCCGCTACCCTTAAAGGAAATTCCGGTAGATGTGGTTGAGAAAAAAACCGAAGCAGATTCAGAGGTTGAAAATGTTGCAGCTAAACCGGCGCCAAAATTTGACCAATCCATATATATGGCCGGCGTGTTTGCCTACCAGCGAGAAGATTTTAAAACTGCCATTCAAAAATTCTCTTCTCTTGCCCTATCATCCGCGCCAAAAAAGACCGGTGAAAATGTGAGGTATTGGATGGCCGATGCCCACCAACAATTGGGTGATTATGAAAAGGCCCTTTCTCTTCTCGATCAAATTACAATTTCGGGCACAATTCGCAATGACGATGCCCTAGTACAAAAGGGCCTGCTGCATCGGAAAATGGGAAATGAACCATTGGCCCAATTGGCTTTTGGTGATGTAGTCGCTCACCACCCTGAAAGTGAATATTTTCGATTGGCCCAAATGGAATTAAAAAAATCTGACGGTATGAAATGAAACGTTTAATAAAACTAATTACACTTACCTTTATTTTGGTGTCCATTGGTTATAGCGCCACGCGTGTGGCCTACCTCCGACCCGGACCCATGATGAAAATACCCTTTTCATCTGTGAGCCAATCCCCCTATCTGTTTACGGCAGGATTTGGCTCTGAATTACACAATTTTTCTCCTTTTAATACAGCCAGTGGCGGCTATTTCAGTATGGAGACTTCTGGCTGGACGTTTGGTTTTTCAACGGCGCAGGGGGCAGACACCACGCGTCTTGCTAATCTTGAAGTCTCTACTTATAAAGCACCTGTAGAGTTTGGATTTCATCTCCAGAGGCGGGTTTTTGTAAGAAACAATGTATCGTTCTCTGTTGGCCTCCAAGATATTGTATTTGAAAACAGCACCGGGGGACTAAACCTAGATCCGAAAGAATTGTCCTTTTTTGGTGTGGTCAGTTCTCAAAAGGCCATGGGAAAATATAATACAAATATGTTCATCGGTTTTGGTACGGGCGGCTTTGGTGCGATTGACACTGTCCAAACTGATACACTTTCAAAACAACCTACCGGTACAAATGCCGGTGTGTTTGCAGGTGCAATTGTAAAAACGCCTTATTTAGAAAAATGGGGCGGTGTAGATATTGTGGGTGAATTCGACGGTAACGGCATCAATGTGGGACTCCGCATCCCCCTTACCTCGGACTATCGCCTTAACCTAGGGTTCACCCACATAGAAAAATTACCCAAATGGAAAGAGCGGTATTGGGAGGGTCATGCCGGCATGACCATTGGATTTGAAATTTCTGCCCCTCGTGGTTCAGGAATCAAAACCCCAGGCGGCGGACCCTCGCCCGCTCCGCTTCAACCGGGCCCCATCAACATGGCGGACATGGATACGACGCTTATGATGGCAGACTATACTGTCAATACGCTTCGTGATTCTATGGGCCTCATGACCAACGAAATGCGGAATCTTATGACTCGACTTTCGGCCATGGAGCAACACTCTAAATTTTTAGAAGATTCATTAAAAGCGGTTCGACTGAATAACAATGTAAGCGAACAAAACATGAATAACGCCATGCGCCACTTGTCTCGCTCTTTGCGTTATTTTTATGCGGGCAACTATCGCTCATCACTCCAAGAAGTTGAGGCCGCTTTAGAACTGAATCCAAATTTAGCATTGGCTTATGCCCGACGGGGGTCGATTTATTATAAATTGGGGGATATTCAACGGGCCACCATCAATTGGAACTTGGCGTTACGGATGGATCCGGAATATGATGATGTAAGAAATGTGCTGAAAGCACTGCATGAAAATCGTTTGAAATCAACCAGCATGATTGAGGAATAATTATGGATATTGCAACCCTCATAGGTATTGTATTGGGACTTGGGTCTATTTTTGCCGGCATCTTTTTGGCGGCAACAGCTGCCGGTGCAAGTATGGCCGGATTTTTGTCTCCATCCAGTTTTGCCATCGTTTTTGGAGGCATGGTTGCCTCTGTTTCTGTTGCGTTCCCCCTAAAGGATGTACTCCAACTGGGGAAAGCTATGGCAGCCGTTTTTAAAGGTGGGAAGGATACCTTGGGCGACCAGGTGGATGAAGCTGTAGAAGCATCCGAAATAGCCCGGAAAGGAACAGCCGACCTGGAAAATCATGTAGGCAACATAAATAGTTTCTTTTTTCGGGACGGGTGTCAAATGGTCATCGATGGATACTCTCTGGAAGAATTGACCGATATTTTATATACTCGGATCGACTACCGCGAATTACGTGAAAACACTCAAGCCGGCCTCTTTAAATCTATGGGTGTCATGGCGCCCGCCTGGGGAATGATCGGTACATTGATTGGTCTCGTCATTATGTTGGCTGGGTTTGGCGGTGAAGGTGGCGGTACCGAAGCCTTGGGTGCCGGTATGTCCGCAGCATTAATTACCACATTTTACGGTGCTGTTTTTGCCAACCTTTTCTTTTTGCCCATGGCAGATAAATTAAAAACACGGATTTCATTCACCAGCACGATTCAAAATTTGCAGGTTGAAGCGGCGCGGTTGATTCATCAGAAAAAACATCCGATTATTGTTCGTGAAAAACTGAATTCATTCATTCCACCTAAAGAATGGAAATCGGACGAAGGTTGATCTAAATGGCTGCTACGCCCCAAGAAAGAAAGAAGTTTATAAAACAAGGAATGGAGATGGTGGACGAGGGGTTGCCGGGCTGGTTCGGCACCTTTGCGGATATGATGACACTCTTGTTTGCCTTCTTTGTTTTGTTGGCGGCGATTTCAACGATTGATCCGGTCAAGCTGCAAGAAATGGCAGATGGTATGGGCAAATCTGTGGGGAAAAAGGTTAAAGTTGAAAATCAGGCCATGACCCTTTCGGATATTAAGAAAGCGGCACAGAAAATGGTTGAAGACATGGGTGAAGATGGTGAAACAGGTGAAAAGCCTGTGGAGGTGACCACCGGCCCCAAGGGTGTTACTATTGGTATTTCTTCTGACATTAGTTTTCAGTCTGGTTCTGCACAAACGAAACCAGGCTTTTTAGACATTTTGAAAAAAATATTACCAACCATTCAGGAGTCTTATTTTAAGCTTGCAATAGAGGGACACACAGACAGTGACCCCCTACCAAAAGCGCTACAAGTAAAATACCCCAGCAACTGGGAACTTTCCGGGGCCCGAGCAGCAGCTGTGGTGCGACTCTTAATTGGATTGGGCGTCGACCCCACCCGCCTAGAGGCAGTGGGGTATGGTGAATTTGTGCCCAGGGATAAAACTACAGCTGAGGTAATTACGACAGATTTAATACAAAAATATAATTCAAATCCCCAACAAAAAGCGCGAAACCGACGTGTAGAAATTACCTTTTTAGCGCCACGTGGCGGACCGGTAGGCAAAAGCACGGCTCAACAAACAGGGGATAAGTAAAAATTCATATGGATAAGGGAGTTGATATGAAAAAGCGGAGTAAACAGGTATTGAGATATGCCTTCACATTGGGGCTAATGTTGGTCATTGGACTTGGACAGTCCAGCGGGTATTTGGCTCAGAAACTTATGATTGAAAATAACCTGAGAAAGCGTATTTCAGATGCGCTTGAAAAGGTGATTGATAATCGAAAATATGTGATTGATGTGAGCGTTGATTTAGAAATTAGCAGTGCTTACGAAAATCAAACCACCTATTCCCCCGGCGGGAACGATGGTGTCGAATCATTAAAAGCTGCAGAAGATATATTGGCAGCGAAAGAAGGTTCATCCAGCGGTAGTGTGGGATTACCAATTCCAGGATTTGATTTTACTGCAGAAACATCTTCTGAAGGAGAAGAGGTTGTCCCGGATGTGGCAGAACCCTCCATGGATAAACCAGTGGGAGACAATGTGGTTTCCCGCACACAAACTGAAACTCGACCTGCAATGGCATCTGTTCGCAATATGGAGATTAGCATCATCATACAAGAAGGCGCCGCCCCAGAGTTAATCGAAAATATTCGCCAAGTGGTTATGGTTGCTTCCCGCTTCAACCGTCCCCGTGGTGATATTTTAAGTATTATGACTGCAAGTTTTAAAGAGCGTCGTGATGAAAAATCGGCAGAACAAGTTCTATTAAAAAATATCGCGGAAAAGCTGGAGTCCCTTGAAAGCCAGCGAGAACGGCTGGGTGAGGTCGATTGGAAACAAGAGCTTGAAAACTATAAAGAATCTGAAGCGGAACGCCGTCAAGAAGATCGTCTTTACTTTCAATCCAAGTTGGCAGAATTCGAATCTGCCGCCCGGGACCAATCTTATGACCAAGAACGACAAGCCATGCTTCGGCAAGACTCGGTTCGGCTTCAGGCGTTGAATGAAGAAATTCAAAACCTTAAATCCTTTTTAGGTACCGCAGATCTTTCAGATTCTGCTGCTGCTGAAGCCCAATCTTCGGTTCAAACCAAACTCGGCGAAAAAGAATCTTTGGACGAACAGATTGCCGAAAAATTGGCCATGCTGGACAAGGTACAAAATGAATTGGATAGCCAACCGCAAAGCGGTGGCGGCAATGGTATGCTCATTTTTGTTGCCGTCCTCAGCGCTTTAGTTATTGTACTTATTGTTGTTCTTGTTTTTGTCTTAATGAACAAGCCAAAAGAGCCAACCGTGCCTCCATGGATGATGTATCCACCTCGGCGGCCTAAAAAAAAAGATAGTGGGGTAACACCATCTGCCCCAACTCCTGCACCAGCAACACCGCCTGCGGAACATCCTACCCCGCCCTCAACTGAAGACGTGGCCGTGTTACAAAGCGAAGTAAACGATATGAAGCAGGCTGTAGTATCTATGAGTGTTGGGCAGCCTCAGGCCGCAACAAAAATTGTAAAAGATTGGATATTAGAAGAAGCGCCACCGGAGCCAGAACCAGCACCGGTTGCACCCGAGCCCGAAGACGATGGCGGTAAAAAGAAGAAGAAAAAGAAGAAAAAATAAGAGGCTTTTATGATTTCAGACTATAACAGACTTTCCGGAATGCAAAAGGTTGCCATCCTGTTTTCCGTCCTCGGAGAAAGCCTTGCCCTGAACCTGGTAAAGGACTTGGATAAAACTGAAGTTCGCAAAATCCGGGCAGCCATGCGGGGTGTGGGCAATGTGGCCTTTGCTGTTAAAAAACAAGTTATGGAAGAGTTTTACTTTTCGTTTGTAAGCGAAAAATTTCAAGAAGAGGAAGAAAGTGATGAGCCCAAAAAGCCCTTCTCTTTTCTTAATGAACTCACCGATGAGCAATTGATTGCACTGCTGATAACCGAAACGCCCCGCGTAATCGCCATCACCCTTGCACAGCTATCCTCAGAAAAACGCATGATGGTATTAAATAGAATCAGCGAGGAAGAAAAAGGGCAGGTGCTGTTGAATATTGGAAACTTAAATGACGTTCCCCTTGAAGCGGTTGTACAAATTGCAAATAAATTGCAAAAGAAATCAAAACAACTGCCTAAAACTGTGGCCTTTTCTCGTGGTGGCGGTAAAGATTTGGCTGACCTTTTGGGTGAAATGGATGCGGTCGATGAAGAAATGTTTATGGCCAATCTTGAACAGGATAATCCTGATTTGGCAGAAGAGGTTAAAAAATACCGCATCACATTTGAATCTATATTTGAAATTTTTCCGGACAACCTACTGCGAGATCTCATGAATGCGGTAGACTTGGATGCCGTGGCAATGGCTTTAAAAGGAATGGAGCAGTCTATCTCTGATAAAGTGATTGGCGTTCTTCCTAAAAAGAAGCAGGCCATGTTTGAACCGGTTGAAGGCGCCGTGCCAAAGCGCGACGTGGACAACGCACGAAAATCCATAGTCTCAGCAGCAAAACAAATGGAGCGCGATGGTGCATTTAAGCTCGAAGATCTACTCGGCGGTGAAACTGTCGAATAGATTCGCGCTCAAAATCGCTTAGATAAAAACCCTGTCTCGATATAATGGGATAGGGTTTTTTATTATTCCATATAGCCGCTTAATTCACGAGCAGATGGATCATTGGTCTCCACCCATCGCGGCATCCAAAAGTGTGGAATCAACTTGTCGTGGTTTCCAAAAAAGGATTCATATACTTTTCTATAATAATAGCTCTCCTTTAACACCGGTGTGCAGTGTTTAAATTCTCTGGCTTTTGTTTCAAACTCTATATCTGATATTTGACTATCTACAAAGTGTTGCAAGACACGGTGCCAAGAGTTTTCTTTTGCACTAACCCCGTCAGAAAAGGCACATTTTCGTCTCCACAACACATCGTAGGGGAGCAGGTTTGCACCATCGAAAGCTTTTCTAAGTAAATATTTTTCCAATCGATTTACACCATCAAACATTTTTAACTCTGCGGGTATTGACAAATAATAACGGACAAACTCCTTATCTAAAAAGGGTGTTCGTGCTTCCAATCCATTTGAGCTAATTGATCGATCTGACCGCAATACATCAAAGCGATGAATTTCTTCTACAAGTCTGTTACATTCTGATTGAAACGCATGTGGAGAGGGTGCGTTTTTCATATATACATATCCGCCGCACACCTCGTCGCTACCGTCTCCATTGAAGATTACCTTGCAGTCTGAGTGTTCTCGGATGAATTTTGATACCAAATAATTGCCCACGCTGGCTCGAACGGTGGTGGTGTCATAAGATTCTATTTTATAAATCACCGTTTCTATGGCAGATAGAAAATCTTGTTCTGAAATTTGGATTTGATGGTGGTTTGTTCCCAAATGATCTGCAACAGATTGAGCAAATTCAAGATCCACACTGCCGGGCATACCGATAGAAAATGTTTTTAACGGTGGTCCCACATGATATTTGTTTACCAAAGCAGAAATCAGACTGGAATCTAATCCGCCGGAAAGCAGTGACCCAATTTCACGCTCCGCCATCATCCGTTTTTTGACCGCATCAATTAATCGGAATTTAATTCCCTTGGTGAAATCTGCTTCATCATCTGATGGAAATATTTCATCTTTTTGAAAATGGTATTTTTTGAACGTTCGACTACTTTCTTCCCACCAATGCCCTGGCTTAAATGGCTTTATTTCATCACAGGTTTTCATCAGGGGTTTTGCTTCAGAAGAAATAAAAATCTCATTGTCTTTGGTTCCGATAAACCCGGGCCGAACACCAAAAGGGTCTCGCCCTGCATAGAGCGCATCTTTATCCCGATCGTGTAAAACAAACATAAAAACACCATCCAGAGATTTGATTGTTTTTTCTATGCCATACTTTTTATACATGTGTAAAATAATTTCACAATCTGATCCGGTTTTCAATTCAAATTCATAGGCCACCGCCAGCTCCTTATAATTATAAATTTCACCATTACAAATCAGGATTAAGTCTTTATCGTCCGGATGCACTATAGGCTGATCTCCCTCTGCAGTTGTTCCCATAATTGCCAATCGGTGAAATGAAAAAATAAGATCATCGGCAATCATCATTACATTGGAGTTATCCGGTCCTCGGTATTGTATTTTGTCTGATTCACCCTTCAGTTCAGACCACTGAAGCGATTCCCCTTTATAGGCATAAATGCCGCACATATGTTTTTCCTTTATTTTTGGACATAAAAAAAGCCCCCATGACCTTTCGGTTATGGGGGCTTTCTTAAAAAGCTTAATTACCCGTCAGGTTACACGGGGGCCCCCACGCCAAACAAATTGGCGTTATTATTATTGTTATTATTTAGGGCGATTGTGTAACGCATATTGGTAGCAAAGCTACAGGTCATATTCCGTTTGCTCCAACCTTTTTATTGCGAGGCGCTGAAAGTGTTTTCTTTGACCGTATATCTTTTTTGATTTCATCTGCATTAAACAAAATTGGGCGCCATTTCTTTTTTGAAAATAGCCACGTCTGATCTGTAAAGTGGGGTGAATCCGGATTCCCAGATTGGCTATAAGATAAAATGGCATTGGCGCTAGGCCCTTCTTTTGTATACATGAGGCTCAGTATAAAACTGGATCCGTAGTTTATCAGATATCCGTCTTTGGTTAAGGATGTGCTCCCTTCTATATATTTTACCGGTTTTTTGAATGGGGCCGAGGTACTGCTTGGCCGGTAATTAATATAATTTGCCACACCTTCATGTTTTCCTTTTCCACCATGAACTGGGATTTTTTCATCCCCGCGATAGGCAAACTGTACTTCTCCCAAAGGAACATCCAATGGCAAATTTGCCTTATCCAAAATCAATGTGGCCCTTCCTAAGTTTTTTAAAGCCAAGTCACGATTAGCTAATTCTCTGGGCGTATTCATGGGGTCATTTTCATTAAAAGCGATTTTGAATAAATGCCCTGACTTAGTC
Organism: Fidelibacterota bacterium; assembly: GCA_016845785.1. Lineage (GTDB taxonomy): Bacteria > Fidelibacterota > Marinisomatia > Marinisomatales > TCS55 > TCS55. The sequence continues at coordinate 10,414 of JAERSH010000092.1, forward strand.
AATTCTCTTCCTTTATATTGGGTAATCCATTCACGAAACAAAACTGCCCCACGACTATTAAGGTTTAATTTTTTATCATATTTGGCCAACACTTCGCATGCATTACTGATATTTACTTCATTGCCATCCACATTGATTGTTTCTACATCGCTACATACGGCTACCAAATCATCTAACAATAGTTCTGCCGCCATATTTCGATTAGAAAATATTGCATTCTGCAATTCTGTCTGTGAAAGCTTTCCATCGGTTCCGGTATGGCTTTGATCGGTTAGCATGATCGCATTCATTCGCGTTCGAAGTGAGCGGGCTGTTTTTTCTCCGCCATTCAATGGTGAATATCCTTCCAATGGGTCATTCGGATTCGTTAACCAGTGGCTATCATTTGCATTAAATATAAAATCTGAACGCTCCTGTTTTGGTTTTTCCTCATATGGATTAACACCAGGATAGCGAGCAGCTTCGTGGTGTTGCCATTCGAAACGAGAGTCGCTACCATTTAATAACACATGACCCATCTTGTCATAAAGATTTTTCGTTAATGGGTCTGATTCAAGATTTTTACGCCATATATCCAGAGCGTCTTTACTTAGATTGGCCACTGCAGATCCATCTATATACCACGCGCGGCCATCATGGCTCGTTGCCATGGTGTTGATCCACGGCATTGAATTCCATTTTTCATGGGCGCCTTTAAGTTGGTCCATGCCGTTGGCTTTGGCCATATCTAACCACTGTGGAATCATACCGTTGTTTTCAGCATTTGCATCTCGATAGGTGATGGTTGTCTTGCTGTTCCATCCTATCCCCGGCATATTTAGAATCGGACCATAATGGCTATACCAAACAGTGCGTTCTGCTTCGGTTAACTTTCCTGCTTTGTCTCGAACGGTGACGGTAATTAATCTAGATTTCATATCCCGCACCTCATTGTCATAATAATATGATGTGGGGTTCCCTTCTACCAAGTCCAACTTATAAAATGTCAGTCGCTTGCTGGCCGAAACTGTATGGGTCCACCCAACATGTTTATTAAACCCAATGGCAACCCCAGGATTGCCAATTAAGTTCACGCCATACACGTCCATCTCCCCGGGGATAGTAAGGTGCTTTTCCCAAAATCGATTAGACCCAACCCAGGGATAATGAGGATTTCCTAATAACATCCCTTTCCCGTTTTCAGAGAAGTTTTTTCCAATGGCCCAGCCATTTGATCCAAAATAACTGTCGTTGAGATGGGTAAGCGTCGCCAAGTTTTCTCTCTCGATCTCATGTGATGATAGCTTTGGTTCATCAGGCGGAGATGCGGATACAATGAGTCCCGCCAGCCGAACCCCCGTCTGTGTAATTAACATTAGTCTAGTTAACATTTCTATTGGCGTTGCCGCCTGTAGCCAGTCTGCCCCCTCGCACCAGCTCCCCACATTGTTTGGGCCGGTTTCGTTCAAATAAGCATTTACGCCGGCTGTATAACCGATAATCCATTCTTGAATTTCACCGGATTGAACTTGAAACGCATCTTTAGCTTTTTGAGAAATATCTAGCGCCTTTATTACAACGTCTTGATTTATATATGCATTGTTTGGACCCGCCCCATGGTATTTTGCTTTCTCGCTCCTTGCGTTCACCAATTCATCCATAATAATGCAAATATGGTCTTCCGCAGCAGAATATCCTTCTCCGTATCCGAGACTGCCATAATCATCTGCCACGATGTGGGGTATACCATAACTGGTGCGCGTGATTTCGGCCTTGTAGGTGTGTTTTTCACAACTTGGAATTGTCCACACTAATAAAATAGCCAATATTGTAAAAATTGTTTTTTTAATCATGGGTGGTTTTGTGTTTTTAAATTAGAGCTGCTTGCGCTGCGGCAAGGCGAGCTATTGGAACTCGATACGGGGAGCAACTTACATAATCCAATTGGAGTTCGTGGCAATATTTTATACTTGTGGGGTCACCCCCGTGTTCGCCACAAATTCCAATTTTTAAATCGGAATTCACACCTCTTCCACTTTTTACCGCAGTCGTAATTAATGACCCAACCCCTTTTTGATCTAGACTTTGGAAGGGATCTTGCTGAACAATGCCTTCGCTTAAATATCTGGGTAAAAACCCTCCGATATCGTCTCGACTAAATCCAAATGTCGTCTGAGTAAGATCATTGGTTCCAAAACTAAAAAATTGTGCATTTTTTGCAATTTCGTCAGCCGTCAAACATGCCCGCGGCAGTTCGATCATAGTTCCAACTAAATAGTTAATCGTTAATTTGTACTTTGATTCTATCTCTTGTGCTATTTTGTGAATAATTATTTTCTGATGCTCGAACTCTTCAAACATGCAGACCAATGGTACCATAATTTCTGGAAAAACAGTGTGGCCCTCTTTTATTAATTCTGCCGTGGCTTCAAAAATTGCTTTGGTTTGCATCTCTGTTATTTCTGGATATGAAATACCTAGCCGACACCCTCGATGACCTAACATTGGATTAAATTCTTTCAGGTTTGAAATTCTATTATTTATTTTTTTAGCCGATAAATTAAGTTCTATGGCCAATTCACTAATTTGACCCTTATTAAGGGAAAGAAATTCATGGAGTGGCGGATCTAGAAGGCGGATGGTCACAGGCATACCTGCCATCGTTTTTAAAATATCTTTAAAGTCTTGTTTTTGATAAGGCAATAATGACATTAGTGCCTCGCGTCTTTCTTTTTGTTCCTCGGCTAATATCATTTTTCTCATATTTTTAATTCTTGCGGGATCGAAAAACATATGCTCTGTTCTACAAAGCCCTATTCCCTCTGCGCCAAACCGAATTGCTTGACCCGCGTCTTCAGGCCTATCAGCGTTTGTTCTAATCTTTAACTTTCTAACTGAATCAGCCCAGGCCATAAGTTGGCGATACGCTTTGTTTTTTTCAGGATGCGCCTTTTTTAGGGGAACCTTACCTTCATATACGTTTCCTAATGTTCCGTTTACAGATATCCAGTCGCCCTCTTTTAGGGTTACGCCATTAACATCTATTTTCTTTTTAATAGTGTTAATCACTAAATCTGACGCACCCACAACACAGCACTTACCCCACCCCCTAGCAACCAAAGCGGCGTGGGAGGTCATTCCTCCCTTTGCAGTTAATATTGCTTCTGCCACATGCATACCGCTTACATCTTCTGGGGAGGTTTCCTCCCTTACAAGAATAACGTTGTTTCCTTGTTTTGTCCAACGCTCTGCATCTTCTGCGTTAAAAACTACTTGTCCTTCTCCACCGCCCGGCCCAGCAGGAAGGCCTCGAACCAATACTTTTTTCTTTTTTTCTTCTTCAGGGTCTAGTGTTGGGTGTAGCAATTCGTCAATTTGATTCGGACAAATTCTAAGCAGGGCTTCTTCTTTTTGTATATATCCTTCATACACCATATCTACAGCAATTTGGATTGCCGCAACCCCTGTTCTTTTCCCTGTTCTCGTTTGTAACATCCAAAGGTGGTTATCTTCAATCGTAAATTCAATATCCTGCATATCCTTGAAGCGCATCTCAAGCGTATTTCGAATACCAACTAACTGGTGATATATTTGGGGAAAGCAATTTTCTAAGGATTCGTTTTTAGCTGATATTTTTGTGCCGGTTGTATTATTGATAGGTTGGGGAGTGCGAATCCCCGCCACCACATCTTCTCCCTGAGCGTTTAGCAGCCATTCACCATAGAATTCATTTGCACCGGTCGATGGATTTCTAGTAAAGGCAACTCCGGTACCAGAAGTTTTCCCCCGGTTTCCAAATACCATGGCCTGTATATTTACAGCCGTTCCCCAACTATTGGGAATGTTTTCAATTTGTCGATACTCCTTTGCTCTTTTTCCATTCCAACTTTTAAAAACTGCGTTTATTGCCCCCCACAACTGCTCTTTGGGTTCGTCTGGGAAGTCGAACCCCATTGATTTTTTAATACATTGTTTATATTTATTTGAAACAGTTTGTAAATCTGAATCAGACAGTTCAAGATCTGAATTATACCCACGATCTTTTTTATACTTTTCTAAAATCATTTCCAATCTATAGTGTATACCCATTCCATCTGCGATGTTTGTTTCAAGAGCTTTTTCCATTACAACATCTGCATACATAGCAATTAATCTTCTATATGCATCATATACAAATCGTTTGTTATTGGTTGCATTTATTAACCCTGGAATCGTTCTTTCTGTTAAGCCCACATTTAAAACTGTATCCATCATGCCCGGCATTGATTGACGTGCTCCAGATCGGATAGAGACCAACAATGGATTCTCTTCACTTCCAAATTGAGCGGTCATAATATCTTCTACCTTTGACATGGCGCTGTCAACTTCTTTAGGAAGATTTGAAGGTAGGATTTGTTTGTTTTTATAATAATAATTACATACTTCAGTAGATATAGTAAACCCGGGTGGGACTGGAATTCCCAATCGGCACATTTCCGCCAAGTTCGCCCCTTTACCACCCAACAAGTCTTTCATGCCGGCGTGGCCATCTGATTCCCCCTGACCGAAAAAATATACAAACGGTTTATCGCTCATTATTTTGGTCAACAATTATGTTTTAATTTACAGAAAGGTTTTGCCAACTTCATTAAGTTACCACAATTAATTCAAACTAATTTTAGTGCAAAGGCAACCAACAAAACATCTTCTTTCCCGGTATCTTTATGTTTATCCGGAAGAATCCAACAAAACAACAGGGGCGATTCGGTTTCTAGATTCCACTCGACAGTGTTTTGACCGCAATAATTGGGATGGTCATTTTACAGGATCTGCCTGGGTCGTAGACCAAACGCGAAACTGGATTCTGATGACACACCATTATCAATTAAACCTGTGGCTTCAGTTGGGGGGGCATGCCGAAGGACGACCCAACTTATTGGATGTGGCGCTAGCAGAAGCACGAGAAGAGTCGGGTCTTTCTCGATTCATAGTTCTTTCTGATGAAATTTTTGACCTGGATATCCACCCCATACCGCAATATAACAGGACACCAACTCATCTCCATTATGATGTTCGATTTATTTTTGAGGCGCGACATGGTGATGAGGAAATTATTATTAGCGATGAATCGCACGACGTGGCTTGGGTTCATGTGGATGACGTATTAAATAAAAATCCTGAACCGTCGATGGTTAGAATGTTGTCAAAAATGAAGTCTTTTCCAGTAAAATAAATGGCGCTCAAAGATCAAATTAGGCATATAATTTTATCCAACTTGGTTTCTGAGGCCGATCGAAAAGTGGGTTTAGAAATTGAAGGCCTATATTATGATGGAGATTTTCGCCGATTGCCCGTAAACCCTACGGATACTTTTAGTGCTACTGATTTAATTACCGGCGCAAATGATCTGCTGAATCCTTCTGATCCGTTTTCTTATTCACTGGAGCCGGGCGGACAACTGGAATGGGCTTCGGGGCCTTCTATTTCGCTGTGGGATATTCAATCCCAATTTAATCAACACCTATCTATTGAGAACACGTTGTGTTCTGATTATGGTTTAGGGCGGCTATATCTTTCCTTGGAGCCCATGTGCAGTCCAGACGATATTGATCTTATCCGAATGAATAAATATCAATTAATGAATGATCTATTTAGATCGTCCGGAATGTTGGGGCCTTGGATGATGCGCAACACAACGAGTGTTCAGGTAAATATTGATTTTACATCAGAAGAAGATGCAAATGAGATGGCCTTTGTGTCCGATGTAATACAGCCCCTTTTTAGTATTCTATTTTCGAATACACCTTTTATGAATGGTGAGCCTGTAGGAACAGCCAATATGCGGTGGCAAATCTGGGAAGATACGGACGCGAATCGTTGCGGTTCTCTTTTTTCACACGGCATTAATCGTTCCAATAAAATGGTGAGCGATTATGCAAATTGGATTCAATGGGTAAAAACAATTTTTCAATATACACCAGATGGAGACGCTGTTAGTTACAACGGTGATCTTCAAGAAATGATTTTAGCCAACCCCGATGAATTAGAAAGTCGCATTGTTTCGGCGTTGCACCAATCTTTTACGCACGTACGGTTTAAATCTGTGCTTGAAGTTCGCGCCGGGGATCGTCCACAAAAAGGCGCTGAACTATCTCCAGCTGCTTTCCTTTTGGGGTTGCTTACAGCCCCAAATGTGCGGCAAACTGTTTTTGAAATTGTAAAACAATGGACGGACCAAGAGCGGAAACAGCTTGAGCAAACCGCAAAAGATATTTCATTTGAAAATACCGGGCCCGGCAATAAATCTATTGGAGATTGGCTTTCCATATTGGGAGAACTGTCGCTTCAAGGTCTTGATGAACGGGCAGCGTTTTTTAATATAGAAAGTGAACGACCTTTACTGGAGGGCGTGTTAAATGATCTTTTAATAAATGGACCAAAGACACAGCAAATTCAGAAAGCATATCAAACGGCGGGTGGGTCGCTAAACCAATTTCTTTTGGATTGCTGTTTGGACGGCGCTTCTTAACAACCATGCTTCCAGAACTTCACCCGCTCGTTATCCACTTCCCCATTGCGCTTTTTTCTGCAGCAATATTTTTTGATGCGTTATTTATTATTTTAAAAAAACCTGAAAACCTGATGGTGGGCTGGTGGGTTATGCTCTTGGCCTTGGTTTCATCTGCAGCTGCAATTGCCACAGGTATTATTGATGATACACTAATTGGGCATCTTGGCACCGTGTTCCCCATTTGGGTGAATCATGGGTGGGTTCAGATCTTTTCTAGTTTAATTTTTCTCGCCCTTTTTATTTGGCGTACGCGCTATCCACTTTTTTATGAAACAAAAATATGGCGACAGCTATATTTGATTTCTGGCGGTATTGGTATTGCCATTTTATACTATGGCGGTCATTTGGGCGCAACGCTTTCGGGACGGATATAAATCTATAGGATTATCTCGTTTTAGAAGTCGGGCGTGCACCCTAATTTCTCGGGTTCAAATTTGAAAAATCAATGTTAAATGAGCTGGTTTAAATCTTTTCTTAATTCCTCCATCGGTAAAAAAACTGTGATGGCAACCACGGGGTTGCTGTTGTGTCTTTACTTGGTCGTCCATCTTGGTGGCAATCTATTATTATATGCCGGACCGGATGTTTTTAATGGTTATGTGAAAAACCTGACCGCCTTTAAACCGCTAATCCGCGTGATAGAGGTTGTACTTGTTATTATATTTGGCGCCCATATTGTCAATGGGCTACGTCTCGCAATTGAAAATAAAAAGGCCGGCGGTACATCTTATCAATTAAACCGAAAAAATGAAAACAGCACACCATCTTCCCGCACCATGGCCATCACGGGATCTGTGCTGTTACTTTTTCTTATCGTTCATTTGGCAACCATTTGGTATAACTTTCAGATTGAACATTCCGGCGGACAGTTTTTTAACATCATTACCGGATCAGATGTTGGCCTTGGAAATATGTTTATTGCTGTATTGTATGGTGTAGCCATGGTGCTAATGGGGTTCCATTTAAAACACGGGTTTCAGTCCGCCTTTCAAACATTTGGTATTCGATTTAACCGGCATGGGAAATTAATTGAAATGGTTTCAATTTTATTTTGGCTAATCATTCCTGCTGGATTTCTTTCTATCGTCATTTATTTCGGATTTATGGGAGGCGCCAATTAATATGAGTTTTCAATCCAATATTCCGGACGGCCCTTTAAAAGAAAAATGGACCAAGCATAAGTTTGATTTGAAACTGGTCAATCCTGCCAATAAACGAAAATATAATATTATTGTTGTGGGCACTGGCCTTGCAGGTGCATCAGCAGCCGCGTCTTTTGCTGAACTTGGATATAATGTTCAGGCTTTCTCATATCATGAATCGCCCCGACGTGCCCATAGCATTGCAGCCCAAGGGGGCATAAATGCAGCAAAGAATTATCCCAATGATGGGGATAGTATCTACCGGTTGTTTTATGATACGATCAAGGGTGGGGACTACCGTGCGCGAGAAGCAAATGTGTATCGCCTTGCAGAAATCAGTAATAATATAATCGATCAATGCGTGGCGCAAGGTGTGCCCTTTGCGCGGGAATATGGCGGTCTTCTGGATAATCGCTCTTTTGGCGGAGCTCAAGTCTCCCGAACATTTTATGCGCGAGGACAAACAGGCCAGCAACTTTTACTCGGTGCTTATTCTGCCCTCATTCGCCAAATGGGGAAAGGTACTGTACAATTTCACCCGCGACATGAAATGCTAGATCTTGTCCTTGTAAATGGAGAGGCGAAGGGAATTATTACTCGGAATCTCGTTACAGGAGAAATTAACCGCCATAGTGCCAATGCCGTTGTTTTGGCCACCGGAGGCTATGGAAATGTCTTTTTCCTTTCTACCAATGCCATGGCAAGCAATGTAACCGCTGCATGGCGTGCCCATCGGAAAGGTGCATATTTTGCCAATCCATGTTTCACTCAGATTCATCCAACCTGTATACCGGTTTCCAGCGAGCATCAATCCAAGTTAACGCTTATGAGTGAAAGCCTAAGAAACGACGGTCGTGTTTGGGTGCCAAAGAAAAAGGGTGACAATCGAAACCCATCTGATATTCCTGAAGAAGATCGCGATTATTATCTTGAACGACTTTATCCTTCTTTTGGAAACCTTGTCCCAAGAGATGTGGCCTCCCGCCGTGCAAAAGACATGTGCGACAAGGGCCATGGCGTCGGGAACACTGGTTTAGCTGTTTATCTTGATTTCTCAGATGCGATTCAACGCCTTGGGCGAGATGCCGTCTCTGCAAAATATGGCAATCTTTTCGATATGTATCAACAGATTACCGGTGAGAACCCCTACGAAACGCCTATGCGAATTTATCCCGCAGTCCACTACACCATGGGCGGCCTTTGGGTGGATTATAATTTAATGAGCAATGTCCCGGGACTCTTTGTTCTGGGCGAAGCTAATTTTTCAGACCATGGTGCCAACCGTCTTGGCGCGTCCGCGCTTATGCAGGGATTGGCAGACGGCTACTTCATTATTCCACAAACGATTGGCAATTATTTATCTGAAAAATTAAATGAAACCGTCTCTATCGAAGATTCAGCCTTTTCGTCGGCAGAAAATGATGTCCGTGAGCGGGCAGAGAAATTGCTTTCCGTAAATGGATCCCGAACTGTGGATGATATTCATAAAGAATTAGGAAAAATTTTGTGGGATAATGTTGGCATGTCTCGCGAATCATCTGGGCTGAATGAGGCAATTCAAAAGATTCCAGCCCTTAGAGAAGAGTTTTGGAATAACGTTCGCGTTCCGGGAAACAATGAATCTTTTAATCCTGAATTGGAAAAAGCAGGGCGAGTGGCAGACTTTTTAGAGCTGGGGGAAACCATGGCCAGAGACGCCCTAAACAGGGAGGAATCCTGTGGCGGCCATTTTCGTGAAGAGCATCAAACAGAAGAGAATGAAGCACGACGTAACGATGAAGGATATACGTATGTAGCTGCTTGGGAGTATCAAGACGGTGCCCCTCCCAATCTTCATAAAGAATCATTAAATTTTGAAAATGTGTCTCTTACGACACGGAGTTATAAGTGATGCAGATTACCCTTAAGGTTTGGCGACAGTCCGATGCTAATTCTCCCGGAGATTTCGTTTCCTATCCTGTGGATAATGTCACGGAAGATATGTCCTTTTTTGAAGTGATTGATATGCTGAACGATGAGCTCGTCCTGCGGGGTGAAGAGCCGATTGCTTTCGACCACGATTGCCGTGAAGGTATCTGTGGTACCTGCGGCATCTTTATTGATGGGCGGGCACATGGACCGCTTCAAGGGGTTACCTCCTGCCAAGTGCATATGCGAAGTTTTACGGATGGGCAAGAAATTGTCGTAGAGCCCTGGCGAGCGCGGGCGTTTCCTGTCATTAAAGATTTGGCGGTTGATCGAACAGCCTTTGACCGCATTATGGCGTCCGGTGGTTATATATCTGTAAATACAGGGAGCAGTGTAGATGCAAATGCAACGCCAATTTCTAAGCACGACGCAGATGAGGCTTTTGATGCTGCTGCTTGCATTGGATGTGGCGCCTGTGTTGCCAGTTGTAAAAATGCATCGGCCATGCTTTTTGTGGGCGCAAAAGTGTCCCAATATGCCTTACTGCCCCAGGGGCAGCCTGAATCAAAAGAACGGGTGCTAAATATGGTGGCCACCATGGACGATGAGGGCTTCGGCAGCTGCACAAATACGGGGGCTTGTGAGTCTGAGTGTCCAAAAGAAATTTCTTTAGAACATATTGCCAGAATGAACCGGGAATTTATTAAAGCCAGTTTGGGATAATGTTAACCCCGCAATAATTATAAACAAAAAAGCCCTGATTTTACGCAGGGCTTTTTTTATTATTCTAATATTGCTTTCCGCTTAACTTTTCAGTCTAAAGTTCACCGGAATAGAAATCCAAACACCCACTGCCCGTTCACGCTGTTTAGCCGGCCTAAACCGAACGGAACGAATTGCTTCTGTCGCTGCTTCGTCCAGCCCTGTATTTGGGATGCCTTTTAAAATGACCGTGTCTTTTACCCGACCTCTTTCATCCACAAATACTTGCACAACTACCGTCCCTTCAATCCCCGCCTCCTGAGCAATTTCAGGATATTTTGGCCGAATGGGAGAAAGGGGAACCGGCGGATCATCATAGGGAATAAACTTTACTCGCGGTCCTTCGGGTGGCGGTGGCGGCGCGTCCCAAGCATCAAAATCATCTAGGTTAAACTCGTCCAGCGTAACATCATCGGCGATGTCTTCACTTTCTGATTCAACCGGAACAGATGGTCTTGCCGGGGGCGGTGGCCTATCAAATTGTTCTGTTTGGGGTATATCAATTTGTTCGATTATTATTTGAACCTCTTCCTTCAATTCCACCCTGTTCACCACTCTTGGAAAAATCAAGAACGTTGAAACCAACAATAGTAGTCCGGTGAAACCAGTTATGCGAACAACAACGGGGTAAATGTGTTTTAATGAAGCAGATTGTTCTGTACGCATATTAATCTACCGCCGTTTTTGATGAATAGTTCAGTTTCAGTGCATCCGCTTTTCGAAGTTCAGTATGAATATCGCTGATGAGTCCCATTTTTGCCCGCTCATCTGCTTTTAGCGACACAACAAGCTGCGGATCTGAAACGCGCTTTTCATACATTACATGGCGAACGCCTTCCGAAGAGTAGAGCTTATCTTCAATGGACACCAACCCCTCTTTAGACACCCAAATGTGAGAGGTGTGCCGTTTTGATTTCAATTTCTCAATCCGCTTTGCTTTTGGCAAAGAAATGGGTAGCCCCGAATACTCTCTTAATACCGTTGTAACCATAAAAAAGATCAACAGCATAAAGATAATGTCTGGCATTGAAGCGGTTGGAATTTCTGAATCTAGCTGGGTTTTTCTGTTTACTTTCATCAGTTTGACTCCGCTATAGATACACGCGTTGCATTTGCCATTTTCAGCTGATCGATTACTTTTACATAGTCCATATAGCTGGCAGCGCTATGGGCCTTTACTGAAATAACTAGTTTTTCATTTTCGGCAATTCTTTGCCGTACGGTTTGAGACAAATTCTTCACCTCTACCGGCTCACCGCCCAGAAGTACATTCCCTGTTGAGTTAATCAAACAATTTAAAATGTTCTTCTTATTGATTTCAATTTCTTCCCCTTCTGCGGGTAACACCATACCAAGACCTTTATCCATATCAATGGTGGTGGTCACAAGGAAGAATATCAAAAGCAAAAAGGCGATATCTGCCATGGAGGAGGTCGGAATTTCGCCTCCTTTAAATCTACGTTTTCCCGCCATGAATTAGCTATTTCTTACTTTTCTTAGCAGCATCCATTTCATAAAGCTGGTCGACTAGCTTTATGGAGTTTTCTTCCATATCCAAGATGAGCTTATCAATCCGGGAAACAAAAAAGTTTTGGAAAAACTGGATGATCATGGCTGTAATCAAACCAAAAGCGGTTGTCAGCAGTGCCTGAGAAATACCACCAGCAACAACAGCCGGTGAAATGTCGTTGGCGGCTTTAATTGCGTCAAATGCTGCAATCATACCTACAACTGTTCCGGTGAATCCGATCATCGGCGCAACCGTAATTACGGTGTTCAGCCAAATCATATTCTTTTCAAGAAAGGACATTTCGAGCGATCCGGCATTTTGGATTGCTTTCTCAACGTCGCTTAATCCTCTGTGTATTCTGGAAAGACCTGCGTGAAAAATTTCAGCAACCGGTCCCCGTGTTTCATTACACAGCTCTACAGCAGCTTCTACGCCATTGTTTTCAAGGGTTTCAGAAATATCTGTAAAGAACTTCTGAGAGTTAATTGAAGACATCACTAGCGAGTATGCACGCTCGAGCGCGAATCCCAGTCCGAAGACCAATGAAATCAGGATCGGCCACATAAAGGCGCCGCCATCGATGAAATATTGAACCATTAAATACCTCCGTTTATGTCAATTGTATCTTTGAAATTATCCCTTACCTCAAGGAAAGTCAAATTAAAAGCCCGGGAATTTAATTGCTTTGGACCAAGAATGCATCAGCTTCGTTAAAATGTTTTAAAGCATCCATAACTTGGTTATCTGCAGTCACTCTTACGCCCCATAGCTGGTCTCTTCCCCACTTTGCCCCGGCCACTTCAGATTTTAAAATTACTGTTAAATGATCTCTATTTGCTTCATATTCTTCTTTATCAAATTTTTCTTCTTTGGTTATATAATCATAAAAATCATCAACCGCTTCACTCGGGAGGTCCCAGTCAGATTGAAAGACTTGGTAGTTGTCGGGCGTTTTATTCTCCTTTATATATTGTGTGCTCCAATTAAACATGAACCGGTTGGGATGAGAAAGAATTTTTCGCGTTGTTTCGTTTATATCCAATTCCCAGGGGATATGAATATCCGGCGTAATGCCGCCGCCGCCATATACCGTTCTACCTTTTCTGGTTTTAAAAGGGGGGCGTGTTTTTTTAAGTGAGTCTAGTTTTTCTTCACGACCGCTTTCATATAGCTCTCTATAGTAATCATCATAATCGCCATTATCAAAAGGGCGCTGAATCAGTCTGCCGCTTGGTGTATAATATTGGGCAATGGTCACACGAATGGCTGAGCCATCGCTCAGCCCTGCCTGACGTTGAACAAGGCCTTTTCCGAAACTGGTCTCCCCAACGATGAGGCCGCGATCTAAATCTTGGATTGCTCCCGCAACAATTTCACTCCCGCTAGCCGATCCACGGTTAATTAACACAACCACCGAAAAACCTTCATTTCCCTTTTGTGGCGCTGACATGAAAACCTGTTCCACATCTTTGCTTTTTCCTTTGGTATAAACCAGCGTGTCTCTGTCGGCAATAAAGATGTTTGCCACCTCTGCCGCCTGCTCCAAAATGCCGCCTCCATTATTTCTCAGGTCAAGCACCATTCTTTCCATACCTTGATCTAATAGTTTATTTATGGCTTTTTTAACTTCCGGTCCAGATTTTGTGGAGAAGCGTGTGAGCCATGCGTATCCTGTTTTTTCGTCAAGCATAACGCTAGCCCGAACACTATATAAAGGAATATCATCGCGAATGATGGTTACCTCAAATGGATCTGTATCCATACGGCCAATTTCTAAATCAACGCGAGTCCCTTTTTTGCCTCTCAGTTTCTTATAAACTTCATCTCGTTCGATTCCTTTTGCGCTTTCACCGTCAATTTTTGTAATCCAGTCTCCTGATTGAATTCCTGCTTTTTCGGACGGTCCGCCCACCACCGGCGCAATCACCGTTATGTAACTGTTTAGAATATCAAACTCGATGCCAATACCTTGAAATTCTCCCTGAAACATTTCATTGATGTTTTTCTGGTCCTTCGCCGATATAAATATGGAGTGGGGATCAAGCTGATCCATAATGCCACTGAATGCACCATCCATCAAGGCTTCCATATCGACATCTTCATAGTAAAGTTGGTTTACATAGTAAAGAATTTGGTTCATCACCTTGAACTTGCTCTCAATCACAGCATAGGCATTGTTCTGTTTTGAATAAAGCGACTGTGTGAGTGGAAGGGCGATGAGTAGGCCTGTGGCAATGCCCGCAAGCCACGTCCAGCCTCCAGATGAAAACAATTGTTTAATGCGCTTCACTATAAACCGAAATAAATGACCGTTCGAAGGGTGACGCCCTTCAGTGCTGATTTTGGAGAATCGTTAATTGGAATGTGTCCGTTTCTTTTCCACCTTCCTGCACCGATTGTTCCGCGATTATACCCTGCGCTGATTCGTAATCCCATTCGATCTAAAAATTGCCACTTCACCGCTACATATGGTTGAAAATTAAAAAATGTACCGCTGAGCGCAGTCATTGATCCGGTTACATTGATGGGGCGAAGCCCTTCTTCACGAAAGTCGTTTGCCGCTTCGTCATATGTTCGACCAAGGGTATCCAGAGGCACCAAAACACTGTCTCCAGTTATAAATCCAAACATGTTTTGACCAAAATCAGACCATTGTGGCGTACCAATGTGTTGATCTACAGATAGGGTGTATCGGCCGATGCCCATCAGCGCTCCGGCCATGAGCTCTAAATCTCTATAAACCGGGAAAACATATTCAACGGTCATGGCGCCCATTAGAAAGCTCAGATTGGCCCGCATAGATAAATTGTCAGAAAAGGCATACAGGGTGTCTCCGGTAGCATCATATCCCGCCTTGCCATCTTTGTCTGCATATAAATGAACATTAAACACATTGCTGGCTTGTGCCCCACCCACACCGGCATAGCCACCCAGACGCCATGGTCCAGACATTTGGGCAAACCCTTCGCCCCCCTGAAAGACCAGTGGACGCGTATTTAATGCGGACACATCAAACCCAAGCTCCTTTAACAAAGATTCGCCAGGAACTGAATCCAAAACCATATACATGGTGCTAAATCCGATACCACCGCCATAGTGGGTTTCGGTTGGATAAATATCCCCCTGTGAAAATACAAGGGTTACTGTTGTCAGCAGTGTGGTGAGTGATTTTTTCATTAAATTAAAATAGGGGCCAAACAATGCCCGGTCAATTTATTCCGTCTCTCTTGAATATGGAAAGATAATTGTGGTATATATTCATGGCCTTTCTCTTGATATATTCGACGGTGAACACCTATATTTGAGTCAATATCTAGGTAAGGGTATTCATATTATCGTCCAATCATATCTCAATTATTTTAATAATCAAACATTGTGGGCTCCTATTGTTCTTTAGGCGGCTCATCTTTGTGTTTGGTTTTTCTCTGGGCATTTTGTTCGCGGGGAACCTTTATATTTTCGGCACCTTTGATTTTAACAAAAATGGTAAAAGTGAAATTTTAAAACTGAATGGGTTGGTGGCGCCTTTAGAGTTGGTTGAGCTTGACGATGAGGGCAAACATCATACCCTTTGGTCTTTTTCTCCTGCGCCCCCCATCCAAATTGTGGATGCAAAATTTAGCGACTTAAATCAAGACGGCGTTCCTGAGCTGGTTGTCGCTCAGCGGGGAGACCCCTCCGGCATATGGTTTGCTGTGTTTGAGTGGAATGGTGTTGCGTTTTCTCCGACGAAAGCTTCGGTTGTTAGCGGCAATCCAGGAGAGGATAGGGTTCGACCGGCAAACCTCTCGGCCTTTTCTAATATTTTTGCGGCCGCCATGTCTACCCCCACACGAAGCGCCGCCGTATTTTCATTGGCCATGAACGAGGGGGTTCCTGAAAAATCAAATAATCGTTCTCATTCATCGCCCCTAGTATCTAATGGGTATGGACCGTTGTTCGTT
Organism: Fidelibacterota bacterium; assembly: GCA_016845785.1. GTDB lineage: Bacteria > Fidelibacterota > Marinisomatia > Marinisomatales > TCS55 > TCS55. The sequence continues at coordinate 26,209 of JAERSH010000092.1, forward strand.
GGTCTTTTCACAATAGATGGTGAGGGATACGCCGGGTTGATTAGTCCAGAGGGAAATGTATTAAAGACCAGTATCTTTTCGCTCTCTAACCCAAACGAAACTATTCATTCAGATATTTTGGTTATAAATGGGGCGCGAGTAATATTGGGGCCCGACATCCAACCGTTTGATGAAAACAAAGACGGACGTCAAGAGCTGTTAATTCCCTTTGCTACTGGCGAGGTCTATGCTTTGGCTCTTTCGGATAGTGGCATCACTTTTTCAGAAAGCCGTTTGAGTCAGTCCGATTTGTTTGGGCTAAAGTCCGGCGCAGGCGAGGTTGAAATTAATCAAGTGATTCTTTCGCGAGTTGAAAGCGGACTTTACGAACCGCCCCTTGGTGTCGACCGATCCGCGGTGAATGATTCTTTACTCCTCCTGGTTGAAGACACGCTAATGCTTGGAGATACATTAGACTTCTTTTTGTTGCCCGATTCGGGCTCAACATTTTTTCATTTTAACTGGGAGGCCACCCCGCCACCGGGGATGCAATTTAATCCCAACACATATAGTATTGAGTGGGTTCCAACTCGAGATCATATCGGTGTTGTTGATGTGTCGTACGCCTTAGATGTTCGACTAGAAGAAACGCTCATTAGCGATGTGGATAGCTTGGGAGACACCCATCATATTCATCCTGTTTTGGAAAGCCACGATTCGTCTTTTGTGATGCTCATTGGAGACACCATTAAACCGCCTGAGCCTTTTGTTCTTTTGCCCCCCAGACACCACCGCGTACAGGTTTCATCAAAAGATATCCATGAGACCGATCGGTTTACTTTTTTGGGCGAAACGCCATTTGGCGCCACAAGCATAAACAACAATGGGGTCATAACTGTCGGTGTTTCTGCAAACCTAAGCACTGTTAAACAAAACAAATCCGGGTCCTTTGCGTTTCAGTCCTCAGCGGATAAACCGGACTCCATAATCACCTTGTCGCTCATTCATGATCTTTCGAGTAATATTTTTTATGCCTCTTTGTATCCAACTTCTGATTCGATAGCACAATCCTTTGACCCTGAGGGGTGGAAATCCTATTTATATCCATACCCTGAATACTTTTTTGAGGGATTTCCCAACACCATAGCCCTAGACTCTACGGTGGGCGGTGGGCTTACTTTATTATCTTCTGATCAAAAAGCGTCCGGCAGTATTACTATTTCTTCTCCTCTTTTCTCTCAAGACCACGGCATGACTATTTCGTATTTTGGTGGTCGCCCTTACGCCATTCGCGGCGATATTAATGTAAAGGATAATGGCTCACATAAAACTTTAACAGAGATTGACTTTGAATCGGCTTTTATCCCCGTAGATATATCCACGTGGTTGCGCCCCGCTTCTCGGGATACTTTTGTTTTTCACGCCGATTCCTTGCCGGACACCTTAAAAGCATCGGTTGATTACCGTTCCTTTTATGCCCCCGCCACCATTTTAGAAAACGTAACCCCCATGCCGGTGGACAATGGCGTCTCCGAAAAGACAGACTCTTTAGCCATTCCGCAACAGGATAGTCTTTCTACTGATGTGAAAGCAATACCTATGAACGCCGCAACTCCGGACAGCACGAAATGATGTTAAAAAAACTCATACCTATATTGGTTTGCCTTTCTGCGCTGGGAGCCCAGGGGTTAAAGATTGCCCACATGGAGGGCACTTATGATCTCGATGGGGACGGACTTCAAGAATTTGCATCCGTAGAGAGTGGTGTTTCTGGAAATAAAAAGCTCTCCGTTATCCGCTATTATGAGCTGGACGAAAACGGATATCAGCACATGGGGTGGGAGCTTGAGGCCCCCGATGGGTTGCTTGGCAATTTTGTGGATGTTGAGCTGGGGGATCTCGATGGGGATGGCATTCCCGAACTTATAACCGTATCAAACCTTGCCGAGGACGGGTTAGATGAAATTCTACAGCCCATCGCATTTTATTATTATTGGGATGGAGAGCGTTTTAGCGAAGAGGCGGGAAGCGTTTTAAACTTATCTGGTGGTGGAAAATTTGTTCGTGGACATAATTTTGTTTTGATGGATTATGATGGCGATATGGATCAAGAATTAGCAGTGTCCCTTGGAAGCCCCATGCGCGAAATTGTTATCCTAGATTTAAACGATGATGGTGAATGGCAAATTATCCAGTCGCTTAAGCCCAATGGAATGCGATCCGGGATTGGCGCAATTTATGTGGCAACGGTGGATTGGAATCGCGATGGATATGATGAGATTGTTGTTGTTTCTCCCGAGGGGGATGTTTTACGGACCCAGCCTTTTTACAATGTAGGCGGTGAGTTGGTGATGGGTGGCGGTCAAGAAACCCCCGTTCCCGGACTAGATGGTTTAATTCCTACGGGCATATCCACAACTGATTGGGATCGTGATGGTGGTCCTGATATTTTATTACCCTTTTATAACGGTGATGTGATTTCTTTGTCTCTGTTTGACGATTTTTTATCAGTTGAAAAGCTTCCTCTTGAGGGTGGCCCACTCTCTGGTTTGCGTGTATCAGATTTTAATCAAGACGCTAATGATGACCTTCTGCTTATTTCGGGCGATATGAATATTCTTACTTTGGCCTATGGCAGTATAGATGGCCTTGTTGAACCGGCAGAATACTTTGCGCTGGAAGAAGAAAGTCTTACGAGTGCTCAAGTTTTTTCAGCTTTGCCTGTTGTCGTCCGTGGTATCTACACCGGATCTGTAATCGCTGCGGGATGGGATGGGTATGAAACTACTTTATTCATAACCGAGTTGGGGCATGGTCCCGAGCCTGAGAAACCAGTGGTTTCAGATTTGGACCCGGAGACCGAAGATGTTTTGGATGTCTTCCCGAACATTCCAAAAGATGAAATAACCCTCCCTCAAATTCCAAAGCCGCTTGAAACCATGGGGCAACCGCTCCCAAAAGGCATTTTGCCAAAACATGTTTTAACGGTAAATCAATCCTTTGCTTACACCCTTCCTGAAGAAGAAAAACAGGAATTCTATAGTTTTAGGTGGTTGCAGCCACCGCCCAAGGGAATGTTTTTTCATTATGATTCACGTTCAATCCGATGGGTCCCGAATGATGATCAATTGGGCGCTTATAAATTGGCATACCATGTAGAAAGAAAACTCGGCGAAGAGGTGGTGCCCACACCGGCCATAGATGATTCTTTGATGACCTACAAAGTAATTCCACATCTGGAGGGCGATGACGAACGACTCTGGATTTATGTGAACGATCCGCCCATAATAACCTCAATCCCCGGCGGTACCGAATTTGTGGCTGGAGACACCTTTATATATAGGCCGACCGTTTTAGATCGCAATCCCGATGTGGATTTAAAATTTCAACTCGAAGCGGCGCCGAGTGGCCTAGCCATCAACAACGATGGTACACTGATTTGGCAAACCGATTCATCCCATGTAGATATGTATGATGTGCGCCTGGTGGTGAGCGACGGGTTTGATCGGGCCACCCAAGATTTTTCTCTGTTTGCCCGAGCTGGTGTAAAAATTCTATCTGAGGCGGATTTTGATGCTGAGGTCGACAAGCCCTACCGATATAAGGTGGATATTTGGCGTCCTGACTTAGAACATGTTCTTACCTTTGGGTTGCCCGATGCGCCAGAAGGCATGGTTATTGATGAATCGGGAGTCGTCAGTTGGACACCGGGCGTTACCCAAATTGATACGCAGCGGTTTACCGTTAAGGTAAGTCATGGTGTTGCTGTTGACTCACAAATAGTGACTTTGTATGTAAATCATCCGCCAATCGTTGAAGATGCGCCCATGAAAATGAATGTGATCAACCTTGGAGAAGAATATCGGTTTTTATTAAATGTAACCGATCCAAATAAAAAAGATGATCTCATTTTCACTGCCCTCGAAATGCCATCAGGAATGCGCATGGATCCTTATGGTGGAATGATTGTATGGGAACCAACCCGTGAAAACATGGATTTTTCCCACATGTTGATTGAGGTGAGCGATGGAAGAGCCTCGCGCCTTGTTGAGGCTGATTTTTATGTGAATGCGCCGATAAACATTGTGTCAATCCCGCCTATGCAAGGTGCCGTTGGTGAGGATTATCAATATCAAATTATGACATCAGACATGAACCGCGGGGCGTTGTTGCCTTATGATGAGGTTGTTCCGCTCGAGGCTGTAGAAAATTATCGAATTTATTCAATCCAAGTTAGTGACGATGTATATATTGAAAACATTGATCGTTATTTGATGGGTTGGAAAAACGCTGAATCTGTTTATTTAACCGAAGGTGATGATACCGATACATTATCTTTAGAGGTTTCGAGGTTAAATCTTAAAAAATATGTTCATTCTATATTTTGGGAAAATGATCGCTTAAATGTAATTGTAGAATCCGTAGACGATAGAACTGTTGCCATAAAAGATATCCTTTGGGAGTTTTTTCAGGGCAATAAAGGCCGGCCGCCAAAGGTGGTTGCCAGAAAATTAAGCCCGGTTAAATATACACTTATGGAATTCCCCGACGGTATGGAGGTTGATGAATATACTGGTGTTATATCCTGGTCGCCCACTTCGGATCAGGTGAACAAGCAATCTGTCTCTTATGTGGTCTCTGATGGGTATACAAAAGACGAGCAGTCTTTTGAAGTGTACGTGAACCACCAGCCGGTCATTGTTTCTAACCCACCTGTTTCCGCTATGGTTGGAGAGGTGTTTAAGTACAACATTCAAGTTGAAGATAAAAACAACGACGCAGACCTCCTCTTCACTTTGTTAAAAGGCCCACAGGGGATGCAAATCAGCAAAAAAGGCAAGGTAGTTTGGGTGCCCAAATCTGCACAAATCAATGAGAATAAATTTTCTTTTCAAGTATCCGACGGATATACCAACGACACACAAGATGGAAAAATATTTGTAAATATAAACCCAAACATTATTTCTACGCCGCGGCCCGTAGCCCTTACCGGACACCAATATAAATATCGGGTCGTGGCGGAAGATTTAAATAAAGATCGCGTGGCTTATAAAGCTGTAAAGCTGCCAAAACATTCAACTTTTAGTCGTAAAACCGGGGTCTTAACGTGGAAACCTCGGCCAAACCAGCGGGGTCCAAATGATATTATATTGGTCGCTATGGATGAGCGCGGCGCCGTTACGTCTCATGAGTTTCAAATCCATGTGTTTGAAGATCCCAGCGCAAGACAAATGATTAATACGGGTTGGCCGCTACTGGTTTCGTTTGTGGGTGTTATCTTTGCCTGGGGAATGGCCCAAATATAACGGCCTATTTTTGAATTATATTTAACAGTCTTTTTTCTGCTTTTGGGGATAGTGCAAATTCAATGCCCACACTATAAATATTAATACCCGTTGTCTCAAGGTTGCGTAGCTTAACAGCATCTTTTTCCGTTGTGATAACTGTGTCTGTATTTGCTTTTTTCATTTGAGTCCGAATTTGATCCACGTCATCTTGTGTATAATCATAGTGGTCCATAAAAAATAATTTGTCTGCAATTATTACATCTACCTGTTCAAGCGTTCGAATAAAACTGTCTGGATCTCCAATTCCCGCAACGGCAATGGCCGTTAATCCTAGATTTAATAGCGGATCGCCGTTAAAGATGTTTTTGGGCTTCCCAACGGTATAACGGCTTCTTACTCTAGGGCGGTTTGTTTTCCTAGCCAAAGACCTCAAAAAGGGTGCCGGTTTTTTCATATTAGACTTGGTAAAAACAATAACGTCTGCTCGCTTTAAGCTTATCCATGGTTCTCGCAGCATGCCGTAGGGCAACAGTTTGTGTGTTGCGCGGTTGTCTTGGCTGTTAATTAATACAATATCAACATCCCGCTCGATTGCGCGATGCTGAAAAGCATCATCCATAATGATAATATCCGGATTAAACCGATCGACCAGAACCATCCCGCCCCTATGGCGATTGCCATCCACAACAATCGGAACACCCGAAAGTTTGTTGGCCATTAATGTGGGTTCGTCGCCGAAATTTCGCCAATCTGTAACAGAAGAAGCCCCGTCTGTTACCAGCTGGGTGCCTGCCGTTTTTCTGCCGTATCCACGACTTAAAATTGCTACGCGATGACCTTGGGATAAAAGTGTCTTTGCTAGGTAAATCACTGCAGGGGTTTTACCCGTGCCACCTGAGGTTATGTTGCCAACGCTAATGACCTTGGCTGGGAGTTTTCTTGAAACAAAAAACCCCATTGAATAAAAAAGGTTCCGCCAAAACAGAATACCCCAATATAGCAGCGCTAATGGAAAAAGAGCATATCTGAACTTCGGCTCAATCGGTTGCTTCCATGCCAACGCGGCGCTCCACTTCTTTTTCGAGGTTATTTAAGGCAACCCGCAACCGTTCTGCGCAATGATTGTATGTTTCATTGGGCTCTAAGGAAATTGGTTCTCCAAAAAGCTGAAGGATTTTTCCGTATGGTTTTGACAAATAAAATGTGTCCCAGTTTGTAAAAGACCATCTTTTTGTAGATTGGCCGGCAGCGGGAATAATGACTGCTCCCGTTTTTTGGGCTGCCCGAATGGTGCCAGCTTTTGGAATTTTTGCCGGACCTTGTGGTCCGTCTGGGGTAATGGCAAACACGTTGCCCGGCGTTTTTAATATACTCAACATGTTGTCGTATGCTTCTTTGCCCCCATCCGTTGACGATCCGCGAATGACGCGCCAGCCCAACTTTGCACCAATTCTTGAAATAATTTCTGCTTCCGGGTGGTGGTTGCCCGCCAAGCCGTGAAAGTTTTTGTTGGACAAACCCATAAACACCGTTAAAAGCGTACTATGCCAAGACGCAATAATAACAGAATTTCCACTCTTTATGGCGTCTTCATAGTGGTGCGCACCTTCAAACTCCCATTCATTGGTATGATAAAAAAATTTAAGAAGTTTTGGGCCAACCCTTTCGCCGAACCACACCAAAAATCTGTTTTTTAATCTTCGCTCGTTTTTTGGATTAGCCATGAATTGTTCTCTTTAGAATGATCTCTGCTGCACGCTCGTATACTCCTGGCAATCCAAGCGCCCGACGTACACCGTTGAATCCATCCAGCATTTCTCGCCTTTCGTTGGTGTTTTTTAATAGTGGCTCAATTGCTTTAAATATCTTTTGGGGCGCTGCCTCTTTTTGGATCAGTTCCGGGACAATTTTTCTGCCTGAAATTAAATTTGCCATACTTATATATGGGGACTTGTTTAGTCGTTTTACCAAAAACCCGGATATCCCCGACAATTTATAACAGACCGCTTCTGGTGTATCTAAAACGGCACATTCCAAACTGGCTGTGCCAGAGGTTGTAATGGCCGCTGTGCTATAATGAATGGCCGCTCGAATATCATCTGTTTCAATTAATATATCATTTCCATAGTCTTTAATTGAAACGCCCGGTGCTTTGCCAATCAATATTTTTATATTTTGATCTCGCTGTTGAGCCAATCTGGCTGCGCCTATATAAATAGAAAGGTGACGATCAATCTCTTGTTGGCGGCTGCCAGGCAGTAACAATAAGATACGATCTGTTTCTGTAATGTTATGTTTTTGATGAAAGAGATCTTTGGGTGTGTCCGGTCCCTCAATTTCAGAAAAGGGATGGCCCACATATTCTGTTTTTACACCTCGAGATTCAAACCAGTCCGGCTCAAAGGGAAAAATACTGAGAGATTGGTCTATAAATTGGTGAAAATATTTTATTCTGTTTTCCTTCCAAGCCCATAGTTGAGGCAAAATAAAATAAGTAATTGGTATGTTCAGCCCGTGGCTGTTTTTTGCCAATCTCAAATTAAACCCGGGGTAGTCTATTAATATAATACGGTCTGGCCTTAAGGATCTGAGGGCGCCCAAAGACTCCCCCATCACATTTAACATAAACGGAAGGTGTTTAACCACCTCCGAAAAACCCATGATGGCCAAATCATCTGTGTGGTGGATCAGCTCCAACCCTGCAGCGCGCATGTTGTCTCCGCCGTGCCCAACAAACTGGGCGTCGGGGGATTTCTTTTTAATGGCTTCTATTAACTTTCCGCCATGGAGGTCCCCAGAGGCTTCTCCGGCGACAACAAAAAATTTTGGTGCACCACTATCTGTTTTCATTGGGAATTTTCCCGGGGATGGGTATCCCTTTTAGGAAAAATACTGAACGCGCACTATAATAATAAACAAAATTAGAAATACGTTTTGCAGCGTTCGTTTCTCGGTTTTAATTGTTTTTCCAAGCCCGGCTGGTGTGCGGTTGTCATCACTGTTCCACCGCGTTAATCTCGGAAATATTGCAGGCACATTCTTTTTATAATCAACATAGCTTTCCCCAAATAAGCTATCCAGCGTTTCTTCTTCCAGAGATATAATTAAAGAATACTGAATCAGGAAAAATGAAACGGTGGTGGCGATCATTAAAAACACATTTGCGGCGCCCGCTATGAGCACAATCCCAATATACATTAACATGTTGCCCACATACAGGGGGTTTCGGACAAAAGCGTATGGGCCGGAAGAACAAAGGGCAGGTGCGCCTACATTGCGCGTGCGCGTTTCTCCACCCGCATAGGACACTGCCCAAATTCTAATGAGTTCTCCACACAACAATAGCGCAATTCCCGCGGGGAGATACGCACTGGAGGGTCGGGCGAAATATATAATCATTAATCCAATTGGAATGGGTGTAAAGCTTCTATATTTGAAAAAGAAATTTCTGATGTCCATATTTAATGTAGTCCTTCAAGAATTTTATTGTGAATTTGTATAGCCACATCGAGGGCATTTTTTCCCGCAACACCATCTACGATTGGTTTGGCTTTTCCCTGTGTGGCGTCGACAAAGTTTTGCAGTTCGAGTTTTAAGGCGTCTTGCTTCTTTATATTTGGTTTTTCATAAAATATTTGTCTGTGCTTTCCATTGGACTCAATTGGGGCAGACATGATCGCCGACGGATCTGATTGATCTGCATCCATGACCCGATATACTTCTGTGAGGCCAATTAAAAAATCAATCGTTATATATAAATCCTGCTGAAATACTTTTATTTTTCTCACCCGATCTTTTGCGACGCGACTCGATGTAATATTGGCAACCACCCCATTTTTAAACTCTATCCGCGCATTTGCCATATCAACAGAGTTGGTCATAATTGAAACGCCGTTGGCTTGAATGTTCTTTACTGGAGAATCAATAAAGGCCAAAATCAAATCAATGTCATGTATCATTAAGTCAAGCACAACCGGCACGTCGGTTCCCCGGCTCATATATGGAGCCAATCTTTGGACTTCAATGTATTTCGGCTTTACGTCAAAGTTTCTAAGGGGCAACAGAGCCGGGTTAACCCGCTCTATGTGACCCACCTGAATGATTACATCCGATTTTTTAGCAAGGGCAATAAGGGCTTCAGCTTCGGCTACTGTTTTTGTGATTGGCTTTTCAATAAAAACATGTTTCCCTTTTGCAATGCACGCTTCGGCCACAGACTTGTGGTGTTCTGTTGGCGTTACAACTGAAACAGCATCTACTTTTTCTAGTAACCGTTCAAGAGATTCAAATGGGTTGGTCTGGTTTTGGATCGCCACCTCACGGCAACGATTCATATCAACATCATAAATGCCAACAAAATCAGCATTGGAAATGTTTGAAAAATGTTTAGCATGGTGTTTGCCCAGGTGGCCAACGCCGACAAGTCCGATTTTTGTTTTTTGTCCCATTTTGTATTATTAAGTCGATTTGTTGATGGCGAAATTACAGGATATAATTTATAAGGTGGTAAAGGTATAAACGCTTGCTTTTCACGTCACAACTAAGCAATTTACCGACGATATTTCTGAGGATCTCTCTGTGTTTATAGCGGTATTTAAATATGAATGAAAACATAAAGATTGGTGTGGGGTTTTTAATTCCCGCCGCTGCAATCGTTGCGTTCTTTTCTTCCATTTTGTCTGAGCAATTTTTGGCGGGTATATTAATTGCTGTTTTTGGCGTTTTTGCTTGGTTTCTATATTCGGCTGTCATGGAAACCAATATGCCCAACGTTACCGGAAATATTATAATTGTTTTTGGCGTGTTACTGTCCGTTGCGACTTTTCTCAATTATGGCCTTGAACAAAACATGTTTGGTGGTTTTTCCATAAATCTGGAGGGGGTCTCTGGAGCCGCTGTTTTGCTGTTCTTTTCCGTTCTTTTGGGAATGCTCTTTAGAAACAAACCCCTCTCTCCTGCCATCGAACACGTGGCTACAAAACCAGAAATATCCACTGCCACCAAAACGATCAACGAACCCGACGAAGAACCCGGTATAGATGATGATGAGTTTGAATATCCAAGCTACGAGGACTACGAAGATTTTTATAACGAATATTATGGGGATGAAACATCATATGAATATGATGATGATTAATCACAAATTAGTTTAGAGCAAAAGATAGCTCGTTTTTTAATTCACTGACCAGCGCCGAAACGCGTTGGTCTTTTTTTGTCTTATTTTCAACAACACGACATGCGTGCAAAACGGTTGAGTGGTCTCTGCCCCCAAAATGCATTCCAATGCTCACAAGGGGTGTGCCTAGAATTTCCCGGCATAAATAAATTGAAATTTGTCTCGCCTCTGCAATTTCCATTTTTCTACTGGCACCGACGATTTCTTTTTCTTTAATGTGGGTAGTCTCTGAGACTCTGCGAATGATATCCTCAATGGAAAGGTCTGAGATTGCATTCGTCCCAATTCTTTCTTTAATCACCTTTTTTGCCAATCCATAATCTATTTCACGATTAGACAACGAAGAATGTGCCAACAGTCTAATAATTGTACTTTCAAGGTCTCTCACATTATTTTTTATGTGGGTTCCGATGAGCTCAATGATATCATATGGAAGTTTAAGTCCGTTTATTTCAGCTTTTTCCATTACAATGGCAACTCTCGTTTCAAAATCGGGGGGTTGAATGTCAACAGAAAGCCCTGACTTAAACCGCGACAGAAGGCGATCTTGAAGCCCAACCATTTCACCGGGATATCTATCTGCCGTCATCACAATTTGTTTCCCGGATTGGAACAGTTCGTTGAATGTGTGAAAAAATTGTTCTTGTGTCTGCTCTTTTCCTTGAAAAAACTGAATATCATCAATTAACAGAACGTCGGCAATGCGATATGATTTTGAAAATTCAACGGTTCTGTTTTTTTGAATAGATGAAATAAAATCTAGTGTAAATTTTTCACTAGATGCGCAGACCACTTTCTTCTCTGGGCTCTGTTCGATAATTTTATTTCCAATGGCATGAAGCAGATGGGTTTTTCCCATGCCCACACCCCCATATATAACCAAAGGATTAAACGATTGTTGTCCTGGCGTTTCGCTAACATTTAACGCAGCTGCTTTTGCAAATTGGTTGTGCGCTCCTTGTATAAACGAAGCGAATGTGTATTTTTCGTTTATTAGTTTATTTTTTTGTTTCGCAACCGGTTGCTTAGGGGACCACTTTGCGCTTGGGTTTTCATCTTTATCCTCAACACCGCCTTCTGGAGATACTGTATATTTAATTTTAATTTCTCCGCCGTGCGCTTTTGAAACCTCTCTCTCAATTGTTTCTTTGTGGTGGGATTGAATCCACTCAAAGAAAAACTGGTTTGGCACCTCCAATATAAGCGTGTCCTCACTTAGACCAATAGAACCAATGGGCTCAAACCAGGTTGAATAGGCGTGTGATGGCTCCGTTGACCTTAATCCGCCTTTCGCATCATTCCATAAAATATCGTGTGTCATTTAATAGTTGTCCACATGTTTTCCACAATTAAAGTTTTCTCAATTTATGGTTCTTTTTTACCACGCATCAATGATCTTTTTTCCTTTGTGCCTTTCTTTTTAATCTTATCGTTTTTTGGGTCATTTTCTTTGGTCATATAATATAAAAATGGGTATCTTCCCGGGCTAATTTTGGAGCAATAATGAAGCGTACATATCAACCAAGCAAACGTAAAAGAAAAAATAAACACGGTTTTCGGTCAAGAATGTCATCTGTGGGCGGTAAAAAAGTTTTAGCCCGGCGGCGGAAAAAAGGAAGAAAATCCCTTTCCGCGTAGGCCTTGCTGATCTGCGGTGACAACTATTAATACACTTATTGTGAGGGGGTTGCGGGGTTTAATACGTCTATATCAGATCGTTCTTTCGCCCCTGCTCGGGAGCTACTGTCGCTTTTCCCCAACATGTTCTCAGTATGCTGCTGATGCGCTTGTTGAGCACCCCCCGCTTAAAGCGCTAATCCTTTCGTTTCGGCGCATTTCAAAATGTCACCCTTTTTCTGAGGGTGGCTTAGATCCGGTACCCAAAAATATAAATGGATAGAAAAACACTTCTCGCCTTTGCGCTTATCGCTGTGGTTTTAATTCTAACGCCCTGGTATATGAACCTTGTGGCGCCGGTGCAAGATGAAAAGTCTCCAGACAGAGAGACAGTAGCGCCGGTTAAAACTTCCCCGACCGGCGTCAGTTCGCGCACAGCCGTACGCATCCCCCCAAAAAAACAAGACAACAAGCGGCGGGAAATTGAAGTCGACAATGGCCTTTATTCCGCCAAACTAAGCAATCGAGCTGGGGGCTCTTTTACGTCATATGTTCTCCACAATTATGGCCGGTATGATTCCTCGCTTGTAAACCTCGTTGGCGAGGCCAATCTTGACAATATGGTTATCAGTTTTGTGTCGTTGGATGGAGACCGTGTTTCGTTGGATAACAATTGGTCTCTTTTGTCTAACCAATCTTTTATTTCTGTCGATGGCGGCGAAGAGCGGGTGGTTTTTGAAACCACACACAATGGAAACAAAATCCTCAAAACTTATGTGTTTGTACCTAATTCGTATCAAATCGGCTTAGAGCTTTCTTTCGCAAACCCCGACAAATACATCTCTCGCGGGCAATATGTTGTTTCTTGGGCTGGCGGTGTCGCCTCTACAGAAAAAAATACAAAAGATGAGTACACATATTTTAAAGGGTATGCCTTTCTTGGCGATGAGCTTTTAGAGCCGTCTGCGCCGGAGGGTGGGCAAGATATTGAAAAGCAAACTGGCAATACGCGTTGGACAGCAGTTAAGACAAAATATTTTATCTCGGCCATTATCCCAGAAACGTTTGCCGTTGGCGCAGAGGTTGTCGGTACAACCATAGATGGTGTCCCTAGCTATAAAACACTTTTGCGACAAACCGTCTCAAGCTCAAATCGTTACAACCTTTATTTTGGCCCGTTGGATTATAACCAAATAGAATCGTTGGGCGTAGGGCTTGAAAACACCATGAATCTTGGGTGGGCGGTTATACGACCCCTCGGTCGCCTCGTAACATGGTCTTTGAAAAAAATGTATGGGTTAATCCCCAATTATGGGGTTGTGGTTATTTTGTTCGCTATTTTGGTAAAAATCTTATTAAACCCTCTCACTAAAAAGCAGATGGTTTCAACGCGAAAAACTCAGGCGCTTCAACCACAAATACAGCGTCTAAAGGAAAAATATAAAAACGATCCCCAAAAACTAAACAAAGCCCAGATGGCGCTTTTTAAAGAAAAGGGCGTAAACCCAATGGGGGGCTGTCTCCCCTTGTTGTTACAAATGCCTATTTTGATTTCCTTTTTTACGGTGTTTCGGTCTACTATTGAATTTCGCGGCGCACCTTTTGTCGGCTGGATAAACGACCTCAGCTCTCCAGATACACTTACAACGATTGGTGGTTTTCCACTAAACATCCTTCCATTCTTAATGGGTGCAACAATGTTCCTCCAGCAAAAATACATGTCCCCAACTGGAGATGGGGGCGGTCAACAAAAATTTATGCTGTATGGAATGAATGTCGTTTTTCTGTTTCTGTTTTACTCTTTCCCATCTGGGTTAAACCTGTACTATTCTGTTTTTAATATATTATCTATTGTCCAACAAAAATATTTTATACCTGACGTGAATCTGCCAGGCCCTGGGAACAGCCCGAAGATAAAAAAATGATTATTGGCGACACGATTGTTGCCGCCGCTACTCCTTTTGGTTATAGCGGAATTGCTGTTATTCGCCTTAGTGGCCCCGAGGCGACAAAAATTATAAACCAAATTTCCACCCAAAACAGTTTCAACAATCGCGTTGCAACGATAGCCTCTCTTAAAAACCTGTCTGGTGAAACGGTCGACCAAGCTTTGGTTACTTGTTTTTTCTCCCCCGAGTCATATACGGGGGAAGATGTCGTTGAAATATCTACACACGGAAATCCTGCTATTATTAATGAAGTTCTTGGTGTTGCTACCGATCTGGGGGCCCGGCTCGCGGAGCCCGGTGAGTTTACATATCGCGCTTTTATAAATGGTAAAATGGACCTTGTTCAAGCAGAAGCTGTTGCAGCGCTCATCCACTCTAAGTCTGAAGAAAGTGCAAAGATTCAACAAAAAATCCTGTCTGGGGATTTGTCGCTTGTTTTAAATCAGACCAGGTCTAGTCTAATAAATTTAATTTCCACCCTTGAGCATCAAATGGATATATCCGAAGAAGAGGCCTCTGGAGAGCTTGGCGTCTCCTTTGTCGAAAACATTGATGGTCTTCAAACACAAACACAGTCTTTGTTGGGAACCTTTGAAATGGGGCAGCTATTTAACCGTGGTATTTCTGTGGTCATTTCTGGCGCCCCAAATGTGGGGAAATCTTCCCTGTTTAACCTAATCGCCAACACGGACCGAGCAATAGTGAGCGATCAGCCAGGTACAACTCGGGATGTAATTGATGTTGAAGTAATCATTTCTGGGGTTCCCGTTCGATTTTTTGATACGGCTGGTATCCGAGAAACTGGCGATGCAATAGAAAAAGAGGGGGTTGGTAGGGCCCTTGAAAAAAAACTATCCGCAGACATTGTGGTGTTGGTTTACGACGATCCAAGCCAAAAACCTATTATTAGGGATGAAAACAACAAAACGATTTTTGTTTTAAACAAGCTAGACCTGCACCACAATCGGGACAATAAGGGTGTTATACATATATCGTGTGTTGAAAACGAGGGGGTTGGGCGTCTCTTTGAAAAAATAAAACAAACAATTAATATTAAAAAGGCTTCAGCCGACACCACCTATTTATCTACCGAGCGGCAATTCGCGTCTCTTTCCGCCTGTTCTCGGTTTTTGCAATCGTCAAAAAACCTTCTCTCTGTCCAACCTGTTGATTTGGAGCTGGTTGCTTTTGAGTTGTGCGAGGCCCTTGGGTCTATCGATGTTTTGCTGGGAAAAACCACAGCAGAAGATATCATAAACAATATTTTCAAATCCTTGTGTGTGGGTAAATAGTTTCACGTGAAACGATCCAAAACATACGACGTAACTGTTTGTGGTGGTGGCCATGCCGGCGTTGAGGCCGCGCTCATAGCTGCCCACCTCGGCTGTTCGGTTTCTCTTATAACGCTTGATGTTGATGCAATCGGCCGTATGTCGTGCAACCCCGCAATTGGTGGCCTTGCAAAAGGGCAGATTGTACGGGAAATAGACGTGTTGGGTGGAATAATGGGCGTCGCAACGGACTATGCCGGTATTCAGTTTAAAATATTAAACCAATCGAAGGGCAAGTCTGTGTGGTCACCAAGAGCACAGGTTGATAAGCGTCGATATGAGCAATTTGTTTCCAACGCTGTTCGGAGGAACAAAAATATATCTATAATATCCGGAGAGGTTGTGGATGTGGCTGTCAATGGGGGTCGGCTGACCGGTGTTTTATTGCGAGACGGGGGTGTGGTTTCGTCTAAATCCGCGATACTTACTTGTGGTACTTTTCTTAATGGATTAATTCATATTGGACAAAAAAAGATCCGGGCTGGCCGAATGGGGGAGAGTGGCGCAGAGGGGATTACAGAGTCTCTTGTTTCTAGGGGCTTTCTATCTGGTCGTCTTAAAACGGGAACGCCGCCGCGACTAGATCGGTCGTCTATTGACTGGGATCGGCTTCTCATTTCTCCGGGGGACGACATTCCGCTCCCCTTTTCTTACGAGACAGAAGACTTTAATCCGCCGGACACGCCCTGCTATACCGCAAAAACCGGGCCCGCGTGCAAAGAAATTGTGAAAGAAAACCTTCACAAAAGCCCTATGTTTTCTGGCGACGTGGGGGGCACTGGCCCGCGATATTGTCCCTCAATTGAAGATAAGGTACACCGGTTTTCACACCACGATAGTCACACGTTGTTTTTAGAGCCAGAATGGCTCGGCTCAGATCAAATATATTTGAATGGTTTTTCAACAAGCCTTCCAGAACACATACAGCTTCGGGCGCTTCGAACCGTTTCCGGGCTGGGGGGTGTCCGGTTTTTTCGCCCCGGATATGCAATCGAATATGACTTTTTTCCACCGGCCCAACTCAAGTCTACCCTTGAAACAAAAGATGTTTTTGGGCTTTATTTTGCTGGGCAAATTAATGGCACGTCTGGTTATGAAGAAGCCGCGGCGCAGGGATTAATGGCGGGAATCAACGCCGCTCGAGCTGTGGGGGGTCTTTCATCAATCACGCTTGGGCGCAACGAGGCCTACATTGGTGTTTTGATTGACGACTTAATTACAAAAGACACGTTTGAGCCATATAGAATGTTCACATCCAGGGCGGAGTATAGAATCCTATTGAGGTTTTCTAACGCACACTCAAGGCTATACCATCTTTCGAAGAAGGCCGGCCTTCTCTCGGAGGCGCGACAACTTGTAATTCGTAAAAACATGGACACCTTAGAAAGCTTACTTGATGCGCTTGATGGTTCTGTTGATCCAGATGAAATAAATCCTACACTAGCATCTTTAGGAGAAAGGGCGATTAAACAAAAAACACCTCTGTCGTCTGTGTTAAAAAGGCCCCGAGTTTCAATCAACCACCTTCCCGGTGGTGCGCTCAAGCTTCAGGGTGCCCCACATTCCACAAAAGAAACCAAAATTGAGGCGGAGGCTGTTATAAAGTATTCTGGATACATTGTTCGCCAACAAGAACAGGTTGTGCGGATGAAGAAACAAGAAAACCTTCCAATTCCTCGTTCCTTTAATTATAATTCAATAAGCAGTCTTTCAAATGAAGCAAGAGACAAACTTTCTCTTGTTCGCCCAGAAACGCTCGGGCAGGCAAATAGGGTCTCTGGCGTTACGCCGGCCGATATATCGGTGTTATCTGTTTTGCTTGTAAACAACTAGACCGTTTCACGTGAAACGGTAAGCCTGTTGCGCGATATGTTGAGTGCTCCCTTTTCAAATCCACGAATTTTAAACGTCGTGGATTTGTGTATATCGCAATCGATGCCCATCCCCGTTACCCATCCTGTAGCGCAGGCCTTTTTTACCTTGTTGGTGGCAAGGCGCCTTGGTAACACTTTGGGCATTGTTGTTGACGATCAACTGGTTGAAAAAGATGTTTATTGGCAAGATGTGTGTTCGTTTTTTGGTGATAGATTAAGCCCCTTTCCCTCGTTTCGCGTGGGGGTTGCTCCAGTTCCTGGGTTCGTTTCTAAAAAACGTAGAGAGTTTGAATGCTCGCGCTCAGCGATTTTAAACAAAACCTCCCAAGTCGGATTGGTTTGTGAGTCTGCCCTGGCTTATTCTTTTGGCCGTGTGAGCGCGGATCGCCAGGGGTCCCTTTTTCTATCTGCTGGGGGAGAATCTGCTTCTCGCGACACCATAATTGATAGACTAGAAGCTTGGGGTTATAAAAACACTGATTGTTGTGTTGCTCCAAACACATATGCGACCAGAGGGGGAATAATAGACCTATACCCAACAAACACAAGTAAGCCGATTCGGGTTGAGTTTTTTTCAAACCAGATAGAGTCTGTTAGATATTTTGATGAAAAAACCCAGCGGTCAGAATGTGAGGTAAAAAAGGTTTTCATCTTTCCACCGGCCGACCTTGACAACGACACCCCAACAACGCTTAATACTGTTTATAAAGATTATTATAAAAACCTATTATACATAACCCCGACCGGTTTGGGGTTTGCAAAAGAAAAGATTGGGGGCGGCAATCCTCTGTATGTTGAAAGTGTGAGCGCCCCCTACGTTGGAAAGAAAGAATTTGTTTCCCAGGTAGAATCGTGGGTGGAGGATTTTGAGTCTGTTTTTGTTTTCAATCCGGCTGGGGGAGCATACTCTTTTCCGCCGTCAGTTGAAGTGTTGAGTTCACCAATTTCATCTGGATTTAGAATTAACACATTTGGGTTGGTGTGTGTGCCGGCGCCTAAAAACACATTAAGACCGTCTCAAAAAACCCCCCAACTGAAAAATGCTTCGACTGACCGGCTTCAAAGTTTAAGTGAAATTGAGTGGGGAGACTATCTTGTCCATGTTGATTTTGGAATCGGCACCTACCGCGGCCTCTCCCTTGTTGGGAAAAGGGGCGCAGAAGAAGAAAATATAAAAATAGAGTATCAGGGTGGTGCGGTCGTTCATGTGCCGGTTAATCGCTTTGGGCGAGTTCATAAATATATCGGAACAGGTGGTAACCCGCCCCAGGTTTCGCGTCTCGGTTCTGGCCTTTGGGAAAAACAAAAACAAATAACAAAAAAAAGTGTCGCATCTGTTGTTGATTATTTGATTAAAGCATACAACGCCCGCATGGTCCCGCGGGGGTTTTCCTATACAAACGACTCGGAATTAATGTCAAAGCTGGAACAATCCTTTCCACACAGAGAAACCGAAGATCAACTGTTGGCGATACAAGAAATCAATGGCGACCTTGATGGACAAAAACCGATGGACAGGCTTTTATATGGTGACGTTGGCTTTGGCAAAACAGAGGTGGCAATACGCGCAGCTATGCGGGCGGTTATTTCTAGTCGATGTGTCTTTTTTTTGGCGCCAACAACAGTGCTTTCTGATCAGCACTATATAACGTGTAAAAACCGACTTTGCGCGTTGGGTGTCTCGGTAGAACTTTTGTCTCGTTTTAAAACAAGAAAGCAACAACAGGGCGTTGTTGAGCGCCTTCACCTTGGAAAAATAGATGTGCTTGTGGGTACCCGCCGAATCTTGGGAGAGGATGTGCCGACTAAAAACCTTGGCCTGCTTATCGTGGATGAAGAGCAACGCTTTGGCGTTAAACACAAAGAGGCGATCCGTCGCCTAAAAAACCGTGTTGATATATTAACGCTAACAGCAACACCTATTCCGCGAACGCTTCAACAGTCGCTTATGGGTGTTAGAGATACGTCTAAAATAAAAACGCCACCCCGAGATCGACATCCAATTGAAACCGTTGTTGGGTTTTTTGATTGGGGCCAAACTGAGGCAGCAATACGCACAGAGATCGCGCGTGGGGGCCAAGTGTATTTTTTACACAACGACATTAGTGCCCTTCCTTATTATTTTGATAAAATTAGTGAGCTCTTCCCGGATCTGCGAATTTCAATTGCCCACGGTCAAATGAATAGCCGAGAGTTGGAAAAAACAATTTTGGCGTTTTTCGATGGAACGATTGATGTCCTTTTGTGTACAACAATCATCGAGTCGGGGCTAGATGTGCAAAACGCAAATACCATCATTATTAACAACGCGCAAAACCTGGGGTTGGCGCAACTATATCAAATTCGCGGGCGTGTCGGCCGGGCAAGTCGGCAGGCTTTTTGTTTTTTGTTCATACCAAAAAACGCGCGTCTTTTACCTGACGCTTATCAGCGTCTTCGCGCGATTGAGCACTATTCTTCTCTTGGGTCTGGTTATGGCGTTGCCATGAGAGATTTGGAAATTCGTGGGGCCGGCAACCTTTTTGGTTACGAACAAAGTGGGGAAATCTCTAAAGTTGGGTTTGAGTTATATAATAAAATATTATCTGCCGCGCTGGATGAAAAACGCAGTACCAAAGAGGCCACAAAAAAAGAACACCTTTCTATTGTCTTTCCTGAAGATGCTTATTTGGGGTCGGACTATAT
>JAERSH010000093.1 GCA_016845785.1 Fidelibacterota bacterium
GAATATTCAACCACACTTTTCATCCGATCACTTTGCGAAGCCGCCAGTACCGCTTCATTAATATCATCCACCGTTACATCTTTACCCAATCGAAAAACACTATCCACCACAGAACCATCAGGAACGGGCACACGCATGGCAATCCCATCCAGCTTTCCATTCAATTCTGGGAGTACTTTACCAACAGCTCGAGCTGCACCGGTTGTTGTAGGAATAATATTCTCTGCTGCGGCACGGCTTCGACGCCAATCCGAGTGGGGCACGTCTGCCAATCGTTGATCATTTGTATAAGCATGAATCGTATTAATGACTCCATACTCAATTCCAAAGTTATCGTTCAGAATCTTGGCCATAGGTGCAAGACAATTGGTAGTGCAACTTGCATTGGATACGATTTTATGATCGGCAGTCAATCCATCATCATTTACGCCAATGACCAATGTAAAATCAATTTCATCCTTAGACGGTACAGTAAGGATCACTCGCTTTGCACCTGCATCCACATGCTGTTGCAATTGTGATTTCTCTCTAAATATACCTGTTGCTTCAATCACGACATCTACATTTAAATCCGACCAAGGTAATTGTGATGGATCCCGTTCTGCTATCAATTTGATTTCATTTTTGGATGTTGACATGATATCCCCATTCAAAGAAACCGTATCTTCAAAATGACCCATGACTGTGTCATATTTCAACAGATAAACCATGGCTGCATTGTCTGCAATATCATTGATGGCCACCACAGAAACATCTTTTCTGCTATTCAAAATTCTAAATACGGATCGGCCAATTCGCCCAAACCCATTAATTGCAACTCTCATCTTATGATTCTCCCAAAGATGCATAGGCATCAGCTAATTCTAAAATACGATTGGCAAAACCCCATCCATTGTCAAACCATGCAATAGTCTTTAGCAATTTATCGGAAGCAATCATTGTCGCTTGGCTATCAAAAACCATGGTGTCTCCACTGCCGATCGCATCGCTGGATACAATGGGATCATCCGTATAACCTATAATATCCCTTAATCCATTTTCGCTGGCATCTTTGAATGCAGCATTCACTTCTTCGATGGATGGCATTTTATCCATTTCTGTTGTGAGGTCAATGCAGGAGCCGTTGGCTACGGGCACATTCATGGCCATCCCCGCTAGTTTGTTTTTGAACTGAGGCATGAGCTGTGAGACATAGTCCGGCGCCCATGTTTCATTGGGAATAATATTTTCAACAGCGGACCGGCTACGTCGCAGATCTGAACGAACAGCATCTGCTAGCGGTTGGTCAGATGTATAGGCATGAACTGTGGTCATCATGGCTTGATTTACACCAAATGCGTCATCCAGCACTTTCAACATTAACGCCAAAACTTGAGTGGTGGCGGAGGTGGTTGAAATGATTTTATCATCCGCTTGAATATCACCATCATTCAATCCTTTAATAATAATACGATCTACTTCATCTATGGGTGGTTTAGATACCAAAACACGAGTTGCGCCTGCATCGATATGGTGTTGCAGTTCATCTCGATGGCGATAGGCACCAGTGGAATCTATGACAAGATCAATATCATAGGCATCCCAAGGCACTGTTCCAGGGGTTCCCCCTGCTAACAGTCGAACGGTATGATCATTATAGTGAATTTTATTTCCATCCAAGGTGATTTCGTCTGCCATCGTACCATGGATTGAATCCCGCATGAGTAAATAATGCATGGCTTCAACATTGCCTAAATCACTAATGGCAACGAATTGAAATCGTGGATTTTTGTAACCGATTCTAAAGATATTCCGACCAATACGGCCAAATCCGAACAAACCGATCCGAAGGGGTTTTTGCATTTAAATGTCCTTTAACTATAAAATTATACTTCACCGGCGACCGGTAAAATTACCCATTAATTCAAATAGTAAAAGCGATTATATTGGATTCGAAAAAATGATGACAAAATTCAGTCCTGTACTTATTGCAATTGCCATTTCACTGGTCGCATTCATTTTGGTGTGGATAAAAAACAATAAAGCCAAGAGACTGTTATTGATACTTTGCACCTTTGGCATCGCCACCACGACTTATTATAATGTCAACCACAATCCCCATCTTATTTTTTGGTTATGTAATTTTACGATTCTTATGGGCATGGGATTATGTATTCAATTTCACCAAAAATTATTTGATGTATTTTTCTATTTTTGCTGGACGGGCAGTCTCCTCACTCTATTTATTTTTGACAATCCAGTGGCACCGCCTATGGATACCAATCCGGTGGCATTTATTGGGTTTATTTTGAAACATTCTATTCCACTTATATTAACTATCTATTTTATAAGAACTGAACAATTACGATTATCACCCAGTGCAATGATAACCAGCTTAAAATTCATGATTGGATATGCTGTTTTTATCGCCGCTTATAATATTGGATTTGATCAAAACATATTGGATTTTCGCTATCCAACACTGGATATAGAAAATGCATTTGGCCCATGGCCCATTTATGTAATCGTCAATATAGCGTTGGCCGTATTATGGTATAAAGCAATTGATGTGATTACAAAAAAGTTACAATTGATTCAGATCTAACAGGGTTCTTTATACATGGTATCATACACCAATGATACCCGTTTTATTGTCCCTGAATCGAGACAATAAATATCACACTCTGCAAATGGTTTTGCATATATATGCAAACTGACTGCCGGCTTTTCATAGATATTTTCGACGGAATGAATTTCGGCCGGGCCATCTAAAAAGCCTGCTTCACCTTTTATTTGGTCAACCATTTTAAGTGCCAATGGATTCATTGATTCCAATTCATAATTACAAACTTGAAGCGAACCTTTTTCTACGCGCATCCAGCATTTTTCACCTTCATGCCCATGGATCGGTGCTGTTTGTCCCGGTGTCCAACATACAATTAATATTTCAAAATCTTCATCCTTATGAACCAAATGCCGGGCATATTTATCGGATTTAAATCCGATATACTCATTTAAAGTATCTTCTGACAAATCATACGCAGTTAAATATGAAGTAATCTCCGCCACAGGGAAATCCTGTCGTGCGTATGATTTTAAATCACCTATAAGTGAATTCATGATTTTAAAACTTTCCTTAATCCGATCGTTAATACTGGAATAACAAAAATGATCCAATGCCCCCAAGTGAGGGCGCCATATCCTTTGGCAATCAAACCAATCAGACCAATCGCATTGGCCAGAAATATTGAAATGACTAACAACCCAATGGCGATGCCGGCTCGCCACTGATTGGTTAATCCATGGTGAACGACTGCAATTCTTTCATTGAATCCGTGGATTAAACCTACTCCTGTTTCGATAAACGTCCCAAATAAAACGATTTGGAAAATGAGTGTAAAGCCTGCCCAACCTAAATGATCTAATACAACGTTCACCGGAACAGCTGCCTCCAAGACATGTGGATATTGACTGAGCATGGCCACGAACATGAAAAGTGCAGGTATCATTCCCATTGCACCTGCAATGGTACCTGAAATTAGCGCTTCCTTCTTGGATTCAATATGGCGGACACAAAATAAGATAGCCGGCGCCAATCCAATATTATAAGCGGCATACTTGACACCGCCCATATACCAATTTCCGTTACTGGATTCCTGTTGAAAATTCTGACCGATTACTTCACCAAATTTGGCAAAAACCATCACAAACATGATGGCAAAAATTCCATAAAGAATAATGGACCAAAATGAGAGCACTTTTTCAATGAGCGTTGTTCCAAAAAAAACGATAACCCCCACCAAAACCATCATGAGGATGATACCTATTAAATTGGGGATTTTAAACATTTCATTCATGATTTCACCTGAAGCGGACCCCATGACGGATACAACCAAGATAAGACCGATTAAATATAGGATTTCATATCCAATCCACCCTTTTCCTAATAGTCCACTTAGAAATGATCTATATTCGTAATGTCTCCCCCGCCGTGCCAATTCAAAACAAATGGCGAGTACCGCACTCCAAATGATAGTGGCCACCGCCATATTCACCAATCCTGCTTTCGGACCTGCAGATAGAAAAAATTCCACCAGTTCACGGCCTGTACCATATCCACCGCCGATGATTAAGGATTGAAAAATGAATCCCGGTAAAAGATATTTTTGGAAAAATGAACTATTCATCAGCGATTAAAATAAGTTGTGCGCATATAATCCAGAATGTCGTCGCATCCATCGATCAATGGATCTACACATGGCAGTCCGATCTCATCTTCTAATTTTTCTAAATATGCTTTTCGATTATCATTAGGCAATCCAGATGTATTTATACTCACACCAACACATGCAATTTTAGGATTGGTCCGCTTGCCTGCCTGTAAATGCAGATCAATACATTCTTGGATCGAAGGCAATGAATAATGTTCCCAACCAGATATGACTTCTCTGTTTGCCTCATGGCAGACAATAAAGGCATCGGGCTGTGAACCATGGAGCAAACCCAAACTCACACCTGCATACCCCGGATGAAATAATGACCCTTGTCCTTCGATCACATCCCAGTGATCTGAATCATTTTCCGGTGAAAGCAATTCTGCTGCCCCTGAAATAAAATCTGCAGGCACTGCATCAATAGGAATTCCTTCACCTGCGATCATAATGCCGGTCTGTCCTGAGGCACGAAAAGTGGATTTCATGCCAGATGCGATCATAGTACGATGCATGGCCAAAGCAGTATATTTTTTCCCACAGGCACAATCAGTAGCTACAGTCAATATTCGTCGGCCTGACCGTTTTTTCCCATTCCCAACAGGAAGGGTTGGTGGCGGTACACGAATATCGATCAATTGAGAACCGGATGCATTGGCTGCTTTTACCAGTTTGGGATTATCATTTAATTTAATGTGAAGTCCATTCACAATATCCAAACCCTTATTGACCGCATCAGAAATGACAACCCACCAATCATCCGGGACTACACCCCCAATTGGCGCCACCCCAATCACCAAACTTTTCACCCCCTGTTCTACTGCTTCATTAACAGTTAAATCGGGAACACCCAAATCAATCTCACATTCAGGAAACCGAAATTGACCGGCAACAAGTTCAGACCGCCATTGGACAAGACCAAAGCCGGTCTTTGCATACGTTTCATCCTTTTCGGCGCCAATCAGAATCAAGTATGGCGGTTTTATTTTCAATTTGAATTACCCATCTAATGCTTGTTTGAGATCGGCGATTAAATCATCTGCAGATTCGATACCCACGGAATACCGTATCAAGGATTTGGAAATGCCTGCTTCCGCCAATTCTGCATCGCTCAATAGTGAATGTGAAGTTTGAACCGGCCGAGTGACAAGAGATTCGACACCACCCAAACTTGCTGTACAGATTGGATATTGAAGCCGGCCCATGACAGCATCTGCTTCATCTATGCCACCTTCGACTTCAAAACTAATCATGGCACCAAATCCGCATAAGAATTCCTTTGCTCGATCGTGATTGGGGCTGGATTCTAGTCCCGGATAATTGACTTGAATTACGTTTGGATGATCATCCAAAAACTGTGCAATGGCCATGGCATTCTCACATTGCCGTTCCATACGCAAGGATAAGGTCTTCATCCCCCTATGCATCAAAAAACAGG
Organism: Fidelibacterota bacterium; assembly: GCA_016845785.1. Lineage (GTDB taxonomy): Bacteria > Fidelibacterota > Marinisomatia > Marinisomatales > TCS55 > TCS55. The sequence continues at coordinate 5,629 of JAERSH010000093.1, forward strand.
CGTGAGGGTCCAATGATCCGCCCAAGTGGTTCAACTTTTTAGTGATTTCAGACATGTGGGGATCATTTCCGACAATGGCCCCTGCTACAATATCTGTATGACCATTCAAATACTTGGTGGCAGAATGAAGTGAAATGTCAAATCCGAAAGGAATGGGTGAAAAAAGTACAGGACTTGCAAAGGTATTATCGATCATTGAAATCAAATTGTGGTCCTTCGCCAATGCCACCACAGCATCTAACGCCAACACATCTATTAAAGGATTGGTGATCGTCTCCACATAAATCACCTTTGTATTTGGTTTCACCATGGATGCCCAATCACCGGGGTCACCAGCGTCAAAGAAATCAACCTCAATACCATATTTTGGCAAATCGTGTTTCACATAATCTGCTGTACCGCCATAGAGTGTATGATGCGCAAGTAGATGATCTCCGGACTTAAGAAAAGTTAATAGTACGGTGGTAATCGCACTCATTCCTGAAGAAGTGACCAATGCCTTCTCAGCGCCCTCCAGTGCTGCCAATTTTTCATGAAGCGCAATATGATTGGGCGTATTGTTGAGCCGGATATATTTCAATTCATTATAATCGGTTTGTCCAGCATACTCAAAAGTGGAACTTTGAAAAATGGGTATACTTACAGCCCCTTCAATCTTGGGATCCGGTTCTCCTGCATGAATGACTTTGGTGTCAAATGACATATCTTTTGATTTCTTCATGGCTTAATCCTTAGTTCCTTTTTTCACATATGTATCGAGCCAATTGGCTGTTTCCCACAACATATGCATCACCGATTCTCGTGCACGGTATCCATGGCTTTCATGGGGTAACATGACCAATTTTGCAGTGGCACCATGGCCTTTTAGGGCATGATAATATCGTTTACTCTGCACAGGAAATGTACCCGAATTGTTATCCGCCTCACCATGGATTAGCAAAATGGGTTCATTCATTTTATGGGCGTGCATAAATGGCGACATGGCGAAATAGATTTCCGGTGCTTCCCAAAACGTGCGCTGTTCCGATTGAAATCCAAATGGTGTCAAACTTCGATTGTAGGCGCCGCTTCGGGCAATCCCTGCCTGAAAAATATCAGAATGAGATAAAAGGTTCGCCGTCATAAATGCACCGTATGAGTGTCCGCCGATGGCAAGTTGATCTCGCGTTGTTATGCCTTTTTCCACCATAATATCAGCTGCAGCCTGTGCACTTGCGACCAATTGTTTAACATATTGATCATTGGGTTCTTGATCCCCTTCACCAATAATGGGCATAGTGGCGCCGGAAAGGATAGCATACCCATAAGATAGCATAATCAATGGTGAGGTAGGACTAATCCGTGAAAAACGGTGTGGAGAACCAATCACCTGTGAAGCGGCTTTTGAAGTTTTGAACTCCCTGGGATATGCCCATACTAATAATGGCAATGGACCATCTCCCGGTTGATGGCCAGGTGGCAAATAAAGAGTAGCTGAGAGGTCTACACCATCATCTCGTTTATAAGTGAGCATTTCTTTATACACATTTTTCATTTGAGGGTATGGATGGGGGAATTGGGTTACAGCCTCCATTTTTGCACCTGTTAAATCCCGTTTGTAATAATTTGCCGGTTGATCCTTCGCCTCTCTGCTAGTGAGAATAATGTCACCTTTTTTATCCAAAACGGAAACAACACGCTCGTAAAAAGGCTGTTCACTTCGCCATAACCGTACCGTCTTTTTTGTATCCATATTGAATCGATCTAAAAATGGTTTATCCCCTTCCGGCGATGCCCCCGTTCCTGACATGAGCAATGTGGCGTCATCCTGAATGTGGAGCACGGATCTGCCAAATTCATTTTGTGTACTTAACGGGGTTCCTGGATCGTTATACCGATCTTCATAGAGTCGGTCAATGATCTTTTCAGAATTTCCATTGGATGGATTCACGCGCCATGTTGTGGTCCTCCGCTGGGTCCATCGCCGATCAGAAACCAATGCTACAGATTCATTCCCCCATCGAACACCACTATATCGCAATGGCAATTTGATTAAGGAATTTGGCACACCATTAAATGGAGAAGATAGTGTGAAAACTTCATCATGAAATGGCATGTCTTTATTCGGATCTCCACCATCCAATGCTTCCACAAAATATATAGTGGATCCCACATCAGATCGCCAACCGAAGGATCGAGGCCCATCAATGACTGCGTCCCTTCCAATGGGAATGGATTCTGCTAGGGGCATATCCCTTAATGTATGGACTAATTTCCCATTTTTATCCAAAATTTCAATTCGAGTTGGGAATCGATAAACTGGGACCAAGTAAGAAAACGGACGATGAATCGTTTCGGTTAGAATATAGTTTCCATCCGGTGATGGTTCTGCACGGCGAATGATACCTGACTTCCCAAGTTTTTTAACCTTCCCTTTCAAAGAAACATGGACGATTTGGGCATTCATATAATATTCAAATAAGGCTTCATCGTGGGTATTGGTGAGAAGATCTTGATATGTTCGTGCTGGAGATTTTTGGCCTGCATTCTCTTGAATAACAGGACCAGTGGGGATTGAAGGATTTTCTGGTGGATTGCCTCTCCCCTTCAATATGGTTTTTGCGATCAACCCCTTACTATTAGACATCCAATAGAAAGGTGAACCATAAATGGCATTCAATGGTGTTTTCAGAATCTGTTTGGCCTTGCCCGATTTCACATTGGCAGTAAATAGGGTTATTTCATTTCCTTTAGTCACCGTCATGGCGATATGTTTTCCGTCCGGCGCCCAAGATACATTTGAAATTCTTCCGCCTTTTGGAACGCCTTTCACATTTTTTTGTTTTCCAGATTGAATATCCTGGATGGTGATACCAATGTAATGACTCCTTCTGCTCCTGCCGTTGGTTGCGGGATTGATTCTCAACCCGGCCAATCGTAGTTCTGGCTGGGCCAATTCTTCGATCGAGGGTAAACTGGATCGTTCCAAAATTAGAATCTTACTCTTATCCGGACTTACACTTACCACTGGTGTAGCCGGTGCATCCACTAGTTTTGCGATAGCCTTTGGTGGCATTTTATATCCATCATCTCCTATTAGAAGTGATGTGCTTACAATTAATAAGCTGCAATGAATTATTTTTTTAATTGGCTGTTTCTTCATTTATAATTCCATTTCATTTTATTTGGCGGGAATTGCTGGACGATGCCTTTTTGTCTTGTTAAGGCTTCAAGATCATCCAATTCAGAAGGTAAAAAATCAGTGAAATTTTCGTTCCCATTTTCAGTAACCACAATCGTGTCCTCATAGCGAAGGTATAGATTTTCTTTGGGTACCCACATCTGGGGATCAACGGAGAATACTTGACCTACTTTCAAAGGACCATAGCGATAAGGACCATCATCATGAACAGCCAAACCCACAGGATGAGATAATACACCTCCACCGGTCCTGACCATTTTTTCTGCCGCTTCTTTATAGATCTGCTTTGAAAAATTATAATCCTTCATAATGGGTTTCATTCGCTCTCTAGCTTCATCTAGTATTTCATCCGTCGTAAGCCCAGGACGAATAATATCCAATACTACATTCCGATATTCCAAAATGATCTGGAGTAGCTCCCTTTGCCATGGTTCAAAGGTTCCATTCACAGGCCACATACGTCCAATATCACTAACATAATACCTAAAGTCCGGAGCATAATCCATCAACACTAGGTCTCCATTTTTCAATTGGCTATCATTCCTATAGTAATGGCCATTACTAATATTTTTTATCCCTGAGGCAGTTATGGATCTATATGCTTCTAAACGCGCACCATTAACCAAGAACACATAACGTGCCGCACCATCCAATTGATATTCCCAGACGCCGGGTTCTGTACTTTTAATGGCTTCGATCATACCCAGCCCTGCCAGTTGGGAGGCTCGTCGTATCAGCGCAATTTCCCGAGTACTTTTTACACTCCTCAAATTATCAATTATTGGGGTCAGATCTTTTACTTCATTATTACGGTTTCTCAATTTCAATAGCTGTACCAATCGTCCTTCTCTACTGATACGGCCATCCCAGTAATCTGAAGCGATGGATGCATTTGCCACTTCTAATTCATATCTGCTCTGTCCCTGTCCTTCAGCCGGTGTAAACATGGTGTAAATGGTTGTGGATCGCTTCATGTCTGGCGGAAAATTTTCGCGCATTTCTTCTGTCGATTTTACTGCATCTACACCCACCAGTTTTTTGATGAGTCGTTTATCATCTGCATTTAAAATTTTTCCCTCACTCCGCTCTAATCTTTCATTTTTGGGAGGCATGTATAGGGTTACTTTTTTCTCCCGCCCATCTAAAAGTATATAAGCATGAGGAGATTCAATACCGGATAAATAATAAAATGCATTGGATTGTCTGGGCATTATAAATCCATTGGTCAGTGGAATCCCCTGAACTACCGCAACCGCATCTTCGCCGATCTGATCAAATACACCTCTCCAACGTTCTTGAAATTCATCTGGTGGAAAGTCAACCTGATAATGCTGAGACCATAGGATCGAGCAAAAAGCAGTAATTATGAAACAATATTTCCTCATTTCACCTCCAATTTTGTCCAATAATTTAATTTTCAAGTTAGGGTTAAAAACAATTGATAATACAAATAGTTGCCATTTGCTAAATAAACAATATGGAAGATTATTTTTAGCGCAACATTTTTGAAGAATAGCCTTCTACTTTGGTTTGTTTTCAAATTGGATATTATATTTAAAACAAAGCAGGACTGGACGGAAGAACAAAACGAAGAGTGTGTTCCACGCAGAAGAGACCCGAGAAAAGGGTTCCCGGATTATGGTGAATTTGGTCGATTTGAATGGTTAATTCGGTCTGCTTTTATATGGCTTGTTATCGGACTATTTTTAATCGGCTTATGGATATTCTATTACATCATGAAACCGGTGTTAGCTCACACCAAAAACAATTAAATATAGGATCGATATTCAGGGATAAATGCCTGCGATCGAATGGTTGATTCTACATCACAAAGGGGTTCCATTTTAGAATCTCCCATTTCAATAGCTTTTTCTGCAACCTTCGTGGCAATCTGGATTGAAATGTCCCTAATTTGGTTCAAAGGCGGGTAAAGTAAACCTTTGTTCAAATTGCTGTCGGTGACTCTAGATGAGAGGGTCTCCGCCGCTATTACAAATAATTCATCCTGAATTCGATATGGTTTAGACATCACAACGCCGAACCCAAGTCCAGGAAAAATGTAGGCATTATTCCCTTGCCCGGGGATGAGTTGTTTTCCATTGAAATTGACTGGGACAAAAGGACTACCACTGGCGAAAATGGCTTTCCCATTTGTCCATTCATAAGCTTTTTGGGCGGTACATTCTGATTTCGATGTTGGATTGGATAATGCAAAAATTATGGGTCTGTCATTCAATTCTGCCATTGTTTGAATAACACGTTGATCAAATGCGCCACCTATCCCGGAGACACCAATGATGGCGGTCGGTTTTATCGTTTTTATGGCAGAAGCAAAATCGGATTCATAATCACATTCACGGGCAAATGGTTTTTTAATATCACTCAAATCATTCCGATTCGTGACAACCAATCCTTTAGAATCAAATAAATAAATCCGACGTCGCGCATCTTCATCAGACATGCCCAAATTTTTTAACACTTGAATGATTAAATCGGCAATGCCTGTGGCAGCAGAACCGGCCCCAAAAAATAAAAATCGCTGGTCCGATAAGTTTTGATTTAATAACCGCATAGCAGAAAATAATCCAGCCAATACCACCGATGCCGTCCCTTGAATATCGTCATTAAATGTACAATAATGATGTCTGTATCGGTCCAAAAGTCGTTGTGCATTATGATTGGCAAAATCTTCAAATTGAATCAACACATCAGGAAAAACATGTGTGGCTGCATCCATGAATTCATCCATGAAACTGTCATAATCAGGACCGTTCATTCGCTTTTGCCGCAATCCAATATAGAGTGGATCTGCAAGCAATTCTTCATTGTTGGTGCCAATGTCAATAGTGATGGGCAAAGTTTTTCCTGGGTGAATCCCGGCACAGGCCGTATATAGTGACAATTTCCCAATAGGAATGCCCATACCATCCGCGCCTAAATCACCCAACCCTAAGATGCGTTCGCCGTCTGTCACCACAATCACATCCACATCTCGTTGGGGCCAGTTACAGAGAATTTTTATAATGGATCCTTGGTCCTTTGCGGAAATGTAGAGTCCTCGGGGCCGACGGAAAATATGGCCAAATTCCTGGCACGCCCGTCCCACAGTCGGCGTATAAATGATAGGCATGAATTCTTCAATTTCATCCATGATTAATTTATAAAATAATATTTCATTCCGATCCTGGAGCGCCGTGAGATACATGTATTTTTCCATGTCCGTTTCTTTGAGTCGAACAGCAGACAGCACCTTCATTTTTTGTTCTTCAAGGGTCAAGATATAGGGCGGAAGAAGGCCTTCCAGTTGTAAATACTCCCGTTCAGATTGGGTAAAGGCCGTTCCCTTATTAAGTAAGGGATTGTGGAGCAGTGATTTCCCCTTTGGAAAAGTAATTCCCGTGATGGGATCAGGTCGATTCATTTTGAATGGGAATACCGGCTAACTCTTGCAACACATGCCAATTGGCCAACCGATCTTCCTGTGCTTTAAGCAGGATTGGATCCGGATTTCCCTCTTTATCAAAATTCCGGGCAAAGCGGCCTTCCGTTTTGGCGAAATGAATGAAATCCATGGATTCACCTGATTTGGAATTCACAAACCAATCTTTATTTTTGGCAGGGTTTCCTTGCAGTGACAGTTTTTCAGATATGCGTTTTCCTTTTTTTGGATCAAAAATGAAAATGGGAAACACACGACAGTCCACCGCCAGTTTCGCTTGGTCATAGGATTGGTTGTCGCCAATGCCATGTTCCGGTTGACATGAAGTGTACACATTCACGATGGCAGGACCGGGATGTTCATTGGCCGCCATAATTGCTTTATAAAAATGGTTTGGATGGGCAGCAGTTGTCTGAGCAACAAACACATCCGGATGTACCATGGCAATGTTGGCAATTTCTTTCCGACGTTCTGTTTTCCCATGGTGTTCAGACCCAAAGGCAGACATTTTTGCCGATTGACCTGTAAGTGTTGCTGTGGATGCTTGTCCGCCCGTGTTAGAGTATACTTGTGTATCCAAAATAATCACATTCACATTCATTCCGGACATGAGCAATCGAGACAACGCTTGGAATCCAATATCCAGCATGGCGCCATCACCACCGATGGCCCAGAGTTTTTTATCCTGCCAACCCTTTTGGTCCCAACGCATCCGAACGCCCATGGCAAAGGTGGCCACATTTTCGAATAAAGAATTGCTCCATGGTACCAAAAATGGATTGTAGGGATAGGTGGCGCCATAGACTGTATTACAACCGGTGGCGGCCACCAAACCGATACTTTCTTTTCCATAGACAAATCCCGTGGCGGCCAGCATCATTCGAAGTGCGGTTGCTTCACCACATCCCATACAAGAGCCGGCGCCGCCTGTGTAAAGCATGGCTTCCTCCGCCAACATCATATCGGCCAAAACACGTTCATTCACATAGTCGGAAGGTGTGGGGCCTAAATTATTGAAGAAGTCCATCCCGAATTTGAGTTTTGGAACCGTATCATCCTTTTTCACCACCATTTTCAATGCTTCATGATCGCCGCATGCGTTCACACATTCACCGCAGCCTTTACATTTTTCTGGATCAACAAAGATACCAAATTTTGCCGGCGCTTTATTTTGCTTTTTCGGTGTATCGTAAAATTTCTTATTGGTGGCCCATTGATTACCCACCCATTCTGTGAAAGGCGATCCATTCAATTGGGAGAGTTGATTGTCCAATTCTGTTTCCGGAATTGCTTTGGCTAAAATGGCTGTGTCGGGACATTCAGTCACACATTCCATACAACCTACACATTGGTTTGCATCAAAAATGGGAATGTCGGGCGCAATATAGCTGAAATCCCGAAAGGCGCCGGTGCCGGCCGGGACTAAACTTTTTGCTAGGGAAATATCCGCATCCAAACCGTATTCTGCTGTGCCGTCATTATATCCGCAAATAATTCTGTCACAAAAGTCCTGAGTGTCCAAAACTGTTTTTGTTGAATGTTGGCTCATACCAATTCTCCTTCAAGTGTGGACTCTGACACAGAAATCACTTGGTCAAACCCAAGAGAAACCGCCTTCAAATTATCCTGAACAACGTGTTCACCCTTTTTGCCAAAATATTTTCGTATAGACTTTTCAACACCATCCATCAATGTGGATTTATCCATATTAAATCTGTCTGCAAAGGGCGTCACCCTAAGGAAAACACCCAGCAAAACAATACCTTGCATACGTTGAACCAAATCAGGAAGAGTAGAAACTTGACGTGATATTTCTTTTGTATCCAGGGCATAAACTTGAATGTGATGATCTTCAATAATTTTTTTCGCCCATTTGGGAATGGATGCATGGATTTGATCCGGATCCTTCAAGTGCGTTTGAATGAACAATGCGCCACCCTCTGTAAGGCCGGTTAATGGGTTGGACAGGTTAAATGCATTCACATCATTTAATGCCACAAATTCAACAAATTCCAATTCTGAATGGGTCCGAATGGGCTCAGTGGCGGCGGTCATAAAATATGTGGTAGGGAGTCCTTTCTTTTCGGACCCATATTTGGGATAGGCCTGAACGTGGAGATCGAATAAATCTGCCACGATTGTAGCTATAATTTTATTGGTAGTGACAGAACCGTATCCGCCCACAGAATGACCCCGCATGGAATACATCCCTTCAGAACGAATATCCGGGTTCATATCCGTTTTCACTGCCAATGGATGTTTAATACCAACCGTGAATGTCCGTTTTTCATCGGCAATCATATTGTCCACCACAGCAATTAAATCGGATGGCCTTACATCTCTGGAACCCAATCCCGCTGAGCCAGAATAAATTTTAGGGACATGGATGTGGGCTTCTTCATTATGGGATAAAAATGAAGCAAAAGCTGAATTAATTTCCATGGTCAAGGGATTGCTTTCTGCCAATGGATTATCCATGCGTTCTAAAACTGTATACCCTTTCAGATGCTGAAGTGCATTTACGATTTCCACTGAGGGGAAAGGCCGAAATGCAGTAACTTGGACACAGCCGATTTTGAGATTACGAGTCTTCCGTAAATAATCAACAATCGCTTCAGCAGACTCAATCATGGTACCCATACCCACAATGGCCCATTCTGCATCTTCCATTTTATAGGTGGATATCATATCATATTTCCGCCCTGTTTGTGCATAAAATGTTTCCATGGCTTTATGAAGCGTATAGGCGACATGATCCGTAAAAAATCGTTGCGCTACTTTACCTTTCATATAGGAATCCTGATTTTGTACAGTTCCGGACTGAATCGGATTATATGGGTCCATGAGGTTGAGTAATATTTCATTGGGGTTCCCTACAAATTCTTTCATGAATTCCGGTTCAGGTAATTTTAAATCTTGAATTGTATGGGTGGTTAGAAATCCATCCTGTACATTCATAAAAGGTGTATGTGTCTGCTCTGCTGTACGGCGGGAAATCAGGGCTAAATCACAAGCTTCCTGGGCATTCTTGGCAAAAAGCATGCCCCAACCGCAATCGGAAACAGCCATTACATCATCATGGCCTGCATGGACATTTAAACTTTGGGAGGTCAATGCCCGTGCACCGATGTGAAATACGCAGGGAAGGCGCTTTCCGGAAATTGTATACAAAACCTCCTTCATGAGAACAAGCCCCTGCCCCGAAGTAAAATTGGCTACACGACCACCGGCCAAGGCAAATCCTTCGCAAGCCGAAGCAGAACTGTGCTCTGATTCCAATTCCATGAATGTTAAGGGTTCATCCCAAATATTCTTTTTTCCATTTGAATAAGCAACCTCGTAACCGGTACCCATGGGTGTTGATGGGGTAATCGGGTAAGCGCAGGCCCCTTGTGAAATATGGGTTTCGACCCAAACAACGCTCTCAGAACCATCTGCGGTTGTGCGTATTCCGGGATGAGGAATTGACCCCAAATGACCATTTGATAGGCTTGAGTTTCTCATTACTATAATCCTTAATATTCTTCAATGAAAAATTAATATATATTTAATAGGATTAAAAGGTCTTAATTACTTGTTTAAGATTTTTCCACCCATTAAATTTTAGTTGAATTAAGGATGAATCCTATGGAATTAAAAGTACTTCAATTGGACCAATTAAACGATTTGATTCAGGTTTTAATTATGGATGACTATCAGTTGATAGGTCCAAAAGTGAAGGATGGGGTGATTTCCTATGATTCAATCAAATCGTCCAGTGAATTGCCCATCGGCATCATCGATCACCAGAGCCCGGGGAAATACGCATTACAAAATATTCAATCCAGTCGATTTTTCGGTTACACCGTTTCCCCCTATTCCTGGAAAAAATATTTATATCCACCTGTTCAATCTTTATTCAAGGTCAATCGCAATGGTAAAGGAATCTCTTTTGAGGTAACCAATGATGAACCCCGCTATGCATTTTTAGGGGTTCGAGGATGTGAATTGAATGCAATAAAAATCCAAGACAAAATTTTTCTGAAAGGGAATTATATCGATCCCAATTATAAACGTCGCAGGGAGTTATCTATGATTATTGCTGTGGAATGCTTCAATACCTGCGAAACTTGCTTTTGTGATTCTGTCGGTTCCGGTCCTGAGATTCCGGATGGTGCAGATATTGTCCTCACTGAAATTTTTGAGGATGGAGATCATTATTTTTTAGCCCGGTCTGAAACTGAAAAAGGGCAGGACATTTTTAATCACCTCAAATTGAATGATGCCGATGATAAACATGTATTGATCAAGGATGCCCAACTTGAACGTGTTCGCACCCAATTGAAACGACGCGTCCAAACCACAGGGTTAAAATCCAATTTAATGGCCAATCCGGATCATCCCCGTTGGGATGAAGTGGCAGAACGCTGTCTCGCTTGTTCCAATTGCACCATGGTCTGCCCCACCTGTTTTTGCATGACAGTGGAAGATGTAAATGACTTAGACGGAACAACAGATCGCCAAATGCGGTGGGATTCTTGTTTCACCTCAGAATTCACTTATATCCACGGCGGCAATACGCGTGAGTCGGTAAAATCACGTTACCGCCAATGGCTGACCCACAAATTTGCATCTTGGCAGGATCAGTTTGATTCCCTGGGCTGTGTGGGATGCGGCCGCTGTATCACATGGTGCCCACCCGGTATCGATATCACCGAAGAACTGGAAGCACTTTCAATACCCTCAAACCAATATAAAAAAGGAGAATAATCCCATGGCTAATTTTATTGCAGAACAATTATCCTCCCACCCAATCTTTCAAGGATTGCCATTCGTGACTATATCAGACATGATTGGATGTGCGTCTGAAAAAACCTTTTCTCGGGGAGGAACTATTTTTTTGGAAGGAGAAAATGCCAACAATTGTTTTATACTACTATCCGGTTCAGTTGATCTTTCCATTCATACCCACAATAAAGGTCCAATTGTTATCCAATCCCTTAATGGAGGGGATGTTTTAGGATGGTCTTGGCTGTTCTCCCCCTTTATCTGGCATTTTGACGCATTAGCCAAAGAAAAGACCAATGCTATTCAATTAGATGGTCAATGCATTCGAAAAAAGTGTAAAGAGAATCCAGAGTTAGGCTTTGAACTTATGAATCGCTTTTCAAAGATCATAATGGAACGCCTTAATGCAACTCGATTACAATTGGTGGATATGTATGGACAACCAGGTTAATACCCAAGGCTATTACCGACCCCAACTACCCATGTTACCTACTGTTTTTAGGGTGGTGGGAAAGATTAAAGAGACACACGACACTTGGACATTGGAACTTCAAAATGTAGATAAAACACCCCTTCCCTCCTTTCATCCGGGACAATTCAATATGCTCTATGCCAGCGGTGTAGGGGAAATTCCCATTTCCATCAGCGGAAATTTCAATAGCCAGGACACCTTAGTGCATACCATAAGGGATGTAGGGATGGTGAGCCATGCACTCTGTGGATTAAACACAGGTGATTTTGTAGGTGTACGGGGACCATTTGGCACTGCCTGGCCCATGAACAAATTAGAAAGAAAAAATGTAATCGTCGTTGGCGGTGGTATCGGGTTGGCGCCCCTCCGCCCTGCCATTTATCATCTTCTTAATAATCGCGATGACTTTGAAAGAGTAGCAATCGCCTACGGAGCCCGGGGACCTGAAGAAATTCTCTATCCCAATCAAATCATGGAATGGCGGAGCCACTTGGATCTTATGGTACGGGTAACTGTGGATGCTGCCTCTGCATCTTGGCAGGGCCAAGTAGGTGTTGTCACTACCCTCATCCCAAGGTTGAATATTGACCCCGCCAACGCTGCCGCACTTGTCTGTGGACCAGAAATCATGATCCGTTTTGCTGTGCGGGAACTCCTTCAATTTGGACTTACCCCTGATGATATCTGGATATCAATGGAAAGAAATATGAAATGCGGGATTGGCTTCTGTGGGCATTGCCAATTGGGTTCGAAGTTCATTTGCAAAGATGGTCCTGTATTCAATTTTTCTGAAGCGGAACAGTTCTTCAAGATTAAGGAGTTATGATGGGCAATAATAGACCTAAACTCGCTGTATGGAAATTTGCTTCTTGTGATGGCTGCCAACTTTCCTTGTTAGATTGTGAAGATGAACTTTTGGCTGTGGCTGAAGCAGTGCAAATCGCTTATTTCCCTGAAGCCACCCGTGAAGTGGTGGAAGGCCCTTACGATGTCTCCTTTGTAGAAGGGTCTGTCACCACCCCCCATGATGAAGAACGAATTCGAGAGATTCGTGAAATTTCCGGTATTGTTATCACACTGGGAGCTTGTGCCACATCCGGCGGGATCCAGGCATTGCGGAATTTTGCCGATGTACAGGAATTTACCAACATCGTCTATGCGAATCCTCAGTACATTGATACGCTTGACAAATCCCATCCCATATCCGATTATATCAAAGTGGATTTTGAACTTCGGGGCTGTCCCATTGATAAATATCAACTCTTGGAAGTGGTTATTTCTCTCTTAGCAGGGAAACGACCAAATATACCCACCCATTCTGTCTGTATGGATTGTAAACTGAAAATGAATACCTGTGTATTGGTGGCCGGGAATGAACCCTGTCTCGGTCCCGTTACGCAAGCAGGATGTGGCGCACTCTGTCCATCTTACAATCGAGGCTGCTATGGCTGTTTTGGTCCCCAAGATTCTGCCAACACCGATTCTATGACAGAAGTCTGGCGTCACTTGGGTGTGGCAGATGAAACCATCCTGCAAGCCTTCCGGGGATTTAACGGATTTTTAGAACCGTTTAAAGGAGCCAGTGAACGTCTTGAGTAACAGTAAAACCATAAAAGTAGATTATCTCGCCCGCGTAGAAGGCGAAGGCGCCTTGTTTATCAAAATAAAGGACAATGAATTAACAGACTGCAAACTTAAAATCTTTGAACCACCACGATTTTTTGAAGCATTTTTACGGGGGCGGCCCTTTACTGAAGCGCCGGATATTACGGCACGAATCTGCGGAATTTGTCCCATTGCTTATATCATGAGTTCCATTCATGCCATGGAGCGAATTTTGGGTATCCACGTCGGCGGACAGCTTCGAGAATTGCGCCGTCTCATCTATTGCGGTGAATGGATCGAAAGTCATGTGCTCCACGTATTCATGCTCCATGCACCGGACTTTTTGGGCTATCAGGATGCCATCCAACTGGCCGGCGATAAACCGGAATTGGTGAAAATGGCACTCCGGCTGAAAAAAGCAGGAAACGAAATTGTTCGCCTTCTGGGCGGACGAGAAATTCACCCCATCAATAATAAGATAGGTGGATTTTACAAAGTACCGGAAAAAGCAGATTTTGCATCCTTATTGGAAGAATTGAAATGGGCGAAAGAGGCATCCATCGAAGCGGTGAAGGTAGCAAACTCCCTGGAATGCCCTGACTTTGATCAAGACTATGAATTTGTAGCGCTTCACCATCCTGATGAATATCCATTCAACGAAGGCCGGCTCATTTCCAATACGGGACTTGACATTGACATTATGGATTATGAAGACCACTTTGAAGAAATTCATGTGGAGCATTCCAATGCACTCCAATCTGTGCATAAAGGTCATGGCAACTATTTTGTTGGTCCCTTGGCTCGCTATAACCTGAATTATAATCAACTCTCTGATTTGACCAAACAGGTGGCAGTGGATATTGGCTATGATAGACAAGTGACCAACCCCTTTCAATCTATTGTGGTGCGCTCTCTGGAAACTGTGTATGCCATTGATGAAGCCATCCGCATTATTGAAAATTATGAAAAACCGAAAAAGCATGCCTTGGACTATGAAATAAAACCTGGCATCGGTTGGGGCTGTACGGAAGCGCCTCGTGGTATTCTATATCATCGGTATGATATTGATGAAAAAGGAACCATTAAAACGGCGAAGATTGTACCGCCTACGGCACAGAACCAAAGTCGCATTGAAGAAGATTTGTCCAACTTCATTCCCAAATACATGGACCTAAGTGACGAAAATCTCACCTGGAAATGCGAACAGGCAGTGCGGAATTATGATCCCTGTATTTCCTGCGCTACACACTTTTTGAAACTGAATATTGAGCGGGAGTAGCATGACTCAATCCATTTTAATAATCGGTGTAGGGAGTCCCTATCGCTGTGATGATAGTGTTGGCTTGGCCATTTTAAAACAGCTTCGCCAGCATAAACTATCAAATGTGCATTTGATGGAACGCTCCGGAGAAGGCTCTGACATTATGGATATCTGGCAAAGTTACAATCATGTGGTTTTGGTAGATGCAGTACAGTCAGGAGCAAAGCCCGGTACCGTTCACCGTATTGATGGCAATGCAGAAAAAGTACCCACGAATTTTTTCCATTACTCCACTCATGCCTTTGGTGTGGCGGAAGCGGTGGAAATGGCGCGCATGCTGGGTCAGCTACCAAAACATTTGGTGATTTATGGGATTGAAGGAAAAGATTTCGAAATAGGGAAAGATATGTCTCCGGAAATTCACTCTGCCGCAGAATTGGTGACCATCGAAATCATTAAAGAAATCAAATCCATTAAAGAGAAAGAGTCGGTGTATGCATGAAATGACATTGCTAAATGACCTCTTAAAAAAGGTGCGAGAGGTGGCGAAATCCGAACAGGGGAAACGGGTGAAATCTATTTCGGTTTGGTTAGGTGCCATGAGTCATATTTCCGCTGATCATTTTAAAGAACATTTTGATTGGGCCACCAAAGATTCTGATTTGGATGGTGTACCCCTGAACATTGAAACATCTACAGACGCCTTCCATCCTCAAGCACAGGATATCCTGTTAAAATCTGTGGATATTGAATCCTAACTCCGGTGCCTCATGCCTGATTTAGATTCAAAAAGAGCTTTAACAATCAAAGTATCCGGAGCAGTACAAGGGGTGGGATTCCGCCCGTTTGTCTATAAGTTGGCACGAAAACATCGTGTTAAAGGTCATGTGAAAAATTCACCTGATGGAGTCCGCATTTTTGCTCAGGGAGATGATGCATCAATCCATGATTTTTTAATTCACCTGCGCTCCGATGCACCACCTTTGGCACATATTCAGGATATTCGCACACATCCCGCCACCGTGAATGACTGTAAGAATTTCAAGATTATCCACAGTAATACTTCAGGTGAAAAAACAGCCATCATTCTGCCGGATATGTCCACCTGTGATGACTGCCTTTCAGACATCACCGATCCGGGAAATCGCCGTTATCAATATCCTTTTACCAATTGCACCAACTGCGGTCCTCGTTTTTCCATTATTAAAGGATTACCCTATGACCGGCCGGCAACGTCCATGTCAAATTTTGAAATGTGTGATGAATGCCAATTTGAATACAATGACCCAAACAACAGACGCTTTCACGCCCAACCCAATGCGTGCCCAGATTGCGGACCACAATTGGTTTTTTGGGATACGAAAGGAAAGGTGACGGCGAAAAAACAAGATGCATTATTGATGGCCATGGATGCCATCATGAAAGGAAAAATTATTGCACTAAAGGGATTAGGCGGATTTCAACTGATTTGTGATGCAAGAAATCCCGATGCTGTGACAACTTTACGAAAACGGAAAAACCGGCCTGCCAAACCATTCGCCATTATGGTGAAAAATAAATCAATGGCAGAAGAATTTTGTTACATATCTCAAAATGAATTGGAACTGCTGACTGCCCCGCAAAAACCCATCGTTATTTTAGATTCCAAATGTCACCCAACCCTTTCAAAAGGTATTGCTCCGGGGAATCCTACATTGGGAGTCATGCTGCCTTATACACCGCTTCATCATTTACTCATGATGGGGTTGGGGATTCCCATCGTCGCCACCAGCGGCAACCTTGCCAACGAACCCATCTGTATTGATGAACATGAAGCACTGGAAAGATTGGCCCACATTGCAGATGGGTTTTTAGTCCATGATCGCCCAATTGTCCGGCCCGTGGATGATTCCGTCGTGCGGTGGATGGCAGGCAAACGCATGATTATTCGCCGTGCACGGGGATTTGCCCCTTTTCCCTTTCATCAAAAAAATGGAAAAAATGCCATCTTGGCAACAGGCGCACATTTAAAAAATACTGTGACGGTGACGCGGAACACACAATTTTTCATCAGTCAACATATTGGCAATCTTGAATCAGATTTATCCACCCAAACTCTAGTTCATGTTGCCAAGGATTTGTCCCAAATTTATGATATAAATATCCAGGCAGTCACATGCGACCATCATCCTGATTATCAGTCCACCCATTTCGCCAAATCCTTTGGTTTGCCAACTTATCCTGTGCAACACCATTTGGCCCATGTGTGGTCTGTGATTGGTGAACATCAATTAGAGTTGCCTATTTTAGGCGTAGCATGGGACGGCACCGGCTTGGGTATGGATGACAATATTTGGGGCAGCGAATTTTTTCAAATAACTGAACAAGGTTGGAAGCGCTTTGCCCATTTAAAACCATTTTTTCTTCCCGGCGGTGATATGGCAACTAAAGAGCCGCGGCGGTCTGCATTGGGATTATTATACACTGCAATGGGAGAAGCAGCTTTCGAAATTCCGCAAATTCAACAAGCATTTACCCCAGAAGAATTGACCATCCTCCATTCTCAATTTGCAGCCGATATAAATATGTTTGAAACCACAAGCATGGGGCGACTTTTTGATGGGGTGAGCTTCCTCACCGGCTTTGACCCACAATCCCAGTTTGAAGGGCAGGCGGCTATGGATTTGGAATTTTCCATTGGCGATTTTCTCTGCAGAGCATCCTATCCCATCACCTTGCATCACCAAGATGATACGCATGAATTGGATTGGCAAACCATGATTCTGGAAATTGTGGATGAAATAAAGTTGGGTATATCTCGGCAGGAAATTGCATTCAAATTTCATCAGGCATTGTCCAATGTTGTTATGGTCATTGCACGGTTATCAAGGGTAAATCGAGTCTGCCTTTCCGGTGGGTGTTTCCAGAATAAATCATTATTAGAAATGACAATTCAACAATTACACAAAGAAAAATTTTCTGCATATTGGAATCAGGAAGTACCCATCAACGACGGCGGAATTTCCTTTGGGCAGGCCACAGCCTTTTATCATGGAGGGCAGACACCATGTGTTTAGGGATTCCAGGTGAATTGATTGAAATCACGCAGAATGTTGGACTAATAAAAACGGGCAAAGTGAATTTCGGTGGTATTATTAAAGGTGTAAATTTGTCCTATACACCGGAAGCGGTAGTGGGGAATTATCTCATTGTTCATGTGGGGTTTGCCATTTCAATTGTTGATGAGACAGAAGCGAAAAAAGTGTTTGATTATTTGAAAGAAATTGATGGATTAGAGCTCAATGAATAGGCTAGGAAAAGGAAAAACCATCATGATTTTTGGCGGTAGCGGTAATACCGGCAGAAAGATTGCTAAACTACTATTATTTCATACAGAGTGTGATATTATTCTCGCTGCCAGAAATAAGGGGAATCTAGAAAAAGTGATCAAATCTGTTGAGAGTCCAAAACGACTTTCAATTCATCCCTGCAATACTATTTTACCAGACACATTCAAAAAAAAACTCTCAATAGTGGACATGGTAGTTTCCGCTTCCCCCACTTCACTTTTTACAGAAGAAATGGTACAAACTTGCCTGGACTATAGATGCGATTATATGGATTTACAATATTCCGGTAGTAAAGAAGATGTTCTAAAATCCATGAAACCACAATTAAACAATTCAGGTCAACTTTTTATTACCGATGCAGGTTATCATCCAGGTCTTCCTGCCGCATTGGTGCGATATGCCGCTCATCAAATGGATGAAATTCATCATGCAAAGATTTCAAGCGCAATAAATATAGATTGGTCACATTTAATCCTTTCTGGAACTGCAAAACGTGAATTTATTCGAGAACTTGTTGAAACGGATTTATCCTATTTTAAGAATGGTGAATGGCATCATCCGGGTATGCTCACCGCCCCATTTAATGATGTGGATTTTGGATCGCCAATTGGTACCAAAAAGGTGATGCCATTATTTATGGAAGAATTGCGATCTCTACCAAATAAATATTCATCATTAAAAGAAGTGGGTTTTTACATCACCGGGTTTGGGTGGTTTTCTGACTATATAGTCCTTCCATTATCCTTATTAGCATTGAGAATATCACCCTATTATTTTGAAAAACTTGCCAGTATCACTTTTAAAAAATCATTGGAGATTTCATCCCACCCACCTTTTTACACGGCATTATTGTTGGAAGCATCGGGTCTAAAAAATGGAGAAATTTTCAATATTCAGAAACGGCTTTTCCACGAAGATGGATATTGGTTTACAGCTATTCCCGTAGTCTCCTGTCTCCTACAATACCTCCGGAATGAACTCCCAAAATCTGGGTTACACTGGATGGGGCAGGTCGTAAATGCAGAATTATTATTTGATGAAATGGAAAAAATGGGTATTGAAATATCATGAAATATTTAGAACAATATCGCGATAAAAACTTAGTTTTAAAACTGGTAGATGAAATCCACAAAACAACCACACAACCCTGGACTATTATGGAAATGTGCGGAGGTCAGACGCATTCTATCATCCGTTACGGAATTGATAAACTCATTCCAAATAAAATTAGATTAGTGCACGGCCCAGGGTGTCCCGTTTGTGTTACACCTAAAGAAATGATCGATAAAGCGTTGGATATCGCCGCACAAGAAGATGTGATTTTTACATCCTTTGGGGACATGCTCCGAGTGCCGGGAACCCATGAAGATTTATTTTCTATTAAAGCACAAGGTGGAGATGTGCGCATTGTCTATTCTCCTATGGATGCTGTCGCATTAGCAGAGAAGCATCCAGATAGGGAAGTGGTCTTTTTTGGCGTGGGATTTGAAACCACAGCGCCGGCAAATGCCATGGCAGTGGTGGCTGCGAAAGAAAAGGGACTCACCAATTTCAGTGTGCTTATTTCTCATGTGTTGGTGCCGCCGGCCATTGAAGCCATCCTGAAATCTGATAGAAATGAAGTACAGGGGTTTCTTGCCGCAGGTCATGTATGTACTATTATGGGATATGAAGAATATGAACCACTTTCCAAAAAATATAAAGTTCCCATTGTGGTGACTGGGTTTGAACCGGTGGATCTGCTCCAGGGGATTTTGATGACGGTGAAACAATTGGAAGAAGGTCGGTTTGATGTGGAAAACCAATATGCCCGCTCGGTGTCCCGTCAAGGGAATGATCCAGCTCAACATGTGCTTAAAGATGTATTTAGAGTGATTCCACGGAAATGGCGGGGCATTGGTGAAATCCCAATGAGCGGTTGGGGACTCACAGAAAAATATTCCAAATATGATGCAGAATTAAAATTTGGCGTAATTGATACAACAGCAGAAGAGCCAGCGGATTGTATCAGCGGGGAAATACTTATGGGGCATAAACGCCCCAATGAATGTCCCGCTTTTGGTACATCTTGTACACCGGAATCTCCCTTTGGCGCTACCATGGTTTCAGCAGAAGGCGCTTGTGCCGCTTATTATAAATATCATCGTTTGACATGAGCTCATTGTCCATTATATTAATTTCAACAACGTCAATCGCTTTTTTCCATACGATCCTTGGGCCGGACCATTATCTTCCATTTATTGGAATGGCTAAGGCTAACAATTGGTCCAATCGAAAGATATTTTCTTTAACAGCAGTCTGTGGGATTGGTCATGTGTTTGCTTCTATCCTGATTGCTTTTGTAGGAATTTGGTCCGGTAAACTACTGTCTCAAATTGAACTGATCAGTTCAATCCGAGGAGAAATGGCCGCTTGGGTTTTGATTGGTATTGGAATCCTATACACATTATGGGGTATAAAATATGCTTCCCACAAAATCCATCATCGTCACCTGGATACATCCAAATTCTCTACACAATCTACTTGGGCATTAATCTTATTTTTCCTATTGGGGCCATGTGAGCCGCTTATTCCCCTTCTTATGGTTTCCGGACTTCACTTTGATACCATGGGAATTTTATTCATTATTTTAATTTTTATAATTGTCACCATTGCCACCATGTTTTTGATTGTTTATATCGGCATCAATGGACTTAAACATTTTAACCTTAAACCAATTGAACCCTATTTTCACTTAATCGCCGGCACAATCATAATTATTAGTGGTGTCACCATTCAATTTTTTGGCGTATAAAACGATGACCCAATTTGACTTAAACTGCCCCCTCCCTCTGGATCAAAACAACCATATCACTATGGCCCATGGCGGTGGTGGGAAAATCATGAATCAACTGATTCAGAATCTATTCCAATCCCAATTATCCAACCCACATCTGGACACACTCCATGATGGTGCTGTGTTTGAAATTGGAAGTGTAAAAATGGCTTTTTCAACCGACTCCTTTGTGATTAATCCCATTTTCTTTCCCGGGGGTGATATTGGGAGTTTGGCTGTCCATGGAACGGTAAATGATGTGGCCATGTGCGGCGCCATGCCAAAATATTTGAGTCTCGCCATTATTCTGGAAGAAGGATTTCCCGTAAGTGATTTAGAAAAAATTGTTCATTCCATAAAATCCGCATCAGAAAAAGCTGGAGTTGAAGTAGTCACCGGTGATACGAAAGTGGTGGACAAAGGTAAAGGGGATGGCATTTACATTAACACAGCAGGAATAGGCGAAGTCATGTCCGGTGTGAATATTCGCCCCAAAAATGTGAAGCCGGGAGATGCCGTTGTAGTTTCCGGAGATATCGGTCGCCATGCCATTGCCATCATGGCTGTGCGGGAAGGATTGGAATTTTCCACCACCATTAAATCAGACAGTATGGCAGTGAATCACCAAGTAAACTCCATCATTAATAATGGAGTTTCTCCCCAT
This sequence comes from Fidelibacterota bacterium, assembly GCA_016845785.1. GTDB lineage: Bacteria > Fidelibacterota > Marinisomatia > Marinisomatales > TCS55 > TCS55. The sequence goes on from JAERSH010000093.1 coordinate 27,162, forward strand.
TGTTTCAGGGATTGCACCCGTGGTGGACTGGCCAGTGCCCTGGTGGAAATCAGTCAATCAGCCCAAATTCATATTGAAATTGAAGAAGAAAAAATTCCTGTACTGAAAGAAGTGAATGGTGCTTGTGAAATTCTAGGATTTGACCCCATTTATTTGGCCAATGAAGGGCGGTTTATCTCCTTTGTAAAAGAGGAAGATGCTAAAAAGGTGTTGGAGATAATTCCCGATTCAGTCCTTATTGGGAAAGTTATTTCTGATATGCAGGCAAAGGTAACTATGATACAACCTTATGGTCCCGCAAAAATAGTGGATATGCTTTCGGGAGAACAATTACCTCGAATTTGTTAAGGGAGTTCGAATTTTCGCCCTGTATCCCTTACCGATAGAACTGGCACAGTAGATTTCCTGACCACCTTATCCACGGTGGAACCAAATAATAATTGGTTCACTGCTGAATGGCCATGACTGGACATGACAATCATTTCGGCCGAGGTGTCCCGGGCATATTGAATGATCTCTTTGAAGGGTATCCCTTCCAGTAGATGAAACTCAGCAACAGCATTTTTAAAATACGTATCAATTTCATTCGAAAGTTGTTTTTTCAGATCCTTACGCGCCTTGACCAGTTCTGTCGGCATTGCCAGTTGTTCATAATATACCGGTGGTACAATATTTGGGTTTAGAACGTGGACCAAATCGACAGTTGAGTCAAATCCAGAAGCCAGTTGAATGGCTTTTGTATATGCTTTCCGGGCTGAGTCTGAGAAATCTGTTGTAACGATTATACGGGTCATTATTTATCCTATTTATTATTTTTTGTATAATTTAAAATGAACGGGGACCGAAATCCATACACCTACGGCCATTTCTCTTTGTTTGGCTGGTATGAATCGAGTTTTTCGAATTGCATCCTGAGCGGCTTCATTTAGACCACTATTGGGAATTCCTTTAATTACAATTGTTTCCCTAACCCTACCCTTTTTATCTACAAAAAATCGTACAAACACATCGCCTTCTATACCAGCCTCCCTCGCCAGGTCCGGATATATGAGATTGGCTTTTATTGCCGCATAGCCACCTATAGGCATTGGTGGATCATCATAAGGAATAAACTTTACCTTTGGTCCTTTTTCAGGCTTAGGTGGAGGTGGCGTATCCATGAATTCAAATTCTTCAAAATCGAATATATCTAGTGTTAAATCTTCAGCAATATCTTCTGTTTCTGCAGCAATTGGGACCGATGGCCTTGCCGGCATAGGCAATTTTTCAATTTGTTGGTGAGTTTGAGGGATATCTATCTGTTCAATGATATTATAAGCAATTTCATTAAACGAATATGGTCTAACCATAATCTTTGGATATATCAAAAAGAGAATCACAATTAAAACGATGCTTAGAAAGAATGATATTCGAATTGCAATTTTATCGAATTGGTGAAATTTAATGGAAGCAAGGTGATGTTTTATCATGATAATTATACCTGTTTATCCTGTATTAAGATACTCCATTATTTAAATACTAAAAAAGCTTTTTCTCCTAATTATCTATCAAAGTGAATTCATTCTTGTATTTTATCTTATACCCCCTTATGCTTTGCGGTTCTATTTTTACCATTATACATTCATAAGAGGTTAAATAAATATGAGGGATTTAAATTCATCAACCATTAATGACAAATGCCAGTTGTACGGACTCGTCACGTTACGCGTCCTTATCGGTTGGCATTTTTTATATGAAGGCATCTCCAAATTAATTAATCCATATTGGTCTTCTGCTGCCTATCTTTTGGATTCCAAATGGATTTTCTCAGGATTGGCAAAATCGATTGTTTCCAATCCGACACTGCTTAGTATTTCTGATCAAGTCAATATGTGGGGACTGACCTTGGTTGGCATTTCTTTGCTGTTAGGATTGTTCAGTCGATACGGTTCTATAGTCGGCATGGGATTTATAATACTTTATTATTTATTTGCACCTCCTTTGCTTGGCCTAGAATATGGCCGTCCCGGTGAAGGCAGCTATCTTATCGTCAATAAAAACCTCATTGAAGCTTGTGCATTGTGGGTGCTCTATAGTTTCCCCACCAGTCACATTATCGGTTTGGACCGTTTTTTATCCAAACCAGATTCGAATGAAAAGGAGTAGATCATGAGTGATCAGCCAACAAAACAGAATAAAACCAATTTAGAACGACGGGATCTCATTAAGGGCCTCGCTACCGTACCTGTATTCGGTCTCTTTTTAGCCAACCTCTGGCGGAAAATGAGTAGAGATGCAGCCAAAAAGGCGAACCTGCTTTCAGGACTTGTTCAGGAAAGATCAGCCCCAGCCGTCATCAGTGGACTTTCAGATAGCAAGCATCTCAATATAGGTATAATCGGCTATGGCGGCCGTGGGAGTCATTTGGTACGTGGGGCCGGATTTGCCACCCCAGGATGGACAACCCGTGCATCTGAAAATGCCAGAAAAAATAAATTGGATAAAGGCTTTGCCACATACATGTCTCAAGAAGATTTGAATGTGTCCCTTGTTGGGGTTTGTGATCTGTTTGATGTGAATGCAAACAATGGTGTAGCCGCTTCAGAAAATGAAGTCCGCCCAGGCGGTAAACCGGTAAAAACAGCCACACGATATCGCCATTACAAAGAATTGTTGGCCAATGATGAAATTGATGCAGTGATTGTGGCCACGCCTGATCATTGGCATTCTCGAATATCCATTGATGCGGCCAAAGCCGGAAAACATGTCTATTGTGAGAAAGGCCTCACACGGACTTTTCAGGAAGCAGTGGATCTATATGATGCAGTAAAAGAAACGGGTATTAAGTTTCAATTGGGTCATCAAAATAGACAGGTGGAAGCCAACGAAAAAGCCAAACAAATCATCCAACAGGGATTGTTAGGTCCAATCAATTTGGTAGAATTGACAACAAACCGGAATTCTCACTGGGGCGCCTGGGTTTGGAATATCCATCCTGAAGCCAATGCAAAAACATTGGATTGGGATACCTTCCAAGAACCATCACCGAATAAAATTCCCTTCGGTGAAGAGGCACTTAAACGATTCTTCCGCTGGCGGTGTTGGTTTGATTATGGCACAGGTCTTTCCGGTGATTTGTTCTCCCACGACTTTGATGCATTAAACCAAATAATGGAAATCGGCATCCCTAAATATGCCTCATCCACAGGCGGAATTTACTACTACAAAGACGGAAGAGATGTGCCTGACGTTTGGAACGCTACACTGGAATATCCTGATAAAGATTTGACTGTTCTTTACAGTGCAACCCTGTCTAGTAATAATCCGCGGGGTAACCGGATTATGGGCCATGATGCATCCATGCAAATGGGTGGACAAAGTGGCGGCGGTTCTGTTCATGGATTTGTAGTGACTGCAGATTCTGAATCCACTCAATATAAAGAACGGCTCCAGAATGGTGTCATCAATCCAAAATATCCCAT